>CAIJXJ010000259.1 GCA_903824575.1 uncultured Methylobacillus sp.
CGAACCTTTCAATGGCCGGTCGCCGAAGCGCCGGGCGGCGTGCGTATTTTCGCCTGCCAGCACAAGACGCGCGAGACCGTCTGGATTCCCGAGTTGATGAAGCACGCCAACGGTGCGAAGCGTTTGAAGCAGGTGGTGATCAGGAACCCAGAGTGTTGTGAAACCGGATCGTTGTAACTCATCAATCTGAGCTTTGTGAGATTCATCTAGTGGAATGATCTTACGACTGGATGCCAAAGTTTCAAACGGGTCTTGATTATTCTCAGTGATTTCATTGATGCGTACTTTGGTACGTTGCTTAGTAACTACTTCAATGTGATCTTTCCAATTAGCAGGTAGACTAGCAACAGTGAGCAGCTTTTTTGAGGGCGTGATGATTTCCAAACCCTTGGTGCCCACCATCTTGCGGTGCCAACACCACATAATTTGTCCGCAAGCATCAACCTGCGAGGCAAATGGAAAATTACAATCACTACTCATCATGCCCAAGATGCAACGTGCAAGGGCTGAGTGTTCGGTGTGCGTTAAGGTGGGAATGTTATCTAGGTAGGCATAGAGATGCAAGCCACTGCCGCCGGTACTTCGGCGGGTTTCGATGTAAGGGAGGGCACCAGCGGCTTCCTTGACTTTTTCCAGGTCGGCGTCCGAGATACCGATTCCCTTGGCGTGGCTGGTAATACTGTCAACGTCGAAGCCAACAAACACGCTGCATCGCTTCTGCCAGTTCCAGCCAGTCATACCGATACCTTCGCAGTGAACATCAAGTGGGAACCGGATGTCGTAATCGTCCCACTGGGGGTCACTGTTGGCACCGTGGGGTATGCGGAAGTTGTGCCACGTCTCGGTGCCGTTGCTCCAGGTTGTACGCTTGCCGGCAACCAATTCGCCGTCACCGACCATCATGTTGGCTTGCGTTTCCATGCCGACGTGCCAGCGGTCAATCAGGTCTTGATTGGCCGGGCTTTTGCGGGCATTCAGGAATTTATGGAGAGATTCAGATAACTTCATGTTTAAACATTTTATCTCCACAGGGGTACGGAGCGTTGTTCAAATAGATATGACACCAGAATCGACACTTTTTTCAAAAAATTCCGCGATTTTTTTGAAAAAAGTGCCGATTCTGGTGTCATATCTATTTGTGGACGAGGCCCGCGATATACCGATTGGCGACATACTGGAGCCCTGGATCAAACAACGGGTAGTTGATACTTCGTCAGTCGAGTACATGGCGTTCAAGGATGGTATAGCTGCTTGGGGTCTTCTACATCCGATAGTTGTTCGACCGAAAGGTGACAAAGTTGAGGTGATAGTGGGCTGTCGCCGTCGGCAAGCTTGCATAGACCTCGGATGGTCAACGATCCCCTGCATCATTCGTCAGGGTGTCACTGATGAGGGCGTGCGTGAACTTCAGATTGAAGAGAACGGTAAGCGCGAAGACCCGACCCTGCTTGATTACTGTAGGCAATTAAAGCAGATAATGAAGCTGCATCCTGGCATAACACACAGGGAGTTGGCTAACAAAGTTCATCAAGCGCCGCATTGGGTGAGAAATGTCTTGCAACTGGATGATTTGACCGAAGCCTCCCTTCGGGCGGTGGAACGTGGTGAGGTTTCGCTTGAAGTCGGATACTATTTATCACAAATACATGATGACCAGCAGCCGAGATTCCTGGCGATGGCTTTAACGGCTCCAGCCAAGACCTTTAAAAGTGCAGCAATACAGTATATCAAAGAGGCGCGCGAGGTTGTGGCCGGCGGACGTTTGGATAGGTTGTATATTTTCAAACGA
>CAIJXJ010000260.1 GCA_903824575.1 uncultured Methylobacillus sp.
CAATCCTTTAATAATCTGACTGCCCGATCAATGTCGCGACTTTGCGCGCCCTTGTCGCCACCGCAAGTTAACAAGATCACCATGTTGCCGACATGGGTGCTTGATAAAACCACTTACGACCAAGATCATGCTTATCTGCGCAGGCGGCCCCGCCTGCATGGTCATGCGAGCGGCCTGAGACTGCGTGCAGGCGAGGCCGCCTGCGCTACAAGGTCGTTGTCAGTATCGTATTCACAAACCGAGTTCACCATGTGAACCTAGGGTTAAGAATTTGCCAAGTGCTTAAAGTCATCCATCGAAATTTGAATATCAAATTTCTCAGCATATTTTGCTATCCCAAGGAATACTTCCACCAATCTCGGAGCCTCGCTCGTAATGAAATTTACACGGTCCAGATGCTTCTGCATTTCTTCTGGATAATCGTGCATCAGCTTGTTTCTGACGATGGCAAGCGACGAGAATTCCTCAGCCGAAGGAAGTGCTCCAAGACGTTCCATCAGGTTGGACTTATCACGATTGCTCATTGTTGATACTGGCTCTTGTTCAACCTCGCCAATGGACTTGAAAATGGCATCCTGGATGTTGGAAACTAATGATCCATACCTAAATAAATAGGCATCAATAACTTCCATCTCGTCATCGGATAGTACGGCCAACTTCTCTATGCTAAGCGGGTCAAGATTAAGTCGTTTTGCTTTAGATATTGAATAAGCCAACCTATCAGCAATGCTCGCTGTCACTTCTATTTTTGACTTAAGAACTGCTACAACAGTAATGTTATCCATGAAGAAGAATCCCTTCCTTGATGGCGAGTTCATCGATTAGTAATGCGCTATTACGCTGAACTCGCAAGTCAACGCGCTCATCAAGTTGTTGCTCAACAGCCGTCAGAAAAGAAATCTCATCTCGATAGGTTGAGCCTGGGGCAATCACTTGAATGTCTATGTCGCCACCACGCGCCAGATCATTTGTGCGAGATCCGAATAGGCGAACTTGAGCAGCCTCGCCAAAATAAGTTTTAGCAAGCTTAGTTAAGATTTCTACTGTTTTGTCTGATATTCGCATAGGCACCAAATCCAACATATCAGTTTAAGCAAGATTCAAGGCACATGATACAAGGGACAAGGGACACGGGACAAGGGACTAAGGTCTCGAGACTGGGGACCAGGTAGAAGATTCAAGGGGCAAGGGAAAAACAGGGGGCTAACCGAAGAGTTCTGCGTGTGTGCCTGTACGCACAAAGTTGATGACGTTGCCTTTTACTTGGTAGATCAGAAGGAAGTCACCCCCAATATGGCACTCCCTGTGATCGGCCAAGTCTCCTTTGAGTCGATGATCAAGCCATTCCGGGCCAAGGGGTTCATCGTTGGCAATCAGCAATACCATGACCTCTTTGAGATTACCCATGTCATACCGGCCCGAGTGTATGAGGCGTTCCCAATCCTTGAAGAATGACTTGGCGTAGTCAGATATTAGTGGTGGCCGGACACGTTTACTTGATGCTGGTTTTTTCAAGATCATCGAACAGTTCATCTGCTGTAGAGAAGCGGGCACGGCGCGCTGCCATCATGGCGCGAGATTCTGCCATCGCTGCACGGGTCTCTGCATTTGGCACCTTCAGTTCAAGTGGGAATGCCTGATCTACAACCACACGATGTAAGAAATGACGTACAGCTTCAGATACAGACATTCCCATTGCAGCGAGTGTCTCAGTAGCTTGCGCCTTTGTAACATCGTCTACCCTCACGTGAATCATCGAAGTATGGGCCAACATGATTTATCCCTCCTAAAAAGACCCTCTCATTTTGTATCTCAATCGAGATATTGTCAATTACTGATATGCCTTACAACTCGACCCTGTCTTTACGGTCTGGCCTGTTTACGCCGGAGAGTGCATTTAAGTACGCCATACAGCATTTCTCGGTTGTAGTTAAGCGCCACAATCAAATGTTACCGGCACCGTCAGA
>CAIJXJ010000261.1 GCA_903824575.1 uncultured Methylobacillus sp.
CGCTTTCGTCCACGGTGTCGAGTGCCAACAACTTAGGAAATGTCCTGGCGCAGACAGCAGTTGCAGCTGTCACAACGTTGGCAGTTCCAGTGGGGAACCTAGCGGCAAATGTTGGCGGGCTGGTTCAGGCCATCAACGCATTTAACGCCTCGTCCCCGGGAGCGGCCACGACTTCGCTGTTGATGACTGCGCCGAGATCAACGGCTGGCGCTGCACGCAATGTGGCTGACGCAGTTGCTACGCTGAATCAACTGGACGTTAATGGCAATCCGTTGAGCGCTCCTGTGATCGCGGTTGCCAGCACGATCATGCCGGCACCGAGCCTGGTGCTTTCAGCCAGTAACGGCGTTCTGGCCACCAAGGTCTAGAACTTTCCGAAGGAGGCGGCATTTACTTACTGATTTTGCCGTGCCAGAGGCGGGGGCGATTGGGCCCCAAGCGTGATAATTGATGCCAGGGAACTGCCTCGCCCAAACTATTTTGCAGATAATTGCATATATATTTGCATATTGAGGAAATAGCGTGCATAGTGCGCGGTAGCGATATTCAAGTCGTGTTGTTGCTGTCTGGTTCAGTACCCTCGCATCTTTCGGGTTTTTTTCCTTCATCACCCCGCCGTCTTGACAATCGCCCACAGGGCAATCCCCTATTTTATTTTTTGTTTTAAGGATATCAAGACATGGCAACAGGTACAGTGAAGTGGTTCAATGACGCTAAGGGTTTCGGCTTTGTAACCCCTGACGATGGCGGTGCAGATCTTTTCGTGCATTTCTCGGCAATTCAAAGCCAAGGTTTCAAGAGCCTGCAAGAAAACCAGCGCATTAGCTTCGACGTAACCACCGGCCCTAAGGGTCAGCAAGCTTCCAACATTCGCGCTGCTGAATAAAGCAACCGCATGGCATGGCTACCGTCGTGCCGAGAGTCACAATGGGGTTGCTTGGCTGGACATTTATGACCGGTTGATAACCCCACCGGAAGAGCCCGGCGCAATCCGGGCTTTTTCTTTTTTTACTTTTGCATGGAAGTGTCCCTCTTGGCTAAAGAAGAACTCATTGAAATGAATGGCGTGGTGTCCGAAGTGCTGCCGGATTCTCGCTTTCGCGTAACTCTGGAAAACGGGCATGTGCTTATTGCCTATACCGCCGGCAAGATGCGCAAGCACCACATCCGTATCCTGGCAGGCGACAAGATCACGCTTGAAATGTCGCCCTATGACGTCACTAAAGGACGTATCACGTTTCGCCACATTGAAACACGCGGACCTGCTCCCGTCGCTCGTCGCCGCACTTACTAACGCCGGCAAACGTTTCCCGGTCAGCCTCGACAACGTCTGCCGGTCGGGTTACTTGAGATACCACTCAATGCTGACGATGTGACTCACGTTCACCAACTTGCGCCCTTTTTTGTCCGGATTGTTGGACAAGACGACGCTGATGAATTGCCCGGATACCAATTCACAATCTCCTCGAATGCGGAACGATTCACCGTTGCTAAGACTTAAGGTGGCCTCAGCGCCCGCGATTTGTCCATTGAGGGCTTGGGCTAAGTCAAGCATTTGACATTCCTTTTCTGAGTCCGACGTTGGTTGGGCAAGACTATATTGTACGCCTGTCAGCGCATCACTTTCGTTGTCCTTGGTGCTACATCAGGCCTTCGATCCAGCGCAAGTAAACCTGTTCGGCAACAGCGTTCAGTCGCGCCAGGCGTAACTCCAGATCACGTTTTATTTCATCTGATCTTTGCACGCCAGGACTGTTAGCTGCCAGGGATATTTCATCCTCACCCATCCTGCACCACTCATGCACCATGGCAGCAGTCATTTCGATGTGGCACTGCAATGCGAGGTGTTTGCCGTAAGCAAAGGCTTGATGTTTGCAGTATCTGCTTTCCAGAAGATTGACTGCACCTTCGGGGATGGAAAAGGTTTCGCCGTGCCAATGAAAGCTGGTAAAGCTGGTGGCATTACCAAACCAGCGTTGTGCATCGGCGCCCGGAAAAACCTGAACTTCCCCCCAGCCTATCTCCTTCACCGGGTTGCGCGTGACCACGCCGCCCAGCGCTCGCGCCATCAGTTGGCCACCCAGGCAATGCCCAAGCACCGGAGTGTCTGCATCTACCGCCTGCCGGATCAGTTGCAGGGCATTGGGAATCCAGGCCAGATTGTCGTTGACGCTCATCGGCCCACCCATGAATACCAGGCCGCCATAAGTGGTTACGCTGTCGGGCAAGGGATCCCCGGCATCGATACGGATCAGTTGCCACGGAATTTCGCGGGAATCGAGAAATTCGGCGAGATAGCCTGGGCCCTCAGTGGGGGTGTGACGAAAGATGGCGATGGGTTTCATATGGGCTCGATCTGTTTGTATTCTCCGGGGGAAAGTCCCTCCAGCGTGTGAGGGCCAACCGCCCAGCGGATCAGGCGCAGGGTTGGGAAGCCCACTTTTGCGGTCATGCGGCGTATCTGACGATTCTTGCCCTCGCTAATGACGATTTCCAGCCATGAGGTTGGAATGGCCCGGCGCTCGCGGATTGGCGGATTGCGAGGCCATAACTTTGCGGGTTCTGCAATGATGCGTGCTTGTGCTGGCTGTGTGATGAAGTCCCCCAGATCCACGCCGCACCGTAACGGTGCGATGAGATCCTCATTAGGCACTCCTTCGACCTGCACCAGGTAAGTTTTGGGCAGTTTATGGCGAGGATCGGACAAGCGATGTTGCAGTGTGCCGTCATCGGTTAAAATGAGCAATCCCTCGCTGTCGGTATCCAGCCGCCCTGCCGCGTAGACGCGTTCGATTGGAATGTAGTCTTTGAGGCTCTGGTGCGTTTCGTGCTTGCTGAATTGGCAAACCACGTTGTACGGTTTATTGAACAGGATAATCATTTATTCAGGAGTTCGTATGTCCAGCAAAATCACCATCCCCGCTAACGGGGAAAAAATCAAAGTCAATGCCGACAACAGTCTGCAGGTTCCCGACCACCCGATTATCCCATTTATCGAGGGCGATGGCATCGGCGTTGATATTACCCCGCCGATGCGGCGCGTAGTAGATGCCGCCGTCACCAAGGCTTATGGCGGACGCCGGGCGATTGCCTGGATGGAAGTCTATGCCGGCGAGAAATCCACCAAGGTCTACGGCGACAATGTCTGGCTGCCGCCAGAAACCATGCAAGCCGTTAAGGACTATGTCATTTCGATCAAGGGTCCGCTCACCACCCCGGTCGGTGGCGGCATCCGCTCGCTCAATGTGACTTTGCGACAGGAACTTGACCTCTACGTCTGCCTGCGTCCGGTACAGTATTTTCCTGGCGTGCCGAGTCCGGTTAAACACCCGGAATGGACCGACATGGTGATCTTTCGCGAAAACACCGAGGACATCTACGCCGGCATTGAGTTCGAGGCGGGGTCTGAGGATGTCAGGAAAGTCATCGCTTTCTTGCGTGAAATGGGCGCGGCCAAGAAAATCCGCTTCCCGGAAAGCTCCGCCATCGGCATCAAACCGGTGTCGATTGAGGGTACCAAGCGGTTGGTGCGCAAAGCCATTCAGTACACCATAGACAACAAGCGTGAGTCGCTCACCATCGTGCACAAGGGCAACATCATGAAGTTCACCGAGGGTGGCTTCAAGACCTGGGCCTACGAAATTGCCAAGGAAGAGTTTGGTGCGGTCGAGATCGACGGCGGACCATGGTGCAAGCTGCCGAACGGCATCATCATCAAGGACTGCATTGCCGATGCCTTCCTGCAGGAAATCCTGCTCCACCCGCAGGATCATTCTGTGGTCGCCACCCTCAACCTCAATGGTGACTATGTGTCGGATGCTTTGGCCGCTCAGGTTGGCGGTATCGGTATCGCGCCAGGCGCCAACCTGTCGGATACTATCGCCATGTTTGAAGCTACGCATGGCACGGCTCCCAAGATCGCCGGCCAGGACCTCGCCAATCCGTCGTCCCTGATCCTGTCGGCTGAGATGATGCTGCGCCACATGGGCTGGACAGAGGCTGCTGATCTGGTGTTGCAGGGCGTAGCTCACGCCATTGCAAGTCGCCGCGTCACCTATGACTTCTCAAGTCAGATGGAAGGCGCGACGCAGGTTTCCAGTTCCCAGTTCGGTGAGGAAATTGTCAGTCAGATGTAGCCTTGGATTGGCTGGCATGCAGAATTAGCGGCGCAAGCGCTGCTCCAGCCAGTCGGCTGCCTCGTCGATACCTGTAGCTGCCACAGGCTGCGGCTTGGGCTGGGCCAGCAGTTCCTGCAGAATTTCGGCGAAGTTGCCTGACTCCAGCGCGAGGCGGTCCACTTCGCGGCAAACCCCGTGTGTGGTCAGCCATTTTGCCAGAGCGGCAGTTTCCGGCCAGTCTTCGCGGCTGCTGTACAGCACTGGCACGCGACTGCAAGCCGCCTCGACGAAACTACCATAACCTGGCTTGCAAAGCAGTACGTCGCAGCTGGCCAGAATATCGCTGAAAGGCAGGTTGAGGTTTTCCAGCACATGTGCATCCGGATGCGTCGAATGCCAGCTGGCGGGCACCAGCCAGTGCACGCTTGGAATGCGTGGCCAGTGGCCCATGGGCAGGTGACCGGCAATGCCGCCGAGGGAGACCAGTATCAGTTTTTCATCAGCTTGCAGATTTAGCAAAGCATTAATTTCATCGCGCCGAGACAGTCCGACATCCGCTATTGGGCCGATCAGCGTGCGTTGATGCAAGCTCTCCATGTCCATACCAGGAGTCAGGCGTAGAAAGGTATCGGCGCTGTTGTACGCCATCAGCATCTGACTCGCTACGTGGTGCGTGCCGGATATCGCCTCGCAATAATGAGCGAAAATGTCTGCCCAGTTGATCGAACTCATGGCGGCGCAGGGGATGTTGGCATGATGCGCCCCCACCAGAGGCAGATAGCCCACATTGGACAGCACGAAATCCGGCGCGAGTTCACGCAAGGTTGCTGCTTCCTCAGCGACCAAGACACTCCATTCGCGATGCAGGGCAAGATAGGCGTCGACGCTTTCTTTGACGTTCACATCGAGGGCCGATGACATCAGCATGCCAATGTCACTGCCATCACGCACATAATCAAACGGCGCATGAATGCGCGAGCGCAGATGTTCAAGCGGCGCCTGACTGCGAACAGTAATGCGGAGGTCTGGCATCCTGGCGTGGAGTGCATTGAGGACAGGAGCGGTTTGCGCCACATGACCAAAACCGTGTGCCGAAATGCAAACTAACAGGTGGTATTGCTTGTCCATAGCTTAGCGTAAAATTGCGCATCCAAAATCAAGGAACTCTTATGTATTTCATGCAACGACGCATTTCCTTCTTGGCCGCAATGCTGCTTGGTCACAGCCTGAGCAGTTACGCTCAGGTGTTGCCCGAGGCCATCGATAGCATGCAGATGCCACTCGCCGTCAAGGCGACATCGCGCCCGATGACTGTCGCCTATGACCCTGATTATAGCCGCTTCATCGTCGCTGATGGCGGTTTCACGGCCATGCCGGACGAGTTTGGCGTAGTTGCCTCAAAGTCGCAGGTGCATGTCTATGACGACAAGGGTCATTATGTGATGAGTGCAAAACCCGGCCTCAGTAACCGCTCGGTTTACTACAACCCGAATCAGCATCGGCTGGAATCGGTTACCTATAACGCCTCCAGCGATATGGGTTTCGCTCCTAATACCGGCGTATTTTCGCTGGAAATGGACAAGCAGGGCCGCATGACGGACAACACCGAGACGCTGAGTCAGCCACACCACGCCTTTGGCCGCGCATCGACCTTCGCCAGCTTTGACGCTGTTCACAACCAGTATTACTGTAAGCAGGAAAGCAGCAACAAGGTGCTGATTGTCAGGTTGGACAAGGAGGAGGCTATTGGTGAAATATCACTCGATCTGGCAAGCGCTGGCGCCAAGACAGATGACATCAGTGAATACTGGGTGGCCTTTACCGGGATTCCAGGTGAGGAACTGGCTGCTCTCGATGTTGATCATAAATGTGTTTTGGTGTTTGATCTGAAGGGAAAATTCATCGGTAAGAGCACCCTGCCAGCCTCCATGAAGCTGCGAGCCAATAACCATTTCAACGGCCATGGTTATGCCAATGGCATGTTCTTTGTGTTCAACGAGAGCGAGGGCGAGTTCGGCACTTATCATGGCTTTCACATTTCGGATCAGGCCAAATAAAAGACCATAAAAAAACGGCGGACCAAGCAGTCCGCCGTTGATTGATCACACCGAAGCGGTGAGACTTTCCAATGAAATCTTATTTGCCCAATACGCCTGCCAGTTTGCCGGATGCCAGACCAAAGGCGGCACCGATCACAAAGGATACGGACAGCAGCAGAACCGGGTTGGCCAGGCTGACCGAAGTCAGGCTTGCCAGCGGACCCACGCCGTCAGCCGTTGGCGTCTGCAGTGAATAGGCTACGGTTGCCGCATAGCCATAGACATTGTTTGGCACAACGGAGAGCAGGGTGTTGCCCGCAACGATCACCAGCAGAAACACGGTAACGGCCACATAAACAGGAGCTGCGGCAGCTGCCGGCAAACCGGCCGGGTTGTTGACGATCAGAAAGAGTGCGATGCCAGCAATAACAGAGCCATATACCATACCGACGATGGTTTTTTGCAGCGCTGCATTGTCACCGCCGGTGTGGAAAAAAGCACCCCAGGCAATGAACGCAGCCCAAACCAGAGCAGAACCTGCAAGAGGCCCCAACGCGAGAAATACCCAAACGCCACCAAGTGCAGCAATACTGACCGAAAGTGCAGTTAATTGATTCATACCATTCCTCCCACAAAATGTTGATAGGACTACTTACGGCGTTCAATGAATCAGCGCATGGGTCTTCGCCCAATTGATGATGCCTGTTCATCAAGCCTGCCGTGAGCAATAGTAAAACGGATTTCCCTGTGACGCAAACGTAAATTGCACCGGCATGGTGCGGCGTAGAAAAACTCAGGACTCGGCGCGATAGATCCACTGCTTGTGCCAGGCGCCAACCACCATATTGGGATATTCCGGCTGGCCCAGACTGCCGTTGTAACGCCCCAGGGCACGATACAAATCCCCATTTTCAATATCGAGATAATGGCGCAGGATGGTGCAGCCATAGCGCAGATTAATACGCCGGTCGAACAGATTCTGATCCGGCGCACCGATGGAGTGCACCCAGAACGGCATCACCTGCATGAAGCCGCGCGCACCAACACTGGATATCGCATATTTTTTGAATCCGCTTTCGACTTGAATCAGCCCCAGTACCAGTTGCGGATCGAGTCCGGCGCGAGTGGCCTCGTAATGCACGATTTTGAGGAAGTCGAGGCGAAACTCTCGATCTGGAATGCGTTTTTCCAGTCGGCGTGACATCTCTGAAAGCCAGGCAGTAGCTTCCCTCTCGCTGGAGAACGCCAGCCTCGGCGGCGCTGAATCGCTGATGGATTTCTGCAGCATGGCCCGTACACTGGTCGACAACTGTTCTTCTTGTTGCCCCCCGGCCTGGGCAATGCAAGACAGGCACAGCAAAAAGAGAATCCAGTAGCGCATCATGCCGAAGTTATAAAACTCACGATCTCATGCAGGGCAATAGCGCGTGCTTCCGACTCGGTGCGCGCTTGGTGCTCGACCATGCCATCTTTCAGGCCGCGGTCGCCCAGTGTTATGCGGTGCGGGATGCCGATCAGCTCGAGATCGGCAAACATGACGCCGGGGCGCTCCCCTCTATCGTCCAGCAACACGTCAATCCCGGCCGCTTCTAGTTCTTCGTGTAATTTTAGTGCCGCTTCCCGCACCATTTCACTGCGGTCGAAGCCGATCGCGGCAATGGCCACCTTGAATGGCGCAATCGCCACCGGGAAGATGATGCCGCGCTCGTCGTTGCCTTGTTCGATGGCGGCTCCCACGATGCGCGACACACCGATGCCGTAGCAGCCCATTTCCATGACCTGAGACTGACCCATTTCGTCCAGATAGCTCGCATTCATGGCGCTGGAGTACTTGTTGCCGAGCTGAAAGATGTGACCGACTTCGATGCCTCGGCAAATCTCCAGGGTTCCCTTGCCATCGGCACAGGGATCCCCTGCCACCACATTGCGGATGTCGGCTACCACGTCAGGTTCTGGCAAGTCACGTCCCCAGTTGGCTCCGGCCAGGTGGAATTTTGGTTTGTTGGCGCCGCAGATGAAGTCGCTCATGGCAGCCACGCTGCGGTCGGCAATGACACGAATTTGACTGCGGTCAATGCCGATGGGTCCAAGAAATCCGGGGGGGCAATTGAATGCCTCGCGGATTTCTGATTCGGATGCAAAGCGGAAATCGGCCAACCCTTCGATCTTGCCCGTCTTTACTTCGTTCAGGTGGTGGTCACCACGGATCAGCAATACGTGCAGTTTTTCGCCAGCCATTACCGCGATCAGCTTGACCGTGCGTTGCAAGGCAATACCCAGCAAGGCGGCCACATCTTCGCAAGTAGTCTGTTTTGGCGTGTCGATGTCACGCAGGGCTTCAAGCGCGGCTTGGCGAGGTAGGGTGGGTGGCAGTGCCTCAGCCATCTCGACGTTGGCGGCGTAACTGGAGGCCGGGTTGAATGCGATGGCATCCTCGCCAGAATCAGCCAGTACGTGGAACTCATGAGAACCGCTGCCGCCGATGGCGCCGGTGTCAGCACTCACGGCACGAAACTCTAGCCCCAGGCGGTTGAAAATGTTGGAATAAGTCTGATACATCAGCGCGTAGGTTTGCTCCAGGCAGGCATGGCTGGTGTGGAAGGAATAGGCATCCTTCATCAGGAATTCGCGGGCGCGCATGACGCCGAAACGTGGACGGATTTCGTCACGGAACTTGGTCTGGATCTGGTAGAAATTGATTGGCAACTGTTTGTAACTGCGAATTTCCTTGCGCGCAATGTCGGTGATGACTTCTTCATGCGTGGGGCCGAAGCAATAGTCGCGTTCGTGCCGGTCCTTTATTTTCAGCATTTGCGGGCCGAACACGTCCCAGCGTCCGGTTTCCTGCCATAGTTCAGCGGGCGTCACCGCCGGCATCAAGAGTTCCAGCGCGCCTGCCTTGTCCATCTCTTCTCGCACGATGTTCTCGACCCGCCGCAACACGCGCAAGCCCAGCGGCATCCAGCTATAGAGGCCGGCACCGATGCGCTTGATGAGTCCCGCGCGCAGCATCAGTCGATGCGAAGCCAGTTCGGCTTCGTTAGGGGCTTCCTTCTGAGTGGAAATGAAAAATTGGGAGGCGCGCATGGGAATAGGATGTCCGGAATTCGTATAGAGGCGGGATTTTATCCCAGAAAAAGCGCTTCAACCATGGGGAGAGCACGGAGGAATTAGCATGATCTTGGTGGGTTACGACTTTATTATGCGGCTTGGTTGTTTCATTAGTAGGCTTCGGGTACACCGGGCACACACGGAAATTCAACGATTATTAGGTAACGACGGGTGCTGTAGATTGCAATTTTTTCATGGTGGCACGGGCCAGACACAGGTCTGTCCACACCAGATTCTTGTCCAGCGGCTTGCGCAGCAGATAGGCCGGGTGGTAAGTCACGATCACCGGTACGCCATGGTAATCATGTAATCTGCCACGCAATTCAGAGATCAGCGCCGTGCTATTCAACAGGGACTGAGCGGCCACATGCCCTAGCGCCACGATCAATTTTGGTGCGATGAGTTCGATCTGCTTCTTGAGGAAGGGATCGCACTGTTCGATTTCATCGTGCTGCGGCTTGCGGTTCTCGGGTGGTCGGCATTTCATTACATTGGAGATGTAGACATTCTCGCCGCGCCTGATTTGTATTGCTGTCAGCATGTTGTCGAGCAATTTTCCTGCCTCGCCCACAAACGGCTCGCCGCACTGGTCTTCCTCTGCTCCCGGTGCCTCGCCCACGAACAGCCAGTCGGCGTGCTCGTCACCGTTGCCAAATACGGTGCGGGTGCGGCCCTCGGCTAAGGCGCACGATTGGCAACGACTGACAGATTCGCGCAATGCCTTCCAGTCCATGTGACTGATGGCTGTGGCGCGATGCTCGCCCAGCGGCAGATCATCGTTGATGGCGTGGCGCAAGGGACCATCCTGCCGGTAGGGATGCACGTCTGGCACCAGGTGATTGTCTGCAGGCGAGGCCGCCTGCGCTACCGGTGGTGGTGCCACGTGCCCCAAGGGCACTTCTTTCAGGGCGCACCCCAGGGGTACTTCCTTCGGGGCGCACCCCAGGGGTACTTCCTTCGGGGCGCATTCGGGCTCATTCGGAATAGCAACACGCCGTCGCCAAGCCGGAAATAGTTCCAGTTCTTTTAGTACGGCGTTCGTCGGCGGGGTCATAGCGCCAAGCCCATCAAAATTGCATCCTCACGTCCATTTTTCGCCGGGTAATAGCCGCGGCGCACTGAAAACTCGTTAAACCCCATGCTTTCATACAGGCCAAGCGCCGCAACATTGGATGGCCGCGCCTCGAGAAACATCATCTGACCTCCGTGATGACGCGCCAGTTCAATGAAATGCAATAACAGGGCACGTCCCAGGCCGCGTCCCTGAAATGTCTGGGCGATGCTGATGTTTAGCAGATGCGCCTCATCCAGCACCACCATCAGCACGCCATAGCCGATCACTTCCTTGTCGTGTTCACATACCCAGCAACTGTAGCCCGATCGAATTGAATCGGCAAAGTTGCCGCGCGACCAGGGGTGGGAATAAATCTTCGGCTCGATCGCCATGATAGCAGCGAGATCAAGCTCCTGCATCGGGCGATAAGTCACGGCAGGTTTCGGCCGAGCGCTCATTTTTTCGCCTCTCGCTCGCTGATGGTAAACGCCACCTTGTTGCGCACATAGAGCGGCGCGGCCAAGCTTGGTGCCAGGCCTTCGCCGTGCGCGAATCCGGGCGCGGCCAGTTCCGCCATATATCGTGCCAGCGGATGGGCGCCGGCAATTTTAGTGTTGATTTGAGTGCCATACACGGCATCCAGTGCCGGGCCAAAATTGTCCCAGCCGCTGCCAATGGCGCACCAGCCGGCGCCTTCCAGTGTCGGTACTTGGGGCGGCGGGTAAAGGCCGGGAGGCAGCACCGTGCGCCAAGCATTGTCCTCTCGTTCATAGGCGGCGTGGTAGACCTCGTTCATGCGTGCGTCGAGACAGGCGATGACGCGTGCGGCGCCTGCTTGTTGCGCCAATGCTTCCAGGGTGCAGACGCCGATGACCGGCAGTCCGGCACCGAACGCCAGTCCCTGTGCCACGCCGCAACCGATGCGCAAGCCAGTGAACGAACCCGGCCCCTCGCCAAACACGATGCCGTTGAGGTTCTTCAGTTGCAGTCCGCACTCGTCCAGCAATTCGCGGATCAGGGGCAGCAGCAGGGTGGAATGTTTCTGTCCTGCCAGTTGTTCGCGGCATGCGATGCTGCCGTCCTGCCATAGCGCAAGCGAGAGGTATTCGGTGGAGGTGTCGAGTGCGAGTATTTTCATGAGCCCCTCATTTTGCCACAGGTCAACCTTTGGCCGCCTTATGACTCATCCACCTTGCCACGCATGGCCTTTACCTTCCCGCGCTGCGTCTTGGTTTCCAGTCGGCGCAGTTTCGAGCCCGGCGTCGGGCGCGTTGCCCTCCGCACCGGGGGTGGTCGCGCCACGCCGTTCACCAGCGCATGCAGCCTTAGCATCGCGTCCTGTCGGTTCATGTCCTGGCTGCGGTAACGCTGCGCCTTGATGATGACGATACCCTCTGTCGTTATCCGATGGTCATGCAGTGCCAGCAACCGTGCCTTTACCCCCTCAGGCAAGGACGATGCCTTGATATCAAAGCGCAGATGCACTGCGCTGGAGACTTTGTTGACATTCTGCCCACCCGCACCCTGCGCACGCACGGCAGTAAACTCTATTTCATTGTCGGGGATGAGGATGGTTTCAGGCATAGTGGGCTCCAGTTCAGAATTTTGACAGTATTCAGCGCGGCGATAAGGGCCGCCATGAAAAAGCTGCCGGATTGATGGCGCCAGTGAATCTCAGGCGCCAAAAATGTCGAAGAAATAAGGGCTTGGAAATGGATTTAAATTTGCGGCGCCAAATACTGTACGGATTACAATTTAGCTATAAAATACACGAATAGAGGGGTACCAAGGTGAATAGAGCGTGAGCAATCTAAACTCGGTTGGCAGTTCAATATCATCAGGGATTGCCACAGGTGGTACGAGCACTTCAGCGCCCTCCGCCGGCACGCAGGCCTCTCAAGTTGCGGTCTCTCCCGTCGCGGGGTTGCAGGGTCGAATAGCAACTGACAAGCCCAGCGCAGTGAGTGTGCAGAATGCTGTCAACAGTATCAATCAGGCGTTCCAGCAGAACGGCACCAACATGCAATTCAGTATTGATCCCGGCACCAAGGAAGACGTGGTGCAGGTGACGGATACGAGTACCGGACAAGTCATCTGGCAAATCCCCTCAAAAGTGACACTCGGGATCTCTGCGGCAATTGCCCAGGAAATGACCCGTGGTGCCTTGCTCTACCAGAAGGCTTAGTGACGCGCATCAAAGTGACGCGCATCAAACCGGCTCCAGCTTGGCGTATTCCACTGCCAGCCACTTCATGCCGGTGTGACCAAAATTGACTTGCACCCGCAGGTCATCCTCATTGCCTTCGTAATTCACCACCACGCCCGATCCGAACTTCTGGTGGTTGACCGCCAGGCCGATGCGCCACGGATATTGCGCATTGGGGTTCCTCGGCGCAACCTGAGCTGGGGCAGAAAATTTTGGCGCGGCGCGGGTGTTGATCTGCTTCAGCAACGCTTCAGGGATTTCATCGATGAAGCGCGATGGCACGCCGTAGCGCACTTGGCCATGCAGTAAACGGCTTTGTGCGTGGGTGAGATAGAGTCGTCGGCGCGCCCGCGTCACCGCCACGTACATCAGGCGTCGCTCTTCTTCCAGCCCGTTGGCTTCGAACATGCTTTGCTCATGCGGGAACAGTCCTTCCTCTACGCCGACGATGAACACGGAATGGAACTCAAGCCCCTTGGAGGCGTGCACGGTCATCAGTTGCAAGGCTTCCCGCCCCGGGTCGGCCTGGTGCTCGCCGGCTTCCAAACTGGCGAAAGTTAAAAAGTCCACGAGTTGGCTGTCATCGTTTTCCTTGATGAAGGCCATCGCCGCACTGACCAGTTCATCCAGATTGGCGACGCGGTCATCACCTTCTTTTTCCAGTTGATAATGCTGGCGCAGGCCGGACTGCGCGGTGACCACGTCTATCATCTCCGGCAGGGTGAGGCCGGTACATTGCTCCTGCAACTGCTTGATCAGGGCGACGAAGCCGGGAATGCCCTTGCCCCCGTTCGCAGTCCCTCGGCTGGCGGCGGTACAGGCTGCGACCCACAGGTTGGATTGGGCCTGTCGCGCGGCTTCCTGTAGCGCCTCCAGACTGCGCGCGCCGATACCACGGGTCGGAAAATTGATCACGCGTAGCAGTGCGGTATCGTCGTCAGGGTTGGCTACCAAGCGCAGGTAGGCCATCGCATGCTTGATTTCGGCACGTTCGAAGAAGCGCAGGCCACCATACACCCGATAAGGCACGCCCGCGGAAAACAGCGCGTGTTCCAGCACCCGCGATTGCGCGTTGGAACGATAAAGCAGGGCCATGTCGGCCAGTGACTGTCCTTCATTCTGCAGGGCTTTCACTTCTTCTACAATGAAATTGGCTTCCTCGATGTCGTTATAGCCCTGGAATACGCGTACCGGTTCGCCGGCGCCGCTTGACGTCCACAGGTTCTTGCCCAAGCGCTTAGTGTTATGCGTGATGATGGCGTTAGCGGCATCGAGGATATTGCTGTGCGAGCGGTAATTTTGCTCCAGCTTGATGACGGTCTTGATCTTGAAATCATGCTCGAAATCCAGCATGTTGCCCACCCGCGCGCCGCGGAAGGCATAGATCGACTGGTCATCATCACCTACCGCCAGCACGCAATTGTCGGTTCCAGCCAGGAGTTTGAGCCACAGGTATTGCAAGCGGTTGGTGTCCTGGAATTCGTCTACCAGCACATACTTGAAGCGGCTCTGGTAATGTTCACGCAATGCTGTTTCGCGGACCAATACTTCATAGCAGCGCAACAGCAACTCGGCGAAATCAACCACGCCTTCGCGCTGGCATTGCGCGTCGTACTCGGCATAGATCTCGCGTAAGCGCTCGGAATGCTTGTCGTAGGCATCCAGTTGAGCGGCGCGCAACCCCTCTTCCTTGCTGTTGTTGATGTAGGACTGCACCTGTTTGGGCGGAAATTTCTCGTCGTCGACCTGCATTAGTTTCATCACGCGTTTGACTGCGGACAATTGGTCGGCCATGTCCAGAATCTGGAAGCTTGCAGGCAGTCGCGCCTCGTGCTGGTGTAGTCGCAGGAAGCGATTGCAAAGACCGTGGAAGGTGCCGACCCACATGCCACGCGTATTGATTGGTAGCATGGCAGACAATCGTGCCAGCATTTCCTTGGCTGCCTTATTGGTAAAGGTGACCGCTAATAGGCCGCTGGGGCTGACTTGGCCGGTTTGCACCAGCCAGGCGATGCGGGTCGTCAATACGCGCGTCTTGCCACTGCCGGCTCCGGCCAGGATCAGGGCTGACTGGTGCGGCAAGGTTACTGCCTCCAGTTGCTTGTTGTTGAGTCCTTCGAGAAGATCAGTCATGGCTGTTGAACCTTTTTTTCATCCTGCATTTGGGTGAAGGCAAGGCGAAAGTCTGCAGACAGGTCATACAGGTCGGCAAGGACTAACAGCGCTGGATTTACCCAAATGCAACATGAATTACAAATAAAAAATGCGTGCGGCTGTTAAGCGACACGCATGAAAATATTACATTAGCGGGAACTTATTTGCTTATTGCAAATCTTATTCATTAGACGCTTATCGTCTCCCGCTTCTCCTCCCTGAGCGGGCACCTTATCTTTAATAAGGTATCTTGTGCCCCGGTTTTACTCCCCTTTAACCGGGGCCTTTTTTTGCCTGTCATGTGGCAACAGGCAAAGTATATGCTCAGGTTTTGCGTTGCGCAAAGAAAAAGCATGAATGGAAATAATTGATTGCCGTGAGTGACTTTATCAGGCATCTTTTGTGGCGTGGGCTAGTTCCCGGCTGATCACGTCGGGAAGGCTCTTTGGGCCGGTGATACGCAGTTGTTTGTTGATGTTCATGCGGCCAAACACCACTTCAATGTCCGTGCTGGCAACGCCGAATTCTCGAGCCAGAAACTTTATCATATGATCGGTGGCCCGGCCTGCCACAGGGGCGGCAGTGACGCTTACCTTGAGTTGATGGCCCTTAGGTTTGCCTATGGCGTCCTTTTTTGCACTCGGCGTGCCGAGGATATTGAGCACCAGGATCGGTCCATCCCAGGCGCAGAATGTGTTCATGGTCAGTCTTTTGCTTGCCATAGGCACCCATGATAACAAAAGCCCCGCTTGCGCGGGGCTCGTGTGATAGATGCAGCCTGACTTCCGTCATGCAGAAAACGGTTTGAAAGGAACCCTGAAGCGGGCACCTTTCATCTGCTTTCTGATTACATCATGTCCATGCCACCCATGCCGCCCATGCCACCACCCATGCCGCCGCCCATTGCCGGACCTTCTTCCTTCGGCAATTCGGCGATCATGCAGTCTGTGGTCAGCATCAGGCCAGCCACGGAAGCGGCGTTCTGCAGAGCAGAGCGCGTTACCTTGGTAGGATCCAATACGCCCATTTCGACCATGTCACCGTAGGTATCGTTGGCAGCGTTGTAACCGTAGTTGCCCTTGCCTTGCAATACTTGGTTGACGACGACCGATGGTTCGGCGCCGGCATTGCCGACGATCTGACGCAGTGGCTCTTCGATCGCGCGCAGCACGATGGCGATTCCAGCGTCCTGATCGTGATTGTCACCCTTGGTGGATGCAATAGCCTTGCCAGCACGCAGCAGAGCTACGCCGCCGCCGGCAACGATGCCTTCTTCAACGGCTGCACGTGTTGCATGCAGTGCGTCTTCGACCCGTGCCTTCTTTTCCTTCATTTCCATCTCGGTGGTCGCGCCAACCTTGATCACAGCCACGCCGCCGGCCAGCTTGGCCACACGTTCCTGCAACTTTTCGCGATCATAGTCGCTGGTAGCGTCTTCTGCCTGCTTCTTGATTTGCTCGATACGGCTCTTGATGTTGGTTTCAACACCGGCACCATCGATCAGGATGGTGTTTTCTTTGCCCACTTCGATGCGCTTGGCCTGGCCCAGATCTTCCAGCTTGATGTTTTCAAGCTTGAGTCCCAGTTCTTCAGCGATTACGGTACCGCCGGTCAAGATGGCGATGTCTTCCAGCATTGCCTTGCGGCGGTCGCCGAAACCAGGTGCCTTGACGGCACAGGTCTTCAGGATGCCACGGATGTTGTTTACGACCAAGGTAGCGAGAGCTTCACCTTCGATGTCTTCGGCGATGATCAGGAGTGGACGTCCGGCCTTGGCTACTTGTTCCAATGCTGGCAGCAAGTCGCGGATGTTGGAAATTTTCTTGTCGAACAGCAGGATGAATGGATTGTCCAGTAGCGAGATCTGACGTTCCTGATTGTTGATGAAGTACGGCGACAGGTAGCCGCGGTCGAACTGCATGCCTTCAACTACATCCAGCTCATTGGCGAGACCGGAGCCGTCTTCCACCGTGATGACGCCTTCCTTGCCAACCTTGTCCATCGCATCGGCGATGATCTGGCCGATGGAGAAATCGGAATTAGCGGAAATGGATCCGACTTGGGCGATTTCCTTGCTGGTGGTACAGGGCTTGGACAGGTTCTTCAGTTCGGCGACGACGGATTCAACGGCCTTGTCAATGCCGCGCTTCAGATCCATCGGATTCATGCCGGCGGCAACAGACTTCATGCCTTCACGGATGATGGCTTGCGCCAGCACGGTGGCGGTAGTGGTACCGTCACCGGCGATGTCGGAAGTCTTGGAAGCCACTTCCTTGACCATTTGCGCGCCCATGTTCTCGAAGCGGTCCTTCAGTTCGATTTCCTTGGCGACGGAAACACCGTCCTTGGTGATGGTAGGGGCACCGAATGAGCGCTCCAGCACCACGTTACGTCCCTTGGGGCCAAGGGTAACTTTTACGGCATTGGCGAGAATGTTCACGCCGTTAACCATCTTGTGGCGAACTTCATCGCCAAATCGTACGTCTTTAGCAGCCATTGTTTATCTCCTGAATTCGGTTAATTAGGCTTCGACTACGCCCATGATGTCTTCTTCGCGCATCACCAGCAACTCGTCACCAGACACTTTGACGGTTTGGCCGGCATACTTGCCAAACAGCACCTTGTCGCCGACCTTGACGTCGAGGGTGATCTGTTTGCCGTTGTCATCGCGTTTTCCCGGGCCGACGGCTACGACTTCGCCTTGATCAGGCTTTTCGGTTGCGGTGTCAGGGATGACGATGCCGGAAGCGGTCTTGCGTTCTTCTTCCAGGCGCTTGACGATGACGCGGTCATGCAAAGGACGAATTTTCATATGGTTCTCCTTGATGTGAATTCGAGTATTTTAATAGTTTGGATCTTGAGGCGAATAGAATCTGTTAGCACTCATGACATCCGAGTGCTAATGATAGGGGTCGTTGGGATAAATTTCAAGTGCTGGTTGAGGAATGTTTCTAAAATTAAGGAAGAATAGGGGGCTCGTGCATCAGCTCTAGACCGCTGAGTGGTAACTGATCGCTCATACCGCGATCAGTCTGGACGGCGCCAACGTCCGTATCCGTGATAACCCAACTCAAGGGCTGAGTCGCCAGGAACTAGCCCCCGATGATACAGTCGGCTTACTGAATAAGGAACAGCAAAGCGCAGCGGCCAGATCATTCGAGTGAACGATAAGTTGCTCAACCTGATTAAGGCGACCGGTGGCAGTTGGACAAAACATAGAAGTTAGTCAATAGTCGATAGTTTCTTGGGCTAACGACTAGCTACTAACGACTGGTTTTAACTGGATTTACTATTTTATGACTGCGGCGAGTTCACCCTTGCGGTAACGCACGGCCATGATCTCGCACGACAGAGGTTTGATCCGGTTGGCCTGACCGGCAGAACCGAAGGCTTCGAAGCGCGCAGTGCAGACCTCCTGCATGGCTTTGGTCGCCACGCTTAAGAACTTGCGTGGATCGAATTCGCTGCGGTTCTGTGCCAGGAAGTGACGAATTGCTCCGGTGGAGGCGAGGCGCAGATCGGTGTCGATATTAACCTTGCGCACGCCATGCTTGATGCCTTCAACGATTTCCGACACCGGCACGCCATAGGTCTCATGGATGTCGCCACCACATTCGTTGATGATCTTGAGCCATTCCTGCGGCACGGAAGATGAACCGTGCATGACCAGATGGGTGTTCGGGATACGCGCGTGGATTTCCTTGATGCGACTGATTGCCAGCACGTCGCCGGTAGGTGGACGAGTGAACTTGTAGGCTCCGTGCGAGGTGCCGATAGCGATCGCCAACGCATCGACGCCAGTGGCTTTGACGAAGGCGGCGGCTTCTTCTGGATCGGTCAAGAGGCTGGCGTGATCCAGCTTGCCAGCCGCACCATGGCCGTCTTCCTCCCCCGCCATGCCGGTTTCGAGTGACCCCAAGCAGCCCAGTTCGCCTTCTACCGATACGCCAACGGCATGCGATATTTCCACCACATTTTTCGTAACGTTAACGTTGTAGTCATAGCTGGAAGGTGTTTTGCCATCCTCATTTAATGAGCCATCCATCATCACGCTGGAAAAGCCAGAGCGAATTGCCTGGATGCAAACGGCAGGCGATGCGCCATGATCCTGATGCATGACCACCGGAATGTGCGGATAAGCTTCCACGGCCGCCGCCACCAGGTGCCGCAGGAAGGCCTCTCCTGCATATTTTCGCGCCCCTGCGGAGCCCTGCAGGATCACCGGGCTGTCCACGGCATCTGCCGCCAGCATGATGGCATGGATCTGCTCCATGTTGTTGACGTTGAACGCCGGCAGGCCATAGGCATGTTCTGCCGCGTGATCCAGCAATTGTCTCAGCGATACGAGTGCCATGATGTGCTCCTTTGAATTAAAAGCAATTAGATCAGCTTTTGCGGTGCTCGCCTACCTTGACGATCTTGAGGGTATTGGTGCCCCCGGAAATGCCGATCGGTTCGCCAATGGTCAACAGGATGAGGTCACCATCGACGACAGCACCACGGCTCTTCAGTTCATCCTCGGCGTCCATCAGAATCTGGTCACGGTCATTGTTGTGTTGCTCGAACGGGAACGGATAAACGCCGCGGAACAGTGTCAGTTTGCGGCGCGTTTCTTTTTTGGAGGCCAAGGCATAAATTGGCACCAGGATATTGGCCCGCGACAGCCACATCACGGCGGTGCCGGATTCCGTCAGGGAGGCAATTGCCTTGACCTTCAGATGCTGTGCAACGTGCACCGCCGCCATCGCAATGGATTCGTCGATGCGGTGGAAGCCCTTGTTGCCACGCGGTTTTGCATGCTGGCTGTCGAAATCCTTCTCCGCTTCGCGACAGACCCGATCCATGGCCAGGATGGACTCGACCGGATACTTGCCGGCGGCACTTTCGGCCGACAGCATGACAGCATCGGTACCGTCCAGCACAGCATTGGCCACATCGGAAACCTCAGCACGGGTCGGAATGGGGCTGGTAATCATGGATTCCATCATCTGGGTTGCAGTGATGACCAGTTTGTTGCGCGCGCGGGCCATGCGGATCATGCGCTTTTGTAGACCGGGTACAGCGGCGTCCCCCACTTCGACGCCAAGATCGCCGCGTGCCACCATAATGGCGTCTGACGCATCGATAATTTCTTCCAGAGCGCCGATCGCCTCTGCACGTTCGATCTTGGCAATGATGCCAGCGTGACCTCCTGCGGCCTGAACCAATTGACGTGCAAGCTGCACATCGGCAGCGGAACGCGGAAATGAAATCGCCACGTAATCGGCGTCCAATGCTACCGCGGTTAGGATGTCGGCCTTATCCTTGTCAGTCAGTGCCTCTGCAGCCAAACCTCCACCCTGACGGTTGATGCCCTTGTTGTTGGACAGGTCACCTCCGGCGTTGACCACGCAATGGATTTCCGTGCCACGAACCTCGATTACCGTCATCACGATGCGGCCATCATCAAGCAGCAGCACGGTCTTCGCTTCGACCTCGGCGGGCAGGGTCTTGTAATCCAGACCCACCCGCGTCTGATTCCCCAACTTGCAATCGGCGTCAAGAATGAATTTGTCGCCGGCAGCCAGCTGAATTTTGTTGTGTTCGAACTTGCCGATGCGGATCTTCGGACCTTGCAGGTCGCACAGTACACCGATGGGGCGGCGGTGTCTGGACGCGATTTCGCGTACCAGGTTGGCGCGGTCGATATGGTCCTGCGCCGTTCCATGTGAAAAGTTGAGTCGAACCAGATCGACGCCGGCATCTGCCATCCGATTGATTACCTCTTCGGAACTGGAAGCCGGTCCCAGAGTGGCGACAATTTTAGTCTTGCGTAAAGTCATGGTTTTCTGTTTCTTTGGATTTCAAAAAATGAACACGGGAAGCCCGAGATTTGCGGCTTCCCGTGGTTGTAGTTTGGCGCTATCAGTCCTGTGCCCGTTGTTCCAGCATTTCCACAGCAGGCAATTTCTTGCCCTCAAGAAATTCAAGGAAGGCGCCACCACCGGTGGAAATGTAGGAAACGCGGTCGGCTATGCCGTACTTGGCAATGGCTGCCAGCGTGTCGCCCCCACCGGCGATGGAGAACGCAGAACTTACCGCAATCGCTGTGCCTAGTGATCTTGTGCCTTCGCCAAACTGGTCGAACTCGAACACGCCTACGGGTCCATTCCAGACGATGGTGCCGGCCTTATTGATGTAATCGGCGTAGATTTTCGAGGTCTCGGGTCCGATATCAAAGATCATATCGTCATCCTCGATGTCTCTGACGCTCTTGATCACGGCGGGCTCATTAGCGGCAAACTTCTTGCCAACAACGACATCGGTCGGTACCGGGATTGAGCCGCCTTTGGCGACTGCCGCTGCCATCAGGCGTTTTGCCTCGTCCACCAAGTCGGCTTCATACAGTGATTTTCCGACGTTGTAGCCGGCGGCCTTGATGAAGGTGTTGGCAATGCCACCGCCGACGATTAACTGATCCACGATATGCGAAAGTGACTCCAGCACGGTCAGTTTGGTGGAAACCTTGCTGCCACCAACGATGGCCACCATTGGGCGCGCAGGCTCATGTAATGCCTTGCCAAGGGCTGTCAGTTCGGCGGCCAAGAGTGGGCCGGCACATGATACCGGGGCAAACTTCGCCACACCGTGGGTGGATGCCTGAGCACGATGCGCGGTACCGAAGGCATCCATCACGTAGATGTCGCACAACTGGGCCATTTCCCAGGACAAGCGATCTTCGTTGTTGTTTTCGCCAATATTGAAGCGGACATTTTCCAGTATTGCAACTTCGCCATCACGCATCTGCTGCACGTAAATTCTGCCGTTGCCAAGCCAGTCCTGATAAAGCCTGACTTCACGACCCAGCAGTTTTCCCAGGTGTTCGGCCACCGGACGCAGGCTGTCCACGTCGGTGTAGCGTCCCTCGGTTGGCCCTTCCTTGGGACGACCCAGATGCGACATCAGCATCACCTTGGCGCCTGCATTCATGGCATGGATGATGGTTGGCAGGGACGCTCGAATGCGCGTGTCATCAGCGACTGAGCCATCATCATTCTGCGGTACATTGAGGTCTTCTCGGATCAGGACACGTTTACCCTTTAGATCGAGATCGGTCATTTTTATCACGGACATTTATAGCTCCTCGAAACGGGGCTAGGGGCTGGCAACCAGGAACTAGGGAGGGGCAGTGCTTGCCCTGATCTCTAGTCCCTAGCCCCTAGTCCCTAGTAGTCCCTGATTAAGCGATGTGACGTACAAGACGCATCAGGTTGCAGGTATAGCCATACTCGTTGTCATACCAGGCTACTACCTTGACGAAGGTCGGGTCCAGCGAAATGCCGGCGCCGGCATCGAATACTGACGGGCATTTCTCGCCACGGAAGTCGGTCGACACCACCTTGTCATTGGTGAATCCCAGCACGCCCTTCAATGGACCGCTCTCGGACGCAGCCTTCATGGCAGCGACAATCTCTTCATAGGACGCCGGATTGTTCAGTTCGCAAGTCAGGTCGACCACCGAAACGTCGGAGGTCGGCACGCGGAATGCCATGCCGGTCAGTTTCTTGTTGAGCGCAGGAATTACCTTGCCCACGGCCTTGGCGGCTCCGGTGGAGGAGGGGATGATGTTCTCGAGGATGCCACGTCCACCGCGCCAGTCCTTGTTGGATGGACCATCAACGGTCTTTTGCGTCGCGGTGGCAGCATGCACGGTAGTCATCAGACCGCGCTTGATGCCGAAGGCGTCATTGAGCACCTTGGCCACTGGTGCCAGGCCGTTGGTGGTGCACGATGCGGCAGAAACAATAGTTTCTCCCTGGTAGCCGTCATGATTCACGCCATACACGAACATCGGCGTGTCGTCCTTGCCCGGCGCTGATTGCACCACCTTCTTGGCACCTGCATCGATGTGTTTCTGGCAGGTTTCCACGGTGAGGAAAAAGCCCGTGCATTCGATGATGATGTCGGCGCCGACTTCGTCCCATTTGAGGTTGGCAGGATCCTTTTCTGCCGTCAGGCGGATAGGCTTGCCGTTTACCGACAGATTATTGCCATTGACGGAGACCTCACCCTTGAATCTGCCATGTACCGAGTCATGCTTTAGCATGTAGGCTAGATAATCAGGTTCCAGCAGGTCATTGATCGCTACGACTTCAATTTCCGGGAAATCCTGCACTGCTGCGCGCAACACCATGCGACCGATTCGGCCGAATCCATTGATACCAACTTTGATTGCCATTTGCTTAACCTTTATCTCAAAAAAAGGGGGGCCTAGAAAAAATCAGGCCCCCTTTCATTAGTTCAACTGCATCGTTTTACAGAACGGAGTTTACGGTCTTGACCACATTGTGGCTTTGGCCGGCCGCTGACGCGACCTTAACGTTCGTTGCGCTCACGTTAGCCTGCACCGAAATGGGGTCAATAGCATTCATTACAGAATACTGTTTGCTGTTTTGACCACATTTTCCACCGTAAAGCCAAAGTGCTTCATCAGCACGCCGCCAGGAGCGGATTCGCCGAAGGTGTCGATGCCGACCACTGCGCCGTCCAAGCCCACATACTTGCGCCAGAAGTCGGGGTGAGCCGCCTCGATCGCAACGCGCTTGACGCCAGAGGTCAACACACTGTCCTTGTAGGCCTGATCCTGACGATCAAACACGTTGGTCGATGGCATGGAAACTACGCGCACCTTCTTGCCTGCTGTTGTCAGTTCAGCGGCAGCCTTGATCGCCAGATCCAGTTCTGAACCGTTGGCGATGAGGATGACGTCAGGCTTGCCACCAGCGTCTGAGAACACATAACCGCCGCGGCCGATCAGTGCAAGTTGCGCCTCGTCATGCTTGATGCCAGGCACGTTCTGACGAGACAACACCAGTGCAGCAGGTCCTTCGCTACGCTCGACTGCCGCTACCCAAGCCACCGCAGTTTCGGTGGAGTCAGCCGGACGCCATACATCCAGACGCGGGATGTAGCGCAGGCCGGAGGTGTTTTCGACCGGTTGGTGTGTCGGGCCGTCTTCGCCCTGACCGATAGAGTCATGGGTCAGCACGTAGATCACGCGTTGATGCATCAGCGCAGACATGCGGATGCCGGACTTCATGTAGTCGGAGAACATGTGGAAGGTGCCGCCGAACGGCAGGATACCGCCATGTAGTGCCAGGCCGTTCATGATGTGCGCCATGCCGAATTCGCGTACGCCGTAGGAGATGTAATTGCCAGGTGTCTTGCCATGTACGTGATGCGCGCCTGTCCAGTTGGTCAGGTTGGAGCCGGTCAAGTCGGCAGAACCGCCGACGAATTCCGGTAGCACGGCTGCCAGTGCATTGATGACGTTTTGTGAAGCCTTGCGCGTGGCAATGGTTTCAGCCTTGTCATTGGTGGCCTTGATCAGGGCCGTGGTGGCTGTCTTCCAGTTGGCCGGCAATTCGCCTGCCGTGCGGCGCTTGAATTCTGCAGCTTCTGCTGGATAAGCCTTGGCGTATTCGGCAAACTTGTTGTTCCACAGCGATTCGGAGCCTTGGCCCTTGGTGCGGGCATCCCAGCCTTCATAGACATCCTTGGGGATGACGAACGGTTCGTGATTCCAGCCGATGTTGGCGCGGGTGGCGGCCACTTCAGCCTCGCCCAGTGCGGAACCGTGGCAGTCGTGGCTGCCGGACTTGTTGGGGGAGCCCCAGCCGATGATGGTCTTGGTGCAGATCAGGGAAGGACGATCGGTCACCTTGGTGGCTTCCTGGATTGCGGCTTCGATCGCCAGCGGATCGTGGCCATCGACATTGCGCACTACGTGCCAGCCATAGGCTTCGAAACGCATGGCGGTGTCGTCGGTATACCAGCCTTCGATATGGCCGTCGATCGAGATGCCGTTGTCATCCCAGAATGCGGTCAGTTTGTCGAGACCCCAGGTACCGGCTAGCGCACAAGCTTCATGGGAGATGCCTTCCATCATACAGCCGTCACCCAGGAACACCCAGGTGCGGTGATTGACGATGTCATGGCCGGGCTTGTTGAACTGGTGGGCCAGCAGCTTTTCTGCCATGGCGAAGCCCACGGCGTTGGTGATGCCCTGACCCAGAGGGCCGGTGGTGGTTTCAACTCCGGGTGCATAACCTAGTTCTGGGTGACCGGCACACTTGGAATGCAGTTGGCGGAAGGTCTTGATTTCTTCTATCGGCAGATCGTAGCCGCTCAAGTGCAGCAGCGAATAGATCAGCATCGAGCCGTGACCGTTGGACAGCACGAAACGATCGCGATCGGCCCACTTCGGGTTGGACGGATTGTGGCGTAGATGGTTGTTCCACAACACTTCGGCGATATCTGCCATGCCCATGGGTGCGCCGGGGTGGCCGGAGTTTGCCTTTTGTACAGCATCCATTGCCAATGCGCGAATGGCATTTGCCAAGTCTTTACGAGTTGCCATAGTCGTTCCTATCGATTATCAAAAGCGAAAAAAACCTCCGGCCATTGTTGGCAGGGGTCGAATCTAATTTCCTCAGGGATTTCCCATGGAGTCAGGCGTTTGGACTAATTATGCTGCCTGCAACGGGAAAGTTTTCAGATTATTCCCCTTTTATGTCATCAGAGCAATAGCCCCAGGGCATCAAATCAGATATAGCTATGCACTTGTCCATTTGATCGAGCAGCCGATGGAAGGAATCTGTAGCGTGGGACCCTGGCCGGTTTCGGCCACCTGTCGCATGGCATTGAACAGGTCGCGGGTACTATTCTGAGCCATCTCCTTGCGTGATTCGTCGAACCTGCCGCGATATTGCAACGCTAGATTGGCGTTAAATCCAAAGAAGTCCGGCGTGCAAATCGCACCATAGGCTTTTGCCACCTGCTGGGTCGGGTCGATTACGTAGGGAAAGGGGAAGGAGAATTCATGTGCCACGGCCTTCATGTGGTCAAAACTGTCCTCAGGATAATCGGCGGGATCGTTGGACATGATGGCGATGGCGTTGACGCCGTGCAGTTGCAATTCCCTTAAGTCTTGCACCAGGCGTGGACGGATGGCCTTCACATAAGGGCAGTGATTGCACAGGAACATGACCAGTAGACCATGTTCACCACGTGCGTCGGCCAATGTGTAAGTCTTGCCATCGACGCCCTGCAGGCTGAAATCCGGTGCCTTCCAGCCGAAATTGCAAATCGGGGTTTGCAGGCTTGCCATGAATTGACTCCTTTTCAATTACAATTAGAGCGTCGATTTTATCACCGCACAGTGGCTCAAACGTATGTCTACACCACGCTTTTATTGCAATGCAAAACTCGGCCCCGGCGCGCAGCTTGAGCTGCCGGAGGCAGCTGCCCACCACGCCAGTCGCGTGCTGCGCCTCAAGGCCGGCGACGAGGCCCGTCTGTTCAATGGCGACGGCAGCGACTATCGCGTGGAGTTGCTGCGCGTCGCCCGGGAAGGCGTGACGGTAAAAGTGATTGAATGGACAACTGTGTCGCGCGAATCCCCGCTTCGGGTGACGCTGGCGCAAGCTATCTCCTCTGGCGACCGCATGGATTTCACCCTGCAGAAGGCCGTGGAATTGGGCGTCGACGCCATCCATCCCCTGGCCGCAGAACGCAGTGTGGTCAAGCTGGCGGGTGAACGTGCGGAAAAGAGACGCGATCACTGGCAGAATGTCGTCATCTCTGCCTGTGAGCAGAGTGGTCGTGCCCGGGTGCCGCAAGTAGCTCCACCCACTGCCATGCTTAACTGGCTGGGCGCCATGCCGGATTTTAAGCAGAAGATCATGCTTTCTCCCGACGCGCCACAATCCCTGCATGAGTTGCCCCGTCCGGCTGGCGATATCTGCCTGTTGATTGGTTGCGAGGGCGGTTTCGCACCTGCGGAAATAAAAGCGGCGACAAGCGTGGGCTTTACCCCGGTGCGACTGGGCCCCAGAGTGCTGCGTACCGAAACCGCAGCCCTGGCAGCACTGTCTGCAATGCAAACGTTATGGGGTGATTTTTAGTCGAGCCCATATTTGATGTTCTAAGCTATTTGATGGCCTAACCCATTGGATGGATTAAGCCATTAGATGGATTAACCCAGGGCTTTACAGATTTCCCTGATCAGTGCCGGACCGCGATAGACGAGGCCGCTGTATACCTGTACCAAGCTGGCGCCGGCTTCGATTTTTTCGCTGGCATCTTTTCCCTGCAGGATGCCGCCGACGCCAATGATCGGGATTTCCCGGCCCAGTGCCTGTGACAATTGCCGAATGACGACGGTGGATTGCAAGCGCACCGGCGACCCGGACAGGCCGCCCGCCTCTTCCGCGTTCGGCAAGCCCTTGACGCCTTCGCGCGACAGTGTGGTGTTGGTGGCGATGACGGCGTCGATGCTGTGTGTGAGCAGCAAGTCGGCGATCTCGATGACCTGCTCCGCGCTCAAGTCTGGCGCAATCTTGAGCGCGATGGGAACGTATTTGCCGTGGGTATCGCTGAGGCGGGTTTGTTCCTGTTTTAGCGCAGCCAGCAAGCCGGCGAGTGCTTCCCTGTCCTGCAGTTGGCGCAAGTTCTTGGTGTTGGGCGAAGAAATGTTGACGGCCACATAGCTGGCATGGACATAGACCTGGCGCAAACAGATCAGGTAGTCATCGACCGCGCGCTCAATCGGCGTGTCGAAATTCTTGCCGATATTGATCCCCAGAATGCCATCGTAGGTCGAATTCTTCACATTCTCGATCAGGGCCTCGACACCGTCATTATTGAAGCCAAAGCGATTGATGATGCCTGTCGCTTGTGGCAGGCGGAACAGGCGTGGACGAGGGTTGCCCGGTTGCGGGCGCGGCGTGATTGTGCCGACCTCAATAAAACCGAAACCGAGATTTGCCAAGGCGTCAATATAGGCGCCATTCTTGTCCATGCCGGCGGCAAGTCCCACCGGGTTGGGAAAATTCAACCCCATCACCGTCCGCTGTTGACAAGGCTGGGGCTGAGGGATCAGGCGGCATAGTCCTGACTGATGGACCGCTTGCAGCGCTTGCAGCGTCATGTGATGGATGCGTTCGGGATCGAGACAAAACAGCAGTGGTCGGATGGCGCGGTACATCACTGTCTCCTCCAAGTCGTTCCCTGCGGACTATCTTCCAGCACGATGCCCTGATCCAGCAGGTTCTGACGGATTTGATCGGCCTCGGCAAAGTTGCGTTTTTTCTTGGCGTTCGCTCGTTCTGTAATCAGGTTTTCGATGTCCTCCGCATCGAATCCGCCGCCGGCAGCTTCTCCTTGCAGAAACTCTTCCGGTACGCGTTGCAGCAGACCGAGCGTGCCGGCGAGCGCCTTGAGTTGCGCTGCAGTGTTGGTGTCATGGCTACGGTTGACTTCGCCCGCCAAGTCGAACAGCACGGCCAGCGCTTCCGGCGTATTGAAATCATCGTCCATCGCAGCCTTGAAGCGCGCCGTGAAGGGCTGGCTCCAATCAGGCTGGATTGATGGCGTATCCATCCCGCGCAGTGAGGTATAGAGGCGTGTAAGCGCTTGCTTTGCATCATCCAGATGCTGATCGGAATAGTTGAGCGGACTGCGATAATGTGCACGCAGAATGAAGAAGCGCAGCACTTCCGGGTCGTAGACTTTCAGGACTTCGCGGATGGTGAAGAAGTTGTCCAGCGACTTGGACATCTTTTCGTCATCTACCCGCACGAAACCGTTGTGCATCCAGTAGTTGACATAGGTGCAGTGATGCGCGCCTTCGGACTGGGCAATCTCGTTTTCATGGTGCGGGAATTGCAGGTCCTGGCCACCACCATGAATGTCGAAATGGTGGCCGAGGTGATGCTCGCTCATGGCGGAGCACTCGATGTGCCAACCGGGGCGGCCCATACCCCAGGGCGAATCCCAGGACGGCTCTCCTGGCTTGGCGGCTTTCCATAGCACAAAGTCGAGCGGGTCGCGCTTATAACTGTCAACTTCGACGCGTTCCCCCGCGCGCAGGTCCTGCAGTGACTTCCCGGAGAGCTTGCCATAGCCTTCGAAGCCGCGCACTGCGTAGTAGACGTCACCATTATCGGCGCGGTACGCCAGTCCGTTCGTCTCCAACTGTTTGATCAGGGCCAGCATATCGGGAATGTGACGGGTAGCACGTGGTTCCAGATCGGGTTTGATCACGCCCAGGGCAGCGGCGTCCAGATCCATCGCCTCGATGAAACGTGCCGTCAGCGCCTCGATGGTTTCATTGTTTTGTGTGGCACGGGCGATGATTTTGTCGTCTATATCGGTGATGTTGCGTACATAAGTCAGCGCATAGCCCGAGTTTCGCAACCAGCGCGCGACCATGTCAAATACCACCAGGACACGGGCGTGGCCGAGATGGCAGTAGTCGTAGACGGTCATGCCGCAGACATACATGCGCACTTGGCCAGGCTGGATGGGTTTGAATTCCTGTTTGTCACGAGCCAGGGTGTTGTATATTTTTAGCATGAAAGAGCTCTGGAATGTATGGGAAGTGCTTGAAACTGTTGGAGATGGCGGCGCTTGTTGATAGAATTGGGGGCTTAGACAGCCTCCAAAAAGTATATCACAATGCCGATTCGTTCCTTCATGCTCGCAGTTCCTTTGCTGGGCGTGCTGTTTTTTTCAAGCTTCAGTGTTCGTGCGGACGATCTCAAAGATATTTCACAACTGATCAACCAGGGGCAGCACGGGCAGGCACTGGACAAGATCAACGGCTATCTGGCGCTGCATCCGAGTGAAGTACAGGCGCAGTTTCTAAAGGGTGTTATTCTGGCAGAAACCGGCAAGTCAGCCGATGCCATCAAGTTATTCACCGAGATTACTACAAGACATCCTGAGTTGCCCGAACCTTACAATAATCTTGCCGTGATCTACGCTGACCAGGGCCAGTACGACAAGGCGCGCCACGCGCTGGAACTCGCGATTAAGACGCACCCCAGTTATGCCACTGCGCATGAAAACTTGGGGGATGTCTATGCCAAGATGGCGACCGATGCCTATGACAAGGCGCTGCAACTCGATAAGAATAATGCGCGTACCCAGACCAAGCTGGCGCTGGTAAAGGAACTCTTCACGGCGGGATCTGCTCGTCCGCTACCGGTCGTGGCTAAAGTGGATGCGCCGCCGGCCAAGGTCGCCGCATTGCCGCAGCCGCAGCCAGCATCATCGCCACCTCCCGCAGAGACTGTTGCCAAGCCGGTCGCGCCAACCGCACCTTCGGTGGTGGCTCCCGATCCAGTCAAGCCGGAGGCGGTCTTGACGCCGGCTGCCAAGCCGGAACTGAAGGCGGAGTCAAAATCGGACTCGAAACCGGATCAGGGTAACCAGAAAAAGGCCGTAGAGGAAATGGTCAGAGGCTGGGCCCATGCCTGGTCTGACAAGAATGTGGATGCGTATCTTGCATATTATGGCTCAGGGTTTAAAGTGCCCAATGGAGAGCGGCGCAGTGTGTGGGAGAAAACCAGGCGCCAGCGCATTAGCGCCCCGGCTTCCATCAAGGTCGAACTGAGCGCTATCAGGATTAAACTGGAGGACGACAGTCTCGCGACGGTCAGCTTTCACCAGAGTTACCGCGCGGGAGACTTGGCCAAGCGGACCGCAAAATCACTGGTGTTGAAAAAGGGTGGCAGCAAATGGTTTATCGAGCAAGAGTTGACTGACCATTGAGAAAGTTCAAGTGAGAAAGTTCAAGTTGAGACTCATTCAGCTCTCCGGGCTGGCGGCGTTGGCCGTCATCGGTGTTGTCTGTCTGTCGTGGAGTGCCACGGCTTTTGATTTTCCCGGATTTGCACGAAAACCCAAGTTAGCGCCGGTGCGTCCACCCCTGTTGCGTGACAACGAAGGGCTGCTGGTCAAGAGCCTGTTGCAGATCACGCAAGGGCAGAACCAAGCGGCGCTAGAAACGCTGGATGACCTGACCCGCATCGCGCCCAACTTCAAGCTGGCACAACTGGTGCGTGGCGACCTGCTGATGGCGCATGCCCGCGAGTTGAATGGTTTTGGTGGGGCGTCAGCCGGATCCAAGGAGGCTATTTCTGACTTTCGGGAAGAGGCACGCGTCCGTCTCGATCATTATCTGACCCAGCAGAACACGCCGGCAGTTCCGGATTATCTATGGCAACTCGATGCCAGCCAGCAGAACGCCATCGTCGTCGATACCAGCCGCTCCCGCTTGTATCTCTATCGCAATGAAAATGGCAAACCACACTATGTCGCAGATTACTATGTCACGGTCGGCAAAAACGGCACTGAGAAGACCAAGGAAGGCGACAAACGAACGCCGCTAGGCATTTATTTTGCTGGTCGGCAGATGGAGCAACGACAGCTTCCAGACATGTATGGTATTGCGGCCTTTCCGCTTAGCTACCCCAACGAATGGGATAGGCACCAAGGCAAGGATGGTCACGGCATCTGGTTGCACGGCACGCCAAGTAATACCTACAGCCGTCCGCCACACGCCAGTGATGGTTGCGTGGTCATGACCAACCCTGATCTCAGTGCGCTGACCCCCATCTTGCAAAATGGCAAGACGCCTGTGGTCATCGCACACGATCTGGTCCCGTCGGGTGAGCAAGCGGTGGCGCAGAAAGAGGAGTTGGTGCAGGCGATGGAACAATGGCGTCGCGACTGGGAAGCGCAGGACTCTGACCATTATCTCGCCTTTTACTCGCGTAGTTTCTTCAGCCCTGAGCGCAATTATGATGGTTGGGCACAGGAAAAGCGGCGCATTCAGTCCGCCGGCATCAAGGCCAGCATCACCCTGTCCAATATCAGCATGTTCCGTTATCCTGACGACAAGCAGCAAATGGTGGTCGTGACTTTTGCTCAGAGATTCAAGAACGGCATTCTCAATAATGAGATGCGAAAGCGCCAGTACTGGGTGCTGGAAAGCGGGCGTTGGAAAATTCTGTATGAAGGCGCCGTATAAGTTATTCCTGAGGGGGTTTGCCTTGAATGCCATCCTGAAAGCCTTGTTATGCGTATGCTTCATGTACAGCTCATTGGCAATAGCGGCAAACCCTCAAGTCGAGTTCCGAACCAATCAGGGCAGTTATGTGGTAGAACTTTATCCGGACAAGGCGCCGCAAACAGTCGCCAATTTTCTGCAATATGTGGAGACCGGATTTTATGAGGGCACGATCTTTCATCGTGTGATTGAGGGGTTCGTGGCGCAAGGTGGTGGATTGACACCGGATCTGCATCAGAAACCAACTCTGGCACCGATCCGGAACGAGGCCGACAACGGTCTCAAGAACGAGTACGGAACCTTGTCCATGGCGCGCCTGTTCAAGGCGGATTCTGCCACGGCACAGTTTTTCATCAATGTGGCGGAAAACAAGACGCTCAACTATACGCGTCCGGATTCCGCTCATATGGGCTATTGTGTGTTCGGACGGGTCATACGCGGCATGGACGTGGTTGAGAGAATCACACATCTGCCGACGCAAGTCATCAATAGATGGTCAGATGTACCGACTCAGGTCGTCATGATCGAACAAGTGGCGGTGCTGGATTCGCCACTGCTGGCCGAGAATACCGTACAAAACCCGGCGGAATCAACGCCAATAAAATTTGCTTCATCTGTGAAAAAAGGAAAGAAATAACGTGGTCAAACTGCATACCAACTTCGGCGATATCACCCTGGAACTGGACGCCGAGAAGGCCCCAATTACCGTCGCCAATTTTCTCGAGTACGTCAACAGCGGCTTTTACAATAACACCATCTTTCACCGCGTCATTGATGGCTTCATGATTCAGTGTGGTGGTTTTGAGCCTGGCATGGAGCAGAAGCCTACCAATGCCACCATCAAGAACGAAGCCGACAACGGTCTGCTGAACAAGGTCTATACCCTTGCCATGGCACGTACGCCGAGCCCTCATTCGGCCAGCAGCCAATTCTTCATCAATGTCGCCGATAACGATTTCCTCAATTATTCGGCACCCACCTCCAGCGGATGGGGTTATTGCGTGTTCGCCAAGGTGGTCGCGGGTACTGAAGTCGTGGATGCCATATCCAAGGTAAAGACCGGTAACAAGGGCGGCCATCAGGATGTGCCGGTAGATGACGTCATCATCGAGAGCGTGGAGGCGAGCTGAAGCCGGTTTTCCTGATCTCGGACTTGCATCTGTGCGCGAGTCAAACCCATACCACGCAGTTGTTACTGGATTTTCTCGGCACCACGGCGCGTGAGGCCGGGAGCCTCTATGTGCTGGGTGATCTGTTTGAATCTTGGGCCGGCGATGATGTGTTGGCGAATGATGCGCATGCGCGGGAGGTGGCGGGTGGGTTCAAGGCCTTGTCGCAAAGCGGTACGCTGGTTGCCATCATGCATGGTAACCGCGACTTTCTGCTAGGGCAGAATTTTGCCCGTGCGGCCGGCGCGACCCTGTTGCCGGATCCGGTCGAGACTAGCGTGAGCGGTCAACGCGTATTGCTAAGCCATGGCGATATCTTATGTACGGATGACGTTGCCTACCAGGACTTTCGTCGGCAGGTGCGCAGCAAGGCCTGGCAGCAATCGTTCCTTGCCCAGTCGCTGGCCGCTCGTCGGGCCACGATAGCAGGCTTGCGACGCGATAGCGAGGCTGAAAAATCCACTAAATCGGACGCGATCATGGATGTGAATGAGGGCGCGGTGCAAGCCTTGCTCGGAGAGCACCAGTTTCCGGATCTGCTGATCCACGGTCATACCCACAGACCTCAAGAGCATGCCATCACGGTCGATGGGCATCATTCCACGCGCTGGGTATTGGGCGACTGGCATCAAAACGGGGATTATCTTCGCCTTGATGCATCTGGTTGCACGCGGCACCTTATTCCTTAGTAGCGGTTTTCTTTTTCCTGGAACTTGCCGCCTTTTTCTTATTTGCGGTTTTTTTCGCAGGTATTTTTTTCGTCAACTCCGGGGCATACTTTTTCTGCCACCAGGTGCTGGCCATGCGTTGCGCCTCGACTTGTTGTTCCGGTTGCAGTAGATCGCGCGTTTTTTCCCGTGCGTCCAGCGCATCCTTCATCGCCTGGTTGGCTTGGTCATCTGGCTCTTGGCCGTTGATGGGGGTGGCCGCGATGTCGTACCACATATAAGCCCTGACCAGGTCACGCGCAGTGCCTTCACCATTGGCATAGAGATTGCCAAGCATCAATTGCCCGGCATGGTCGCCTGAATTTGCCAGGCGCTCTGTCCATTGGAACGCTTCCACCAGATCGACTTGCATGTCATACCCTGTGTACAGCTTTACGGCCAGCAGGCGAAGCGCATCGCGTTGGCCGGCACTTGCTGCCTTTCGCAGCCAGGTCAGGGCTTCGAAAGCATTTTTTGGCTGGTCGCGGCCATAGTTGTAACGTGAACCCAACTCAAACTGGGCGGCAGCATCATTTGCTTTGGCCATTTTCAGTAACGCGGGATAGGCCAACTTGTCGTACTCGATCTTTTTTGGTGCAGCCGGTTCCTGCGGTGCGCTTTCCTTTGGCTTTTGGGCTGCATCGGGGGTATCCCCTGGTTCGGCCGCCAGGATTGAACTGCAGGCCAGTAGGAGAGTGATGCCGGCAATAAATAGTCTGCTCATGAGGATGGATATTACCGGAAATTAATCAGGCCTGCCCGGCGCCAGGAATTTTCCTCGATGGCGACCAGACGCAGGGCAAGAAGCATTTCCTGCAGATCAAACCAGCAGGCCGTTCTGGTAGTCATGAATGGCTTGCTCGATTTCTTCGCGTGTATTCATGACGAAAGGGCCATATTGAACCACCGGTTCTTGTAGCGGACGAGCAGCCAACAATAGAAAGGCGGCAGGTTCTTCAGCAGTCCCTATTTTTATGGAATCGCCGGGTGACAGAACACCGGCCGTTTGTGCCGCCACGATTCGTCTTGCTGTTGTCGGGCCTATTTCCACCTGTCCTTCGTAGGGATAGACAAATGCGCTATGGCCCATCGGCAATGGCGTAGCAAATGAAGAGCCTGCCGGTAGCCGGACATCGAGAAACAAAGGTTCAGTGCTGAGGCCCTGGATGGCACCTTTAATATTTCGCCCATCAGCCTTCGTGCTACCAGCGATTATTCTGACCCGACCGCCATTGGCCAGGTTGAATTCAGGGATGTCTTCGGGCTGGATGTCACGATAGGCGGCAGACTTCATTTTTTCATTCGCCGGCAGGTTGATCCAGAGCTGGAAGCCACGCATGCGGCCGCTTTCCTGCTGTGGCATTTCGGCATGAATGATGCCACGGCCAGCCGTCATCCATTGAGCTCCGCCGCTCTTCAAGTTCCCCTGATTGCCAAGGTGGTCGCTATGCAGCATGTGGCCGTCAAGCATGTAGGTTACAGTCTCGAAGCCTCGATGTGGGTGATCTGGAAACCCCGCGATGTAGTCTTCTGCATTGGCAGAACTGAACTCGTCCAGCATCAGGAAAGGATCGAGGCGCAGACTGGCAGCCTGGCCAATACTTCGGCGCAGCTTGACCCCTGCGCCATCCGATGTCGGGATGGAATGAATCACTTGCTTGAGAGTACGTGTGCGCATTTAAATCTCCACAATAAGACCGGTGACAGGATGCTTGGCCACCGGCACCGGCTAGCAATGAATCCTATTCCTTGACGGCTTCCACGGGAATCGTGATCGTAACTTCGTCGCCGACATAGGGCGCATACTTGCCCATGTTGAAGTCGGTGCGCTTCACTACGGCGGTGGCGTTGGCGCCACAGGCATCTTTTTTCACCATCGGGTGCGGCATGCACATGAATGACGTCACCGTCAGGGTGACCGGGTGGCTCACGCCCTTGAGGGTCAACGTGCCATCGATGGTGGAAATCTTGTCGCCATCGAAATTGATCTTGCTAGAGGCGAAGTTGGCGGTGGGAAATTTGGCCGTGCTCAGGAAATCTTCTCCCTGGATGTGTTCGTTGAACAGCGGGTAGCCTGTATCCACTGAAGTGGTTTCAATGGTGACATCCAGTGAACCGGTTTTGGCGGCACGATCAATGGTGATCTTGCCGGAAGTCTTGTCGAAGCGGCTCATTTGGGTTGAATAGCCAAAATGGCTGTAGGAAAAACGCGGCAAGGTATGGGTGCCGTCGATCACATAGGTTTCCGGTGCGGCGAAAGCCGTTGTGGAAATGGTTGCGGCAACCGCTAAAAGAGCAAAATATTTCATGGTAAATCTCCTGTGGATTAAAGATGAAAAAGTGGATGCTTACTTCCCGCCCATGGCCTGGAAGTGGAACTTGATTTGAATTTCGTTGGCAACCGTGCCGAAGTCAGACCAGGACCCCTCGCCGATCGCATAGTCGGCACGTTTCAGCACGAAACTACCGTCGACGGCTGCGCCATTGGCTTGCGGAGTCAATGTAAAGGGTGTGCTGACCACTATTGTGTGCCCCTTGATGCTCATCTTTCCGCTCACCTCATAACGATTGCCTCCGAGCGCTTTGAATCCGGTTGACTCGAATTTGGCATGGGGAAAGGCCTTGGTATTGAACCAGTCGCGGCCTGCCACTTCGTCGTTAGCCTCATCGGTACCGGCATCGATGCTGGCTAGATCCAGTTCAAACACTGCGCGGGCAGCAGCGGGTTTGGCCGGATCAAAATTGAGCTGAGCTGAAAACTTCTTGAAATGTCCATCGACGGGGACACCGATCTGCTTGTAAATGAAGTCCAAACTGCTCTTGTCTGCCTGAATACCGTTGTAATCCAAAGCGTGCGCCAGAGGGGTCAGCGCCAGACCACTCAGCAATACGAAAATTATCTTGTACCTCATGATAATTTCTCCCGTCATGATTAACTGGAATGTCGTGGCAACATGCGGGTCAGCACGTCATCCTTGTCGATCAGGTGATGCTTGAGTGCGGCACCCGCATGACCGATCACGACAGCCAAGAGAACAAAGTTCAGTGCCTCATGCACTTCACGTAACAGATTGCCCAGTTCCTTGTTCTTCGCCAACAGGTCAGGGATCGGCAACACACCGAAGTAGACTGTCTGAAATCCCTTAGCTGAACTCATCAGCCAGCCGGTCAATGGGATGCAGATCATCAGCAGGTAGAGCAAGGTATGCCCGGCATGGGCTGCCAGTTCGGCAGGTTTCGACAGGGTGCGAGGCAACGGTGGCGGGCGGTGCGTGTATCTCCACGACAGTCTTGCCAGCACCAGCAGGAATGCGGTTATTCCGGCCCACTTGTGCCAGGAGTAGATCTGTAACTTCCATGGCGACAACGGCAGCTCATGCATGTAGACGCCGGCCATGAATAGACTAAACAGCAGAATTGCCATCATCCAGTGCAGGCTGATGGCAGTGGAGGTATAGTGGCTACTCGAATCCGGATGCTGCAAGGACGTCATTTTGAGTGTTCCTCGATTGACTATGTCGACATTAAGCCACCATTAAATTAGATAAAAAAGTATAATAATTAGGCTTTAATTATCGAATTATTAGATTGGTTTACATGATGCATCCGCAAATAACGCTGGAACAATGGAGGTCTCTGATCGCCGTCGTCGAGGCGGGCGGCTATGCGCAGGCGGCCGAAAAACTCTATAAAAGCCAGTCGGCGGTAACCTACGCGGTCCAGAAAATAGAGACGCTGCTTGAAGTCAAGGCCTTCAAGATTCAAGGCCGCAAGGCGATGCTGACGCTGACAGGGCAAATGCTTTACCGTCGCGCATTGGCGCTGGTCGAGGAAGCAGGCGATCTGGAAAGCGCCGCACATGCGCTCTCCGCTGGCTGGGAGGCCGTCATTGGGATTGCCTCTGAAATATTGTTTCCTTCGCACATTCTCTTGAAATGTCTGGACCGATTTGGTCAGGAAAGCCCCCGTACTAGAGTCGAACTGATTGAGTCGGTACTAGGTGGAACTTCCGAGGCCCTGCAGAGCGGTGAGGTTGATCTGGCCATTTCGCCACAACTTCCGACCGGTGTTTTGGGTGAACTCCTGACGCGTATCCGCCTGATCGCAGTCGCGCATGCAGATCATCCGCTTAACCGCCAGAGTCGAGAATTGACGAACCGTGACTTGCGAGCGCATCGTCATCTGGTGGTGCGAGATTCCGGCGTTAAACGTGACTTGCGTGCGGTCACCGTTGAGGTTGATCAGCGCTGGACGGTAAGTCAGGTCGAAACTTCGATTCGTGCGGTTTGCATGGGTTATGGGTTTGCCTGGCTACCGGAGGAGCATATACGGGACGAACTGGATCGAGGAATTTTACGGCCTCTTTCTTTGCGCGAGGGTGGAGTACGTGAAATCCCATTGTATCTGATTGTCGCAGATCCGGATTTCGCCGGATCTGGAGTGAGACGTCTGGCTGAAATCATTAAGCAAGAAGTGGGGTCATGGACTATTCCCTGAATTAAGGCTGCACAACAGGCCTTGCTTGCCATGGCCATGATGTGTAGTCGTTAAAAAGCCTGCACCAGGCCAAGCCTCTTAGCGCACGCTCGTTATGGGAACTACTGGAAGAAGGTCTTCACCTTTTCCATCCATGATTTTGCCCTTGGGCTATGCTTCTGCGCGTCCTGCTGGTTGAGATCTTCCATTTCGCGCAACAGTTCCTTCTGGCGCTCGGTCAGCTTGACCGGGGTTTCTACCATGACGTGGCAGATCAGGTCGCCGTGTTCGCTAGTGCGGAGTGGTTTGATGCCTTTGCCACGCAGGCGGAACTTGGCGCCGGTCTGGGTTTCGGCCGGGATTTTCATCTTGGCGTGGCCATCGAGAGTCGGAATTTCAATTTCGCCACCGAGGGCTGCCACGGTGAAGCTGATTGGCATCTCGCAATGTAGGTCGCCGCCATCGCGTTGGAAAATGCTGTGTGCCTTCAGGTGCACGACCACATAAAGGTCACCGGGCGGCCCGCCGTTGACGCCGGCTTCGCCTTCGCCTGACAAACGAATGCGATCGCCTTCATCCACGCCTGCCGGAATCTTGACGGCGAGTGTCTTGTGCTGTTTGACGCGACCATCACCACGGCAGGTGGGGCAGGGTTCTTTGATCATCTTGCCGTTGCCTTGGCATTTTGGGCAAGTCTGTTGGATCGAGAAAAAGCCCTGCTGCACACGTACCTGACCGTGGCCGCCACAGCTGGTGCAGGTGACGGGCGAGGTGCCGGGCTTGGCACCGCTGCCGTGACAGGTCTCGCATGAAGCCATGACAGGAATGCGGATCTTGGACTCAGTGCCGCGTGCCGCTTCTTCGAGCGTGATTTCCATGTTGTAGCGCAGATCGGCTCCACGGTAGACGTTGGAGCGTCGACTGCCGCCACCGCCGAAGATATCGCCAAAGATATCGCCAAAGGCATCAGAAAAATTACCAGATCCGCTGCCCATACCAGCCTGTCCATCAACGCCGGCATGACCGTGCTGGTCGTAGGCTGCACGTTTTTGTGCGTCTGACAGGATCTCGTAGGCTTCCTTGGCCTCCTTGAAGCTGTCCTCCGCCTTCGGATTGTCCGGGTTGCGGTCAGGATGAAACTTCATGGCCAGCTTGCGGTAGGCCTTCTTGATGTCATCGTCACTGGCATCGCGGTTAATGCCGAGAACTTCGTAGTAATCTTTTTTTGCCATTTAAAATAGGGCCTAGGGGCTAGGGGCTAGGGGTTAGGATTAGGGGCGGGGGTTCGGGATTTTTAATCCCTAGTCCCCAGCCCCTAGTCCCTCATTTCTTCTCGTTCTTTACTTCTTCGAACTCGGCATCGACCACTTCGGCATCGACTGTCTTTTCGCCTTGTGGCTTCGCATCTTGGCCGGCTTCGGGCTGCTGCTGGGCGTAGATTTTCTCCGCCAGCTTGTGTGATGCTTCCGACAGTGCATTGGTCTTGGCTTCGATGGCGTCTTTGTCGTCTGCCGTCATGGCTTCTTCGACATCCTTGATGGCAGCTTCAATCTTTTCCTTTTCACCTGCATCGAGTTTGTCGCCGTGTTCGGTGAGCGACTTCTTCACGCTATGTACCAAGCCATCGGCGGCATTGCGGGCATCGACCAGTTCACGCAGTTTCTTGTCTTCGTCGGCGTGGGCGGCCGCATCATCTTCCATGCGGCGGATTTCTTCCTCACTCAGACCGGAGCTGGCCTTGATGGTGATGTTGCTTTCTTTGCCGGTGGCCTTGTCCTTGGCGGAGACATGCAGGATGCCGTTGGCGTCAATGTTGAACGCGACTTCAATCTGCGGCATGCCACGAGGTGCCGGTGGAATGTCGGTCAGGTTGAACTGGCCCAGACTCTTGTTGCCAGAAGCCATTTCACGCTCGCCCTGCAGCACCTGAATGGTCACGGCGGACTGATTGTCATCAGCGGTGGAGAATACCTGGCTAGCCTTAGTCGGGATGGTGGTGTTCTTCTTGATCAGCTTGGTCATGACACCGCCAAGGGTTTCGATGCCGAGCGACAACGGGGTCACGTCCAGCAGCAACACGTCTTTGACTTCGCCTTGCAGCACGCCGCCCTGGATGCAGGCACCAACAGCAACGGCTTCATCAGGGTTGACGTCCTTACGTGGTTCCTTGCCGAAGATTTCCTGCACCTTTTCTTGCACCTTGGGCATGCGAGTCTGACCGCCGACCAGAATGACGTCGGTGATGTCTTCGATCTTGACGCCAGCATCTTTTAGCGCAGTGCGGCAAGGCGCGATGGTGCGTTCGATTAGCTCTTCCACCAGGGATTCGAACTTGGTGCGGGTGATCTTGACCACCAAGTGCTTCGGTCCCGTTGCATCCGCCGTGATATAAGGCAAGTTCACTTCAGTTTGCTGCGCCGAGGATAGTTCGATCTTGGCTTTTTCTGCAGCCTCCTTCAGGCGCTGCTTGGCCAGCAGGTCATTGCGCAGGTCGAGGCCGCCGTTGTCACGCTTGAATTCTTCCGCCAGGAAATCGATCAGACGATTATCGAAGTCTTCGCCACCCAGAAAGGTGTCGCCGTTGGTGGATAACACTTCGAACTGATGTTCGCCGTCGAGTTCTGCGATTTCGATGATGGAAACGTCGAATGTGCCGCCTCCCAGGTCATACACTGCAATCTTGCGGTCGCCTTCCTGCTTGTCCATGCCGAAAGCCAAGGCGGCTGCGGTAGGCTCATTGATGATGCGCTTGACCTCTAACCCGGCGATGCGTCCGGCGTCCTTGGTGGCCTGGCGCTGGGAGTCATTGAAATAGGCCGGTACCGTGATCACGGCCTCGGTCACTTCTTCGCCCAGATAGTCCTCCGCAGTCTTCTTCATCTTGCGCAGCACTTCGGCGGAAATTTGTGGCGGCGCCATCTTGCTGCCGCGTACTTCCACCCAGGCGTCGCCGTTGTCGGCCTTGACGATGGAATAGGGCATCAGGCCGATGTCCTTCTGCACTTCCTTTTCTTCGAAGCGGCGGCCGATCAGGCGCTTGACCGCATACAGCGTGTTCTTGGGGTTGGTCACCGCCTGGCGCTTGGCAGGGGCGCCCGCCAGAATCTCACCATCTTCCTGATAGGCGATGATGGAGGGCGTGGTGCGTGTGCCTTCAGCGTTTTCGATGACGCGCGGCTTGCCGCCTTCCATCACAGCTACGCAGGAGTTGGTGGTGCCCAAGTCAATACCGATAATCTTACCCATTGTATTTTTCCTTTTCTAAAAAGTCTGTAACCGCCAGGACGTCGGGGGACGTCAAGTTCATGCGGAGTATTCAAACCGCTCTGCACTCTAGGCGTACCCCAAGGGACTTGCTTCAGGGCGACTTATGCGGTTCAGTTTTGTCTGTAAAGTGGGGATGGCGTTTTGGATTTCAAGCTTTAGGTTTTGCCACCATGACCAACGCCGGGCGCAGCACACGTTCATTCAGCTTGTAGCCCTTTTGCAGCACCTGCACCACGGTGTTGGGTTCGGCATCGGCATCGACCAGGCTGATGGCCTGGTGGTGATGCGGATCAAACTTTTCGCCGATGGGATGCACTTCGGTGATATTAAATTTTTCAAAGATGCTGACCAGTTGCTTGTGCGTGAGCTCGACACCGTTCTTGTAGCTGGCGATATCGTCGGTTTCAACAGCCAGCGCGGCATCGAGCGAATCCTTCACCGCCAGTAACTCGCCGGAGAATTTTTCCAGAGCAAACTTGCGTGCCTTGTCGGTATCTTCGTGTGCGCGACGGCGGATATTTTCGGATTCGGCCTTGGCATACATCCAGGCGTCGTAATGTTCCTGTGCCTTGAGTTCGGCCGCTTGTAGCAGTTCTTCCAGGCTGGGCATGATTTCAACTTCGTGCCCGGTGCCCTGATCTTCGGCCCTATCCGTTGGCTGAGTTGTTTGTTCTTGCGTCATGAAGTTCCTCGATTTTTATAACGAACTTTGGTTAAATGGGGATGGCGAAGAAGAAATCAAGCCCTTAATTTTAAACTTCGCACGCAATAATCAAGGCGTCACAGTTAAGCTGTCAGGATTTCCTTGTAACATGTTGCATTTGAACTTTGCAACCATAGAACATAGAATTCGCTGCTTGGAATAATAACCTTTAGATATTGGTTGGCCATTGCAGCAAAAATCTCTCCATTCGAACGCCACGGACGATGATGTCCTCGCCTTAAGTCCTGACCTCGAATCAGGCCGAGCATTCAAGATCGCCATCGTCGGGTCCGGCCCTGGCGGGCTGTCTGCGGCAGCGCACGCGGCGGAGCTCGGCATTTCTTATGTGCTGCTGGAATCCGAAGCGGCACCGGCCAACACCACGCGAAATTTCCAGAAGGGCAAGCACGTGATGGCCGAGCCTGGTTCTCTGCCGCTAAGGAGTTCACTCCCCTTTGCCACCGGAACCCGCGAAGCCGTCATCGGGGTTTGGGAACAGGCAATCCAGAGTCGTGGGATCAACCTGCGGCTCAATGCACGGGTGACCTCCATTACGGGCGAACAGGGGAGTTTTGACGTTGGTCTGGAGTCAAACGAGACCATACGCGCAGAATTCGTCATTCTGGCGATCGGACTTCAGGGCAATATTCGCAAACTTGAGGTGCCGGGCGCCAATCATCCACGTGTGCAATACCAGTTGGACGATCCGGAAGAATATCAGGATGAAACCATATTGGTGGTGGGTGGAGGAGATGCCGGCGTGGAGGACGCGCTGGCGCTCAAGGCCAAAAACCACGTCATTCTAGTTAATCGTCAGGAAGACTTCATCAATTGCGGTGACGAGAACTTCGAGCGCATCATCGCCTCACTCAAGGCGGCGGAACTTGAGAGTCGTCTCGATACCGCGATTACAAGTGTTGAAGTGTCCGATAGCGAAACGGCCATCCTCACGGTCGTCGCCAACACACCGCATGGTATCGAGCGTATCAGTTGCCACCGAGTCATTGCCCGCTTGGGGGCCGAGCCGCCCAGGCGATTGCTGGACAGCTTCGGCATCCGTTTTCAGAGCGAGGATGCCGCCGCCTTGCCGCTCATGGGGTTGCATGCCGAATCCTCCGTTCCCGGCATTTACATCATTGGTGCGCTGGGTGGCCATCCGCTCATCAAACAGGCCATCAACCAGGGTTATGATGTCGTCGAGTGCATCATGGGGCGCGCACTGGAGTCTCTGGATGAAGCCATGCTGCGGCAAAAGCTTGCACTGTGTTATCAGTTCGAAACGGTTAGTGATGGCCTGGCCGCGTTGCAGCAAGGCATTCCCCATCTGGCCGCACTCAATACGCAACAATTACGTGAGTTCGTTCTGGCCAGTACCTTTCGTGGATACGTGCCGGAACAGGTCGTGTTTCAGCGCAATGATTACGGCACCGATTTCTACTCTATCGCCAGGGGCGAGATCGATGTCCATGTCGATGAAAAGGGCACCATTGCCGCCACTTTAAGTTGTGGCCAATTTTTTGGTGAAATGGGGCTGATCTCGGGGCGGCGTCGGTCTGCCACTATTAAGGCGAAATCTGCCTGCACGCTGATTGAAACACCTCGTCGCACCATGCTCAATCTGCTTGATGCGGTGGAGGAGTTGCGTCGTCTGTTGGATGCTGCCGCACTCAAGCGCGCCATTCATACCTATCTTGGCCTCTCGCTTGCGCCAGCTGAATTGGACGCGCTGGTAGCTGGTGCCAAGGTTCGTCATTTCGCCGCCGGTGAGGTCTTGTTTAATGAAGGTGACAAGGCCGACGGGCTGCATCTGATCAGGCGAGGTTCTGTCACGGTGTCGCGCATGATTGCCGGTCGCGATTACACCTTGTCCTATGTTTCCGCCGGCAATTACGTCGGCGAGATGGCGTTGTTGTCTGGCGGCCCATGCCAGGCAACGGTGCGGGCTGCCGTCAACACCGAGACCATCCTGTTGGAGACAGAGCATGTCGCAGTCAGGGTCGAGCAAAACTCCGCCTTTCGTAAGCAGCTGGACGCACGCTACCTGGAAAACATGCAGAGCGAGGAAGGCCAGTCCATACCGGCAAATCCAGGGAACTACGTTTCCAGTCGTGCCACCAATCTGGTTGCCTTTCTTACCCAGCAGGGTCTTGGCGAAGCTACCGATGTATTGTTGATTGATTATTCCAAATGCATCCGTTGCGACAACTGCGTTACTGCCTGTGCCGATACCCATGGTGGCACCTCACGCTTGGACCGCGAGGCCGGACCGACCTATGCCAATATCCATGTGCCGACTTCATGCCGCCATTGCGAACACCCGCACTGCATGAAGGATTGTCCACCGGATGCACTGCGCCGTTCGACCAATGGCGAGGTTTACATTACCGATCAGTGCATAGGCTGCGGCAACTGCGTTAGCAACTGTCCCTACGGCGTCATCCAGCTTGCAGCGGCCCAGCCCACGATTCGTGACAAGAGCATGCTCGGATTTTTGATCGAACTGGCTACCGGGACTCACCCCGTGACGCATACCACAGCAATCAGTGCGCCGCAGCAGGCCGTCAAGTGCGACATGTGCCAGAGTTTTCGGGATGGCCCGGTCTGCGTCCGTTCCTGTCCCACGGGCGCCGCGTTACGCGTTAACCCGGATGATTTCTTAAGCTTCGCCCATCAATTGGGTGCAGAAGCCATACAACTCTAAACGGATTCCCATGCAACGCCTGACCCTGTTGGAATACAAGAACTATCGTTATCTGAAACCCGCAGCGGGCTTGGTGGCGCTTGCTGTCCTGGCCTATCTTTTCCATAGCCCGGTGCTGGGTCCCCGTGGCGATACCTGGCTGGGCTACACGCTGGCCGTCATCGGCGCTGCCGCAGTGTTTATCCTGGCCTGGTATGGCGTGGTGCGAAGGCGCATTCCGGTACTCGCCGAACGCCGCAAAATGACCCCTTTGACCTTGTTGCAGGAGAAGAATTTTCAGGAACGACGCATGAACCGAGTGCGCTTTCTCCGTCGCCGTGCCTCAACTCTGCAAGGCTGGCTTTCCGCACACATCTATCTGGGGCTGGCGACCTTTGTCATCGTCACCTTGCATAGCGGCTTTCATTTTGGCTGGAATATTCACACTCTGACCTATGCCCTGCTGATCGGCGTGATTGTGACCGGGCTCTATGGCGTGTATGCCTATTTGCGCTTTCCGCGTTTGATGACGGACAACCTAGGAGGGGACAGCATGAGCACCCTGCTGGCTGACATTAGCGAACTGGATCAATTGGCACGCACCAATGCCCTGCGCTTGCCGGATGAATTTGACGCCATCGTACAGCGTTCCAGTCGCGACACGCGCATTACCGGCGGCTTGCTGGAGCAATTGCGGGGGCGGCCGCGTCTATGTGCTACACGGGTCGGTATCGACCAACTGCAACAATTGAATGTCGCCCTGGACCCGGCACAGATTCAGGTATTTCGCGATATTTGCTCGTTGCTGCTGCGCAAGGAGTCCCAGCTCAAAAGGGTGCGCCTGGAATTGATGTACAAGAGCCGGTTACAGATCTGGCTGCATGTTCATGTGCCTCTTGCTATTGGCCTGATTGCGGCGTTGTTCGCGCATGTCACCGCCGTTTTCTTTTTCTGGTAAAAATTGATGATACGCTGCCTGCTCATCAAGATCGGACGCAACCAGCGTGGTTTGCCCATCCGTGCCGAACGCAATGTCGACGGTGATGTCCTGCGCATTGGCCGCTCGGCCGAATGTAACATTCATCTGCCGGATCACCGCGTCAGTTTGCACCACGCGCATATACGCCACAGTACGGACGGCAAACTTTACATCGATAGTGCGCATGCGGAACTGAATGTAGACGGTACATTTGTCCAGAGTGCTGAACTGGCTGTCGGCATGATGATCCATCTCGGCCCGTATCAATTTGTCGTCGAGGCAATGCCGCAAGCGGATCAGTTGACCTTGTCCTACGAACTTCTGACATCACAGCAGCTTGATGTCGTGGCCGACCTGAAGAACTGGCAGCCACCTTCGCTCCACAATCTCTGGTTCAATCAACGCCGTGCGGCATGGCTGCTGGTCGGGCTGATTGTGCTGGGTTTCATGCTGCTGCCCATGTTGCAAGCCACCAGTCCACAGGTGGGGGCCTGGTTGCAGAAACTGTCGGTCAATCCCCACCAGCTCTGGAGTTCCGGTGCGCTGTCGAATGCCCACCGAGGATCGAACGCGAGTTGCATGGATTGCCATAACCAGCCGTTTCAGGCGGTCGCCAACGCCGCCTGTCTCAAATGCCATGCCGATACGGCGGTGCATGGCAAGCACCCGTCGCAGAAGGGAACAAGCAGGACGAATTGCATCGAGTGCCATCGTGAGCATCAGGGCGGGCGCGCCATGCCGAATCGCAGCGAAGGTGAGTGCGTTCGATGCCACGCCGACATTAAGCGCTTCGAACCAGTATCAAGGCTGCCTAACATCCGCGATTTTGGCCATGATCATCCCGAGTTCCAACTTAGCATCCGGACCGGCCCCAATAAAGGCGATCTGCGCCTCTTCTTGCCGAGTGAAGCCCAGCCTCCCAGGCAGGATCCCGGCCTGAAGTTTTCGCACGCCACGCATATTGGCAAGGTGTCGATCCCGTGGGATCAGATGACGGTCAGGGAACTCAAGTGTGCCAGTTGCCACCAGCCGGACCAGGTGGGCCTCGGTACGAGGCCGGTGAATTTCAGGCAACATTGCTTTTACTGTCATCAGGACAAGCTTGAGTTCGATCCGGTGGTGGCCGGGCGTAAATTGCCGCATGGGTCTGTTGCTGAGCTGAGCGACACCCTGCGGGATTATTATGCCGGTCTTGCCTTCGGTAGCCGCCAGACGCCGCAGTGGGTCAGCGCCAGCTTGGAGCATGCGGCCAAGACCTTGACCGATGAGGAAGATGGCTGTGCTTATTGCCATACCATTCGCGCCAATGCCGACCCGCGAAAACTGTTCGAGGTGGCTACTGTCCTACAGAACCAGCATTGGTTCCCGGCAGCCAGATTCCCGCATAACCGGCACGTCACCTCGAAATGCGTGGATTGCCACAAGATTACCGAGTCCAAGGACAGCGCTGAGATTTTCATCCCCGACCTGGCCACCTGTCGCAAATGCCATGCCGGCATGAATCCGGTGGCGAATAAGGTCAGCAGCCCTTGCATGAGCTGCCACGATTACCACTTTGCGACCGCAAAGGAACTCTGAGGCAAGAGTGACTTGAGGCTTAAGAAAAATAGGTTGAACCCGTAGCAGTTTTGGCGTATAAATTGAACCAAGGCTTCAAACAGTAATCAGGGGGTAGATATCGAGACTGTTAGTGGTGCTGATCTGATTTGAGTTTTGCGCCAGGCTCAGGACTGGCAATATCGGCCGCCCATAGGCCGACACATAACGCCGCGCAATGCGGCGTTATCATGTCTGCTAACTGCTCTTTCTTATCGCATACACCTACTTATCGCAGTACTCCCAACCTATCGCAGTACACCCGGAGGCGACGTGTAGCTGTCCAGAACATTGATGTAATTGACCCGTTCATAAGCCGCCGGGTCGATGGCATGACGGCCGCTGACACTGCCCTTCATCTGGCGTACCGACTGATAATCATGCTGCTCCAGCCAATCATTGAGTCCTGCCAGAACTGTGCCCAAGTGACCGGGTCCAAGGAGCAGTAGCGCGCTGCACAGATGAGTCACGTCCGCCCCAGCCAGGAGCGCACGGATGACATCCTGTGCTGTGTGAAAGCCACCCGTCACTGCCAGCGAGAGTTTTACCCTGCCATGTAGCAAGGCTACCCAACGGATGCGGAGGCTTGCCTCCGTCGAGGTCGATAGCTCCAGTTTTGGCATAACCTGCAAGGTCTCGAGATCGATGTCGGGTTGGTAGAATCGGTTGAATAGCGCGAGTCCATCGGCGCCTGCCGCCTCCAGTTGTCGTGCCAGATGGAGTGGTGCGCTAAACTGTGACGATAGCTTCATGGTGACTGGCAGGCTGACATTGCGCTTGAGTGCTTCGAGCAACTCGACGTAACGCCGCTCGACCTCAGCACCACTTTCATCGATGTTTGCCGCCACGTGATAGACATTGAGTTCCAGGGCGTCGGCGCCGGCACGCTGCAACTCTGTGCCGTGTTCTATCCAGCCCTCCAGTGAGGTGCCGTTGAGGCTGGCGATTACCGGGATATCGAGGGCCGATTTCAGCCTTTGTAATTGGTCCAGGTAAGTGTCCACATAACCGGTAAATTCCTGGGGGACGGGGTGAAAGGAGGTCGCCTCGGCATGGCCGATGGCCTGCTGCTGGAAGAAGCGTGCCGCGTGTTGTTGTTCGTTACGGACTTTTTCCTCGAACAGCGAATACATGACGAGGGCGGCGGCTCCTGCATCCTCCAGTCGTTTTGCCATGTCGAGATCGCGCGACAGGGGGGATGCCGAGGGGACCAGAGGGTTGGCGAGCTTGAGGCCCAGATATTCCGTCGACAGATCAATCATGGTCAATCCTTCTCGATGCCGGCTTTGATCTGGGCCTTCACCGCAGATACGCTGATGGCGTCATTCCAGTTGAGTTCGGACAACTGCTTGTAATATTGGTAGCGCTGGTGCACATCCTGCTGCGCCTGTTGCAGGAAGCGTTCGGCAGCCTCCGGGTGGGTTTGCCACAGCATGGAAAAGCGGGTTTCGGACTGGACAAATTCGCGGTAAGGGAGGGAGGGTTCCGCCGAATCCAGGTGCAGTGGGTTCTGCCCCTGCGCGATGCGCTTGGGATCAAAGCGGAACAGTGGCCAGTGGCCGCACTTGACCGCCAGGTTTTGCTGGCGGTGGTTGTTGGACAGATCCACGCCATGCGCGATGCAGGGGGAGTAGGCGATGATGATGGACGGGCCCTCATGCGCTTCGGCCTCCAGAAAAGCACGCAAGGTCTGCACGTCTTTTGCGCCATAGGCGACATGCGCCACGTAAACATTCTCATAGTCCATGGCCAGCATCGCCAGATCCTTCTTGGCGTTGGGTTTGCCACCGGAGGAAAATTTGGCCACGGCACCGCGCGGGGTGGCCTTGGAGGTCTGGCCGCCGGTATTCGAATAGACCTCGGTGTCGAGCACCAGAATATTGACGTTGCGGCCACTTGCCAGCACATGGTCGAGACCACCATAGCCGATGTCGTAGGCCCAGCCGTCGCCGCCTATGATCCACACGCTCTTGCGGCACAGGTTCGCGGCCAGGTCCAGCAGTGTGGTCGCGCGCGGATCGTCCAGTTGTTGCAGCGCCTCGCACAAGGCAAGCACGCGCTGCCGTTGCTCATGAATGCCGGCCTCAGTCGATTGATCGGCCTGCAATAGCGATTCCGCGAGTCCTGCCGGCAACCGGTCTGCCAACAGCGATAACAGTTCAGTCGCGAACATTGACTGTTGGTCGATTGACACCCGCATGCCGAGACCGAATTCCGCGTTATCTTCGAACAGGGAATTGTTCCATGCAGGTCCCCGTCCTTCCGCGTTCATACTCCAGGGCGTGGTGGGCAGATTGCCGCCGTAGATGGAGGAGCAGCCGGTAGCGTTGGCCACTACCATGCGGTCGCCAAACAACTGGCTGGCCAACTTGAGGTAGGGCGTCTCGCCGCAGCCGACACATGCGGCGGAAAACTCGAACAGCGGTTGCAGTACCATTGCTCCCTTGATGGTGGTCAGGTTGAGGGTGCTGCGGTCATATTCCGGCAGGGTTAGGAAGTAGTCCCAGTTGTTCCTTTCCTGCACCCGCAGCGGCGCTTGTGGCGCCATGTTCAGTGCCTTGCGGCTGGCATTCGACTTGTCGCGGATCGGGCAGATATCGACGCACAGTCCGCAACCGGTGCAGTCCTCAGGCGCGACCTGATAGCTCATCTGCAGGCCTGCCGGGAATTCCTTGCCTAGCATCGGCATGTGCTTGAAGCTGTCGGGCGCAGTGTCGAGCGTTGCGGCCGGGAATATCTTGCTGCGGATTGCCGCGTGCGGGCAGACCATAGGGCATTTGCCACACTGCGTGCACAGGTCGGTCTCCCATACCGGGATCTGCAGTGCGAGATTGCGTTTCTCGAGGGCTGCCGTGCCTAGCGGGAAGGTGCCATCCGCAGGCATCAGGCTGACCGGCAGGGCGTCGCCGCGCCCTGCAATGATACCCATCGTGACTTGTTTGATGAAGCTGGTTGCTGGCAACATTGGCTCAACCGGAGCTTGGCTGGTGCCGACCGGGCCAATGGCTACGCGATGCAGATTGGCCAGGGTTTCATCGATCGCCCTGAAGTTGAGTTCAACCAGACGCCGTCCTTTCTTGCCATAGGTCTTCTCTGCCGCGTTCTTGATCGCTGCGATGGCCTGGGCCTGGGGAAGAATATCGGAAATGGCAAAGAAACAGGCCTGCATGATGGTGTTGATGCGTTTGCCCATGCCGGCGATTTCGGCTACGGCATAGGCATCGATGGCATAGAAGGTGATTCCCTGGTCGATGATCCTCTGCTGCATGTTGATGGGCAAGGAGTTCCACACCTGCTCCGGTGCCAGTTGCGAGTTGAGCAGGAACACGGATTTCTTTGCCGCTTTGTCCAGCAGGGGGAAGCGTTCGAGGAAAACGCTCTGGTGGCAGGCGATGAAATTAGCGTCATTGTCGCCGATCAGATAGGTCGAACGTATCGGATCGGGACCGAAGCGCAGATGTGAAATGGTCACCGCACCCGCTTTTCTGGAATCGTAGACAAAATAGCCCTGAGCGTGCCAGTCGGTGGTCTCCCCGATGATCTTGATGCTGTTCTTGTTGGCGCTCACCGTGCCATCGCTGCCCAGGCCATAGAACATGGCCTGGAATGTATTGGCATGCGCATCGGTGCGGTAATCCGCATCCCAGTCGAGACTCAAGTGCGTCACATCGTCCTGGATGCCGATGGTAAAGTCGTTTTTCGGCTGCTGTTGGCTGAGTTCGTCGAACACGCGCTTGACCATGCCAGGCGTGAACTCCTTGGAAGCCAGCCCATAGCGGCCACCAATAATTCTTGGCAGGGTAGAGAATTTGCCTCTGCCAGTGCTGTAGTCTTGTGCCACGGCTGTCAGCACATCCTTGTACAGGGGTTCGCCATCCGATCCCGGTTCCTTGGTGCGGTCCAGTACCGCGATGGACTGGCAACTCGCGGGCAGGGCGGCGATCAAGGCATTGGCATCGAACGGCCGGTACAGGCGCACCTTGACGAGGCCCACTGTTTCGCCTTGACGCACCAGAAAATCGACGGTTTCGATCGCCGTTTCGGCGCCAGAGCCCATCAGCAGAAGGATGCGCGTCGCCTGCGGGTGGCCGGCATACTCAAACAGGTGATAGTGACGCCCTGTCAGTTTGCCCAGCCTGTCCATGGTGTGCTGCACGATGCCGGGGAAGCGCTGGTAATACGCATTGACCGATTCCCTCGCCTGAAAATAGACGTCCGGGTTCTGTGAACTGCCGCGTAACACCGGGTGCTCGGGGGACAGTGAGCGAGCACGGTGCGCGGAGATCCAGTCTGGCTGGATCATCGCGCTCAGGATGTCGTCATCGATAGAGTCGAGTTTTGCCACTTCGTGTGAGGTGCGGAAGCCGTCGAAAAAGTGCAGTATTGGAATGCGTCCCTCAAGGCTTGCCACGTGGGCGATCAGGGCGAAGTCCATGGCCTGTTGCGGCGAATTGGAGCACAGCATGCCGAAGCCGGTCTGGCGTGCGCTCATGACGTCGCTGTGGTCGCCAAAGATGGATAACGCCTGGCAGGCCAGCGCACGCGCGGCAATATGGAACACGGCCGGTGTCAACTCGCCGGCGATCTTGTACATATTGGGCAACATCAGGAGCAGGCCTTGCGATGCGGTGAAGGTGGTGGCAAGCGACCCTGCCTGCAGCGCGCCGTGGATTGCGCCGGCGACCCCGCCCTCGCTCTGCATCTCGACCACGTGCGGAACCGTGCCCCACAGGTTGGTCTGGCCATGGGACGACCATTCATCGGCCCATTCGCCCATGGTAGACGAAGGTGTGATGGGGAAAATGAATAGCACTTCACTGAGCTTGTGCGCAATCATGGCAACGGCTTGATTGCCATCGATGGTCAGTTTGTCCATGCGAGCCCTCCAATCCCGTTTTCACGTTGATTGATGTCAGAGCGGTATTGTAGGACGCTATGAATGCAAGCGGGAGGGAATTTTGGCGGGAGGGTGAATTACTTTTTTTACAATAATTTCTTCAACCGTTGTTCCAGGCGCCCCCTACATTGTTTGCAGATCCAGCGGTGTTGCGTCTGGTCCTCCGACAGGAAGTTCATGCCGCCAACGGGCGGGCAGAGGGTGTTGCACTGGGCGCAGACTCTGCCCTCCGTCGGCGTGACAGGGGTTTCTTTTTTCGTGGACTTGGTCATGGCTGGTCTGCGTTAAGCCTGTTCCAGCATTTTTTGATACACCATGCTCTGCAGCACCAGAAGGTCCTGCGTCTTCAGATCCTTGAACTGGACGCCGTAACGGTATTTGCCATTGGCATCGCCTTCAATGGGCGCCTCGGATCGAATGATGCTATCGACGATCGGCAGAACTTCAATATCCTGGATCTTTACGCGAAAGGCGATGCGCAGAATGTCACCCCGGCCAACGGCCCCCTTGGGCGCAACGAAGGCGGCTCCGGTGGTGCTGAAGTCAACGATCAGCACCGAAAAGCGGTCGCCGACAACTTCATCTTTCACTCTGGATGCCATGCCGATGACGTTGAAAGGGATGCGGGAGGATTCGCGTACCGATACCTTATCCACATACTCCGGGTAATTAAGATGCAGATAGGGGAATGGCAACTTGGACGCCTTGTTCACTGTGGTCCAGAATCCATAGGCATTCTTGCCGGAAAAAGAGCGGACAATCACTTCCTGGTCTGCATGTACCGCTATATGGTCGCTGGCACCACTCGGCGCTTCAATGATGATCGTTCTGCCGACGGCGTAGCCGATCAATTTGACCTTGCACCGTTCATCCCGGAACGGGCCCATCACCTGAAGCAGCAGCACATCTCCGACCCGGGCACCCATTTCTTCAAACTTGCTGCGCTGGGTTTTGTTTGACGGGGAAGCTCTGTCGCTGAAGGCATGGTCTAACTCGGCCTCTTTGTCCTGCAGTTCGTGCTTGCCCTTTATTTCGATCTTGTCCTGTACCTCAGGCTCGCCACCTTCCCGGCGAAAAATGACGGTGTTTACCGCATCGACAATTTCGTCCTGGGAGGCGAATACATGCCCTTCCGGCCACAGCACGGCCTCATCCTGATCGTAGATGGACCAGGGAATGGGCTTGCCTGCCGACAGGTCCGATTCTTCAAGAAGTATCAAAAATGAGTCTGTGACCATTGCCAAAGTGCCGGGCCTCTAATATGAAAGCGGTTTGACTTATCAATCAGTCAATGGATTGTAGCCGACAGCGTAAAACTTGGAAGCTAATGACGGGAATATAAATTTCCAAGCGCTTGCCTCAAGTTTATGATTGTTCCGGGCAGATGCTACGGTCGGTCTCAGAACCCCAGGGACGATAGCAGGTCGTCTACCTCATCCTGGCCGCTGACGCCGTTCTGGTCGGCTCGGATGGCGGGCCCGGAAGTCAGGCCCTCCTTGGTAATGAGGGAGTCATTGGCTTCTGGCGCGTATTCACGCAACAGATCCAGCAGGATTTTTTCAATTTCAGCGGCGGCATCGACAATTTTGTTGACCATCTGCCCAGCCACATCGCGAAACTCCTGTGCCTCCAGGATTTGCAACAGGTTGTGGCGCAGTATCTCTTCCTTGGAGGCCACTTCGCCTAGATGTGAAATGGTGTCCTGTACCAGTGCATGATGCGCCAAGTCCGGTGCATTTGAAAGCCGCTGTGCCAGATCGATGCAGGTAGTGCGCCCGAATTCGGTCAGTGGCAATGAATTTTCAACTGCACTGATCGTTTTTTCCGATGCTTCGTGCATGGTCTGGTCGATGAAATTCAGGCGTTCGCGGGCATCTGGCATAGTCGCTGCCGTCTGTTGTAAGCCTTTGGCATAGCCCAACTCCTTCAGCAGACGGTGCAAGGAGGCCGTTGCCTTGCCGATTTTTTCAACCTTTGCCCGGGACAGCCCGGAATTGTTTTTTTGCGTGGTCATGGTAAGTCTCAGGGGTAATTGATGTAAACGCGATACCCTGCAGCCTTGATTTGACTGGTGGATAGCGCCAGCTTGACGCGGACTTCATCATTTGCCGGCATGCCGGCTGCAATATTAGTGTTTTTTGGCAGATATTCCGTGGGGGAAAAGGCGCGCCTGAGTATTGCGTGGTCATCGAGATCGGTGAGGGTCAGTTCCAGATGCGGATAGGCTTGGGCAAAGTGGGCATGGTTAATGAGGGTGCTGGAGAGTAATACGATGCCCTCATGATCGGTATCCTCCTGCAAACCGGAATCATCGAGCCTTAGCAGTTCGATCTGGCGTGGCAATTCCACGGTACAGGCGAGGATTTCACAGGCTTGCACCAGCCAGGGTTTGGCCTGCGGCAAACGCGTGGCAATTTCGGAGCGCAGGAAATAAATCGTTTGTGCGATGGCGCCCAGCAGTAAAAACAGGGCGATCATCGCCGATAACCAGGAAGGGCGTCCAGTGCTCGCTCGTGTCAGGCTAACAGTCTTGTTGGCGCTTGAATCCAGCCCCATGATGATGGGCGTTTGTATTGGATCCAAAGCCGACCCTGGCTCGCCAGGCGCCGGTCTGGATTCAACCTCCGGCGGCAACTCGGTTGTTGCTACAGGGATGGCCGCTACCGTCGTTTCCTGTTCTGGTGGAAGTACAAGTTCAGGGTGGACTTCGAACTCAGGGACCTGTTCCAGTTCTGCCGGAAACGCAACTTCAGCTTGCGCTTTGATGTTGAAGTCAGTGATCGGTTCAGGCTCAGGCTCAATATCGGGCTCAGGGTCCTGCTCCGAGGCTGTTTCTGCCGGGAACGCAACTTCGGCCAAGGCTTCGGCTTCGAAGCCAGTGATCGGCTCAGGCTCAGGCTCAGGCTCAGGCTCAGGCTCAGGCTCAGGCTCAGGCTCCGATGCTGTTTCTGTTGGGAACGCAACTTCGGCCAGGGCCTCGGCTTCGAAGTCAGTGATTGGTTCAGCGTCAGGCTCAGGCTCAGGCCGGATGACTGATTCAGGTGGCGCAAAAGCAAGTGCCGGGTCAATCAGGGCCGGGAAGTCTGCAACGTCTGTTTCAATGTCTATAGGGTTAATTTCAGCCATGAATCCGGTCTCGACTTCCAGCATGAAATTAGGGTCTAGCTCAACACTGTCCTGATTCAGGATTTCTTCTGTAGAGATATTGCTTGGTTGTGCCGTGGGGAGGACTGCTTCTGTCCCGGTTGCGGGAGGCGGACTCGGTTCCATCGCGGGAACGGGTTCTGGTGGAGGCGTCGCGGCCAGGGGCGGGGCTTCTGTCAGGTTGGCCAGAGCGTTGAACAGATGCTGGCATTGGCCGCAGCGCACATCGCCGCGATGCGCTGCCAGATGCTCAGGTTTGACGACAAAAGCCGTTTTGCATTGCGGACAAGTGGTGACCAGACTCAATGCCTCACTCCTGTCAGCAGGGTCCAATTCTCCATGAATATCGGCGCCTGCATGTCGAACCAGTTGTTGTAACAAGCGCTTACATCGGCAGCTTGTTCGGCTAGCACGCCAGACAGCGCGATGCGTCCACCCGGGCGGCAATGGCTGGCCAGGGCTGGTGCCAGCAGTTTGAGCGGGCTGGAGAGAATGTTGGCGACCAGGATATCGGCCGCAAACGGCGGCATGTCATCGGGTAGCACGAAGTTTACGTCGCCAGCCTGATTGTTTTCCGCGTTATAGCGACTGGCAAGCATGGCCTGCGGGTCGATGTCGACCCCCATCACGGTGCCGGCTCCCAGTCGTTTTGCGGCAATTGCCAGGATGCCCGAGCCGCAACCATAATCGAGCACACTCTCTCCCGGATGAAGATGGTCGCATAGCCAAGCCAGGCATAGATGCGTGGTGGGGTGGCTACCGGTGCCAAAAGCGAGGCCGGGGTCGAGTACGATGTTCAGCGCGTTCGGGTTGGGGGCGACATGCCATGATGGAACAATCCACAAATCGTCCCGGATGCAAATGGGTTCGAATTGGGACTGGGTTGCGCGCACCCAATCCTGCTCCGCGATGGTTTCTACGGTGTAGGACAGGTGATCAAGTCCGGTGGCGGCAGCCAGCGCCAGCATGACGGCAGGAATATCCATTTCATCATTGAACAAGGCACTGACAACATTGTGTTGCCACATGCCGGGTGGCGGCTCGCCCGGTTCACCGAAGATCGGCTGTTCGTCCAGGGTCTCGGCATCGGCATCCTCGATGCTTGCCGACAGGGCCCCCAGATCCATGAGTGCATCGCTCAAAACTTCGGCGGTATCTTCTCCCGCCTGGATCTTAAGCGATTGCCAACCCATTATTTGGCCACGATGCCGAGCTTGTGTTCAAGATAATGAATGCTGGTACCGCCCTGATGGAAAGCCGCGTCATTCATCAGTTCGACATGCAACGGGATGTTGGTCTTGATGCCTTCCACCACCATTTCGGACAGTGCAATGCGCATGCGGGCGATGGCTTGGTCACGGGTGTCACCATAGGTGATGAGCTTGCCTATCATCGAGTCATAATGCGAGGGTACGACGTAATTTTGGTAGGCATGCGTATCGACGCGCACGCCAGGGCCGCCCGGCATATGGAAGCCGGTAATGCGACCGGGGGACGGCACGAAAGTGTGTGAGTCCTCCGCGTTGAGACGGCATTCGATGGCGTGCCCGCGGAACTGAATGTCTTTCTGCTTGAATGGCAGCTTCTCGCCGGCAGCGACGTGCAATTGCATCTGCACGATGTCGATACCGGTAATCAGTTCTGTGACCGGGTGCTCGACCTGAACTCGCGTGTTCATTTCGATGAAGTAAAACTCATTGTTCTCAAACAGAAACTCGAAGGTCCCTGCGCCACGGTAGCCTATGGTGCGGCAGGCCTCGGCGCAGCGCTCGCCGATCATGGCGATATGCTTGCGATCGATGCCATAAGCCGGTGCCTCTTCCAGAACTTTTTGATGCCGGCGTTGCATCGAGCAATCGCGCTCGCCCAGATAAACGGCGTTGCCATGTTCATCGGCCAGTACCTGGATTTCAATATGGCGTGGATGCTCCAGGAATTTCTCCATGTACACCATGGGATTACTGAAGGCCGACTGTGCCTCCGCTTTGGTCATGTTGATCGAGGTCAGCAGGGCGGCCTCGGTATGCACCACGCGCATGCCGCGCCCACCACCACCGCCGGCCGCCTTGATGATGACCGGGTAGCCAATGTCGCGGGCGGCACGCATGTTTTCTTCGGCGTCATCCCCCAGCGCACCCTCAGAGCCTGGTACGCAGGGCACGCCGGATTTTCGCATGGCATCTTTGGCCGAGACCTTGTCGCCCATCAGGCGTATGGTTTCAGCGCGCGGGCCGATGAAGACAAAGCCGCTCTGTTCCACGCGCTCGGCAAAGTCGGCATTTTCCGACAGGAAGCCGTATCCGGGATGGATGGCTTCGGCATCGGTCACTTCGGCTGCGCTGATGACCGCCGGAATATTCAGATAGCTCTGGCTGGAAGGGGCCGGACCGATGCAGACTGACTCATCGGCCAGCTTGACATATTTGGCCTCGCGGTCGGCCTCGGAATGCACAGCCACGGTCTTGATGCCCATTTCACGGCAGGCGCGCTGCACACGCAGGGCAATCTCCCCCCGGTTGGCGATTAGAACTTTTTCAAACATGGGAATTCCTTGGCTTAACCGATGATGAACAGAGGTTCGCCGTACTCGACGGGTTGACCATTTTCGACCAGGATGGCCTTGATGACGCCGCCCTTGTCAGTTTCAATTTCATTCAACAGCTTCATGGCCTCGATGATGCATAAGGTCTCGCCGGCGGCAACATTACTGCCTAGTTCGACAAAGTGCTTGGAGTCAGGCGATGGCGAGCGGTAAAAGGTGCCGACCATGGGTGACTTGACGACATGGCCTTCAATCACAGGCTCGGCCGGCTCAATGACAGGTGCCAAGGCAGCGGCAGGAGCGGCATGCATCTGGGGTTGCTGCATGTAGGCCGGGGCGTAATGCACTTGCTGGCCAGCGGGGGGCAGGCGGCTGATGCGTACTTTTTCTTCTCCCTCGGTTAGTTCCAACTCCGAAATGCCAGATTCTTCGACCAAATCGATCAGTTTCTTCAGTTTGCGCAGATCCATGGGGTTCTCCTGATTTAAACTTTATTTGTTATGTTGAGTGCGTAATCCAGCGCCAATGCATAGCCGTGAGCGCCCAGTCCGCAGATCACCCCGACCGCGATGTCGGAGAAGTAGGAGTGTTGGCGAAAGGGTTCACGGGCGTGGATGTTGGAAAGATGTACTTCGATAAATGGAATTTTGACGGCCGCCAGAGCGTCGCGCAGGGCGATCGAGGTATGGGTGAATGCTGCCGGATTGATGATGATGAAATCGACCGGGTTATCGATCAGCGATTGCACTTTATGGATCAACTCAGCCTCGCTGTTGCTCTGAAATGCCTCCAGCTTTCCCCCGGCATCCTGTGCGCGGCGCATCAGGAGATCGTCAATGCTGGCGAGCGTCTCGTTACCGTAATGATTGGGTTCTCGCATCCCAAGCAGGTTCAGATTGGGGCCGTGCAATACGAGGATTGTCTTGTTTTTAGCCATATTTCGTATCGATTCCGTTGCCGGATTGAAGCGCAAGTTTGCCGCAAGTTGATGGATGTTGTCCAGCAGATTCACCGGAGTTTGACGAAATTCAAGTTATTTCAGAAGCTTACAGCAGGGGCGCCAGCGCGCTTTCCAGTTCCAGGCTGTCAATACGGCCGAAATGGTTGATGGCTACGCTGCCGTCACGCCGCAAAATAACGGTATAAGGCAGGACATCGCGATCGTTGCCCATGGTCGTGGCCAGGTCGAGGCCAGCGGCATCTCCCGCCAGCAAGGGGTAGCTGACCGGTGCTTCGCGCGCAAATTGCTGCATTTTCGCGGCATCATCGGTGGAGATGCCCAGTACTACCACGCCGCGGTCACGGTATTTATCCTGCAATTGGGACAATTCCGGCATTTCTTCCCGGCATGGCGGGCACCAAGAGGCCCAGAAATTGACGATCAGGACTCGACCCCGCCATTGTGCCAGTGGCTGCATGTTGCCATTGGCGTCACTGAATTGCGCGGCGAACAGGCTGTCGCTGACGGCTCCGGCCGGATTTTCCATGTGGGCAGGCTGCGCGAAATGCGTCACGGCCGCCAACAGGATAGCCACCATGAGCGCCACACCGGCGCAGAGGATCAACAGGCGAGAGCGGCTGGACATTCACCCCCCTTTGCAGCATACAGGCTATTAAGAATAACCAGGAATTGGTTCGCGTCACGGTAACCCACCACCTTGAGCGGCACGACTTCGCGGCCAGTGGGATCAAAAAACAGGATGCCGGGTGGGCCAAACAGGCCAAAGCGTTTGAGCAGGGCATCGTCTTCAGCGCTGTTCAAGGTTACGTCAGCCTGCAGCATGACGGTATTCTTAAGCAATTTTTGCACGCGTGCATCGCGGAAGGTGTTCTGTTCATATTCTTTGCAGGAGACACACCAGTCTGCATAGAAATCGAGCATGACAAATTTGCCTGTTGCCTGTTTCAACGCGTCATCGAGTTCCTGCACACTCTTGACGCGCATGAAAGGCAGCGCCGGCTCGTTATCGACAGCAGTTGTGGCACGCAGGCCGGCCAGTGGTTGCCATGGGTTCTTGTTGCCGGCCAGTGCGCCTAACAGCAACGCTGCGCCATAGATCAGCAGAATGATACCCACGCCTTTCCATAACCGATTCCAGTTGTTCGCATGTTGCGACAGCGCGTCCAGTGCACGCAGATTGATGGCCGATACGATCAGGATAAGCGCATACAAAGCCAAGGACAGCGCCGGCGGAATGACCGGACCGATCAGCCAGACTGCCATCCCCAACATCAGCACACCGAAGAAATTCTTGACCGCATTCATCCAGGCACCGGCCTTGGGCAACAAGGCGCCCGCCGAAGCGCCAACCAGGAGTAATGGCACACCCATGCCGATGGACAGGGCAAACAGCGCAACGCCACCCAGCACCACGTCATGAGTCTGACCTATATAGAGCAGGGCTCCGGCCAGGGGGGCCGCGATGCAGGGGCTGACGATCAGAGCGGACAGTGCTCCCATGGCGAATACGCCGGCAAAACGTCCGCCCTTGATGCGGTTGGTGAGGTTGACCATGCCGCTCTCCAAACTGCTCGGCAATTGCAGGTCATAAAAGCCGAACATGGACAGCGCCAGCAGCACGAACAACAGCGCGCCGGTACCCAGCACCCATGGGTTTTGCAGGGCGGCGCTGATGAGGTGCCCGGAAAGCCCGGCGGCGATTCCAGCCAAGGTGTAAGCCAGAGCCATGCCGAGGGTATAAGCCAGCGACAGATTGAAAGCATGCAAGCGGCTCGGATGTGCACCTTGTCCGACGATGATGCCGGACAGGATGGGGATCATGGGGAATACGCATGGCGTAAAAGCCAGTAGCAGGCCAAAGCCGAAGAAGCCAACGGCGATCAGCCACAATTTGCCGCCCGCGAGCAGCGTCCTGACGGCGTCCTGTTCAGGCGCGTCGGGCGCGGTCGCGGCCTGTCCGGTTGACGGCAAAGATATCTGCAATGTTTTCTTGATCGGCGCGTAACACAGGCCTTTTTCGCTGCAACCCTGGTACTTCGCCAGCAGGGTAACGCTGGCGAGCGTTGCGCCGGTGTGCTGCAAGTGAATGATGGCGTCTATGCTGTGGTGAAACACCTCGGTGTCGCCCAGGTTGGCATCGTGCTTGGCTTCACCCCGCGGCAGGTCAACGCTTTGTATGGCGTTGGGCGAGTCATCTTTCAGCTTGAAGCTGATACGGTCACGATAAAGGTAATGGCCGGGGGCGATGGAGAGGCTGGCACGTAGCGTCTGCCCGTTCTCAGCGCTGACCGTGAGCTTGAAAGCCTGGTCTGGCTGCAAAATGTCGCCGGAATTGTCGAATAATTGACTGAGGCTGTTGGCTGCGCCGGCTTCGGTGCAGGCTGGCAAGGCGTAAAGACAAAACAACAGAAGCAGGGTGCGAAGCATCAGTGCGCGGTCTCTTCAGATAGCCATGCGAGGTAAGCCGGCAAGCCACCGGTTATTGGGAGCTGAAGGATTTCAGGGGTTTCATAGGGGTGCAGCTTGCAAATGGCGGCCTCTATCTCCATATAGCGTGATTGGCTGGTCTTGATCAGAAGCGGGATTTCTTGCGCGGTTTCAAGCTTGCCCTGCCAGTGGTAGATTGAGGTGACGGGTGCGAGGATGTTGACACAGGCAGCCAGTCCCTGCTTGACCAGATGTTCCGCCAGCCGGGTGGCAATGGTTTGGTCCGGCAAATTGGTCAGCACGAGAATTTGATCCATATTTTGAGAGTCTTCATATGCGCTTACTTTTTTTGGTAATTTTACTCGCATTCCCGGTGCTGGAGTTGGTGCTGTTGATCCAGTTGGCAGAACACTATGGTTGGTGGTTGCTGGACTATCTGTTGCTGTCCGCCGCTTGCGGCTTGTGGCTGCTGAGAGAGGAGCGTCGCGGGGCGTTGCCGCGCATGATGGATGCCTTGCGAGCCGGGCAGCATCCGGTGCGTTCCTTACTCACCAGTGCCAGAAAGGTAGTGGCCGGCATCTTGCTGATCCTGCCAGGCGTGCTGAGTGATTTGTTTGCGCTTTTAATCCTGCTGGTGCCGGTTCCTCGCATGCAATCACCGTCGTCGCCTGACGATGGCGCGATCGAGGGCGAATGGCGGCGTGAAGACTAGTTTTGGAGCCGCTGTCAGCTATGCCTATGATAAAATGCGCCCATTTCGTTAAGCCATCAGAAAGTTGAAGCATGTCTTTCCAGGTCACTGTTCAGCCCAGCGGGCACACTTTTAGCGTCGCTCGCGATCAAACGATCCTTGGTGCCGGAATAGACGCAGGCCTCAGTTTGCCCTACGGCTGCCGCAATGGCGCTTGTGGCGCCTGCAAGGGTCGGGTGCTGGCGGGCACGGTCGAACATACTGATTATCAGGCCCATGCGCTGAGTGATAAAGAACTGAATGACGGCCTGGCCTTGTTTTGCTGCGCCACCGCCCAGTCTGATCTGGTGATCGAATGCCGCGAAGCTGGCCTGGCGACAGGCATTGCCCCCAGAACGCTGCCTTGCCGCGTGGAAAAGAAAACCCAGCTGGCGCCAGATGTGATCTCCATCCACCTCAAGCTGCCGGCCAATGAGCGTCTGCAGTTCTTGCCCGGCCAGTACGTCGAATTCCTTCTGAAGGATGGCGCGCGCCGGGCATTTTCGCTAGCCAATGCCCCGTTCGATGACCAGATGCTTGAATTTCACCTGCGCCTGATCCCCGGCGGCAAATTCACCGAATACGTGTTCAACGAAATGTCGGAAAAAGCCATCCTGCGCTTCGAAGGGCCATTCGGCACCTTTACCCTGCGCGAAGACTCCGACAAGCCCATTATCTTCGTCGCTGGTGGCACCGGTTTCGCCCCGATCAAAGGCATCATCGAACATGCGCTGCATCATCATGCCACTCGCGAGATGGTGTTGTACTGGGGCGCCCTGGCCAAGCCGGATCTGTACCTGCCAGAGCTGCCGGCCCAATGGGCGGCCCTGCATCCCAACTTCCATTTCATTCCCGTGCTGTCTGCGCCTGCAGCATTGGATGCCTGGACGGGTCGCGTTGGTCTCGTCCATCAAGCCGTGCTGGCAGACCATCCAGACTTGAGCGATTACCAGGTTTATTGTTGCGGTGCGCCGGCCATGGTAGAAGCGGCGCATGCTGATTTCACTGGTAGCGGCCTGCCGGAGAACGAATTCTTTTCCGACGCCTTTACCTTCGCGCCGAAGAAGTAGTCGCGCCAGTCGCCGAAACTGGCGCTGCAAAAAAACGCCAGTTCGAGCCGCCAACAAGTGCTGTTGGCACTTCGATTTTTTTGCCTCCTTTTGTCCGGTTTTTGAGCCCATCCATTTGTGTTAGCGAGGACTCACGCTCGCCACCTTCAAGCCGGTCCGTCACGTGCTGGAAGTCAACCAAAATAATTCATTATTCCCCAGAATCTCTGCTTGACGATCACAAGTCTTGGGTTTATCTTTGCGCTCTGACACTATATGTTGTGGTTTTTCATTTTAATCAATAAAAACAAGCTGGAGGAAAATGGGACATGCTTAAAGCGGTGAAGTTGGCGCAACAAACGGAACGGGAGGTTCCCATGCAGCCGGTGTCGCTAGACATCTGGGACAAGAAATACCGGCTTAAGACCAAACAGGGTGAAGTGCTGGATAGTACCATCGACGACACCTACAAACGTGTCGCGCGTGCCCTGTCGGATGCTGAAACCACGGAAGAGAAGAAGGCCCATTGGTACGACAAGTTCGTCTGGGCGCTGCGCCGTGGCGCTATTCCCGCCGGGCGTATCACTTCCAACGCCGGCGCTCTCGAGCATAAGCCTGCTACCAGCACCATCAACTGCACCGTTTCCGGCATCGTCGAAGACTCCATGGATGACATCCTGGGCAAGGTGCACGAAGCCGGACTCACGCTGAAAGCCGGATGCGGCATCGGCTACGAATTCTCCACCCTGCGTCCCAAGGGCGCGTTCGTCGCCGGCGCTGGCGCCTACACCAGCGGCCCGCTGTCGTTCATGGATATCTACGACAAGATGTGCTTCACGGTTTCCTCCGCCGGTGGTCGTCGCGGCGCACAGATGGCCACCTTCGACATTTCCCACCCTGATATTGCCGACTTCGTCAAAGCCAAGCGCGAAGCCGGGCGCTTGCGCCAGTTCAACCTGTCAGCCCTGATCACCGCCGAATTCATGGAAGCAGTGAAGTATGACACCGAATGGAAGCTGGCCTTTCCGGTCACTGCCAAGGAAGCCAAAGCTGATGCCCTGGTCCTGGATGACATCAACCAGGTGGTGTGGCGCGAATGGCCGGTCAAGGGTAAATACCTGGCTCGCGAATCTGACGGCAAGACTGCCTGCCGCGTGTACAAGATCGTCAAGGCACGCCGGTTGTGGGACGTCATCATGACTTCCACCTACGATTTCGCCGAACCGGGCTTCATCCTGATCGACAAGGTCAACGAGATGAACAATAACTGGTTCTGCGAGAATATCCGTACTACCAATCCTTGCGTCACGGCTGATACTTGGGTGCATACCGCCGCTGGTCCGCGCCAGGTGGCAGAGCTGATTGGGTCGCCGTTTTTGGCACGCGTCGATGGACAGGATCACGCTACCGGTGCCGAGGGTTTCTTCAAGACTGCCGACAAGCCGGTGGTCAAATTGCAAACCACGGAAGGCTACAATTTGCGCTTGACTGCCGATCACCGCGTGCGGCGCGTTTCGCGTTTCACCCGTTACAGCAGCGAGACCGAATGGTGCGCCGCCGGTGAATTGCAGATAGGCGATCGCGTCGTATTGCACGACCATCGCGCAGCTGCCGAGTGGACCGGCGCTTATACGCGTGAACAGGGCTATCTGCTCGGCCTCCTGCTGGGCGATGGAACACTGAAGGCGGACAAGGCCGTGTTGTCGGCATGGCAACCGGCTGCCGTGGCCAACGGCGCAGCAACGTCGTTGCCGCAAGGCGTTCGTGCTCTGATGGATGAAGCATTGGCCGCCGCTCAAACCTTGCCGCATCGTGCTGACTTTGCCGGTTGGATGACGGTGCCGGGTCGCAACGAATATCGGCTGGCGACCCCCGCCATCCGTGATTTGGCAATGGAAGTTGGCATGACGGTGGGCAACAAGCACATCACACCCGCCATGGAGCGCGCGTCCAGCACGTTCTACCAAGGCTTCCTGCGAGGCCTGTTCGATGCTGACGGCTCGGTGCAAGGCAACCAGGAAAAAGGCGTCAGTATTCGTCTGGCGCAATCAGATGTGGCCCTGCTGGAAGCGGCGCAGCGCATGATGTTACGTCTTGGCATCGCTTCCCGCCTCTATCGCAACCGCCGGGACGAGGGCTTCAGTGCGTTGCAGGATAGTCATGGCGGTGTAAAAAATTACGCTACCCAATCGCAGCACGAACTGGTTATCAGCGGCGCCAACCTGGCTCGCTATCAGGAGTTGATTGGTTTCGCCGACAGCGACAAGGCCGCGCGCCTGCATAGCTTGCTGGCGGGCTACCAGCGCGAACTCAATCGCGAGCGTTTCACCGCCCGTGTCGAGAGTGTCATGACCGCTGGCATTGAGGCCGTGTACGACGTGCAAGTACCCGGCGTCAATGCCTTCGACGCCAACGGTATCTACGCTCATAACTGTGGCGAACAACCCCTGCCGCCGTATGGTGCTTGCCTGCTGGGTTCGGTCAATCTGATTCGTTTCGTGCGTCAGCCGTTCACCGATCAGGCCCATTTCGACTGGGAAGAATACCGCGAAGTGGTGGCGACCTTTACCCGCATGCTCGACAACGTAGTCGAGGTCAACGGCTTGCCGCTGCCGCAGCAACAGGCAGAGATCATGCGGAAGCGCCGTCACGGCATGGGTTATCTGGGCCTGGGTTCAACTCTGACCATGCTCAAGATGGCTTACGGCTCGCCCGAGTCACTCAAGTTCACTGAGGAAGTCACGCGCGTCATGGCGGCAACCGGCTGGGAAATCGGCATCGAACTGGCAGCGGAAAAAGGTCCGGCACCGATTATGGACGAAGAGTTCGAGATCACCGCTGATCTTCTGGCTAAACGCCCGGAAATGGCCAAAGATGGTATCAAGCTTGGCGACAAGGTCAAGGGCCGGGTCCTGATGGGCTTGTACAGCAAGTACTTGCAGCAATTCCCGGAATCTCTGCGCCAGCAAATCGCAGACCACGGCGTGCGCTTCACTCACCATAGCTCGATTGCCCCGACCGGCACCATCTCTTTGAGTCTCGGTAATAACGCCAGCAACGGCATCGAACCTTCATTCGCGCACCATTACAGTCGCAACGTGATTCGCGAAGGCAAGAAGTCCAAGGAAAAGGTCGATGTCTGGTCCTATGAACTGTTGGCCTATCGCGAACTGGTTAACCCGCACGCGATGCCGTTCTCTGACAAGGAGGATGAAAAACTGCCGGAATACTTCGTCGATTCCTCGACGATTGCTGCCCGTGCACACGTGGATATCCAGGCCGCCGCACAGAAGTGGATCGATAGTTCCATCTCCAAGACCATCAATGTGCCGACCGATTACGCCTACGAGGATTTCAAGGACATCTATTTCTACGCCTACGAGAAGGGCTTGAAGGGCTGCACCACCTTCCGCTTCAATCCCGAAGCGTTCCAAGGTGTGCTGGTGACCGAGAAGGATCTGGAAAATACCACCTACAAGTTCACCCTGGAAGATGGCAGCATGGTTGAGGTCAAGGGTAACGAGGAAATCGAATACGACGGCGAAATCCACAGTGCGGCCAATTTGTATGACGCCCTCAAGGAAGGCTATTACGGGAAGTTTTAGGGACTAGAGGCTAGGGATTAGGGGCTAGGGAAGTCGATGGTGGGGTTTAGTCCCCAGTCCCTAGTCCCCAGTCCCTCAAAAGGAGAGCAACATGGCAATAAAAATTGAAAAGAAAATCACCGCTTATACGGTGGTGAATGAAGAAGAGCGCGCTGCAGAAAAGGCGAAATCCGAGCAATCCGCGCAGGCTGCCGCTGCCCACAAGGCTGAAATTGTGCAGATGGGCGAGCCTCTCAGTCGCCCGGATAAACTGGTGGGCAATACCTATAAGATCAAGACGCCGGTCACCGAGCATGCGCTTTACATCACGATCAATGACGTGGTGATGAACGAGGGGTCGCCGCAGGAACACCGTCGCCCGTTCGAGATCTTCATCAATTCCAAGAACATGGAGCACTTTCAGTGGATCGTGGCGCTCACCCGCGTCATGTCAGCCGTGTTCCGCAAAGGGGGCGACATCACCTTTCTGGTGGAAGAACTGCATAGTGTGTTTGATCCCAACGGTGGTTACTTCAAGAAAGGCGGCAAGTATATTCCTAGCCTGGTGGCCGAGATCGGCGAAGTAGTCGAGCAACACTTGCAGGAAATCGGCATGCTGAAAAAATCCGGCCCGGACGAACACCAGCTGAAACTGATCAATGAGAAGAAGGCCGAATACTTGCAAAAGCAGGCCAAGGCCGGCGACACAGAGAATGATGCCGCAGGCTTCCCGCTTGGCGCCCAGTTGTGCAACAAGTGCCACACCAAGGCCGCTATCATCATGGATGGGTGTTTGACTTGTTTGAATTGTGGTGAGAGTAAGTGCGGATAATCTGATTGCTGTATAGCACTTCAGTCATTGTGTGGGATCACCCATAAGTTGCGATTAGCTAGGCATAAGCTGCGACTGGATCACCCATAAGCCGCGACTCCGGACTTATATGCATCAATGAGTTAGGTATTGCCAAGGCACCATAAGATGCGATTAATCGTTATTACGATGTTTCGATGCGCGAATTTCTCGAGTAAATCGGTTTAATTGAGTAGGTAGGCATCCAGAACTCTGCGTGTTTGAACGTCAGTTTTATGGCATCGAATTCGTAACATTGAATGTCGAAAAGTGGCCGTGAGCTGGCCGTCATTTAGATATTTTGACCGCCCGGCTCTCGGCCATTGCAGTCGGTGGCATCCAAATGCTCTAATGGCTGGTATGGACTCGTAATCGGCCATAGGCGCGTGAATTACCCTCAATGGCAGCCTTCTCTCAACGCGACTGTGTGCTCTCGACGCTACCATTTCCCTTGAATCATCGGTGGTTTTCAAGAGTCAATTCTAAATTTCCTTCATACGTAATGAAACGCGGCTTAATGTCTTAAACTTACGGAAAGGGGGATTAAAAATGGCAATTGATCTAGCAGATGGAACAGCCGCGTTGGTGCAGCTCTTGTCTGATTTACGATCACGACCGATTGATTTCAACGAGGCTGACACGCGCCATCGCATCCTGGACAGAATAATTCATGAATGCTTGGGTTGGGATCGCTCCAATACTCGAGTAGAGCGTCGATTAAACGAAGATTATAGCGACTACGAGCTAGGATCACCTGCTAAGGTTCTCATCGAAGCCAAACGATCCGGGCAGTACTTCAATATCCCAATCGAAGAAAATAGGCACGGTATTGTCCGTTCCCTCAGGTCGATCTGCGCAATAAGTAAAGAATTTAAGATTGCATTCGAGCAGGCGCATCGCTATTGTGCTGACAGGGGGATCCAGATTGGTGTGGTGTCAAATGGCATTCAGACAGTTGTTTTTCTCGGCGTTAGAAACGATGGCATACCGCCTGCCGATGGTAAATGTCTTCTCTTTAATGGGCTTGATCAGTTGGAACAGCAATTCTCCCGACTATGGCAAGCCATCTCGCCAAACTCTCCGGATCAGCAAGTTTTACTAAGAGATTTAGCTTCCAGCGTACCCACCGGCGTTCCGCAAAAGCTATCTATCTACGTTCCCGGCTATCCGTCTTTTCGATATCCAAGCGATTCTCAGCAAAGTCTACGGACTCTCAGCGATCTGTTGATCGAAGATGCACCGAACACTCCGAGTGTGCGTCATAGATTCTATGAGGAGTGCTATTGCGAAAATGGCGCCCTGGCGAAAGAAGCGTTAGTTGGGAAAAACATTCTTTCGACTCGCTATGCTGCAATGTTCAGCCCATCTGAGCAAAACCCTACGCTTCAGCAGCTCCGCGCTAAGCCGGATGACAAATTTGGCCTCTCAAGTGAGGTAGTAGCGGAGGCCCTTGGAAGGAGGCCGATTGTCATCATTGGGGATGTTGGCGTTGGGAAAACCTCTTTCATCCGTCATCTTGTATATGTCAAGGCGGTGGCAGAAATCCAGAATTCAATATTTCTTTATATTGACTTAGGTACTCAAGCCAACCTTGGTCAAGAACTTCGCGACTTCTTTATTTTGGAAATCGAGAACCAACTCTTACATGATCAAGGAGTCGATCTGTATGAGGACTCTTTTGTCCGTGGCGTTTACCATGGTGATCTGGCTAGGTTTGAGCGGGGAATTTATGGAAAGCTTAAGGAAGCGGCCCCTGATAAATATCTTGAAAGGCAGATCGACTTCCTTGCTGAATTAACTTCGGACAAAGTTTCCCATTTGCAAAAGTCCATCAAACACATAGTCTATGGACGACGAAAACAACTTATCCTAGCCATCGACAATGCGGATCAACGAACACTTCACGATCAGCAAATTGCTTTTTTGGCGGCACAGGAATTCGCTGCGAAATGGGAAGCGCTTGTTCTAATTTCTCTGCGTCCGAGGACCTACTTCACTTCCAAAGCATCCGGCTCGATTTCTGCGTATCCCCAACGTATTTTGACTATTTCTCCCCCGAGAATAGACTTGGTTTTAGAGAAGCGTCTTAATTTTTCTCTCGATCTTGCCGAAGGACGGCTTCCCCTTGAGCGCCTTGATGGGATCTCGATTCGCCTTGACTCTATTGCCCTCTTTCTGAAAGCACTCCTTCACTCACTCAAACGAAATAAGGAAATCACGGAGTTGCTCTCAAATATCACTGGAGGCAACATCCGAGAGGTTCTTGAGCTTGTTAAGGGGTTTATTGGTAGCTCAAATGTTGACTCAGACAAGATCATCGAAATCATGCAGTCCGATGGCGACTACGTAATACCTCTTCACGAATTTAGCAAGCAGGCACTCTTGGGCGAATACTCGCATTACGACGCCAGTTCGTCTATTGCTTATAACCTGTTCGATGTTCGATATCCTGATCGCAAAGAGCACTTTTTGAGTCCGCTCATCCTGGGCTTCATCGCTACCGATGACCCTAGAAAGTCTTCGGATGGATTTATGAGTACCAGCGACATTGTAAAAGAGATGCAGTTACATGGGTTCGTCCACGACCAGATCGAACACGCTTTGAGACGAATGACGAATAAAAAGTTGATAGAAACGACTGAGCGCATTACTTTTGACGAGGGGCTTCAAGGTCTAGTTGGTGAGATGCCCTTAGCGTTTCGAGTCACAACGGTCGGTGCTTATCATATCCAACGTTGGATGCCGACCTTCGCGTATCTCGATGCCATGCTGTTTGATACGCCCATTTTTGACGAAGGAACTAGGGATGACCTACGTAGAAATATGACCTCCTTCGATATCAGAGACCGGTATAAGCGCACCACAAAATTCCGAGAGTATCTCGACCAGTCCTGGCAAGAATTAAAACTCTCTCCAATATATTTCGACTGGCCAACCACGGCATATTCGGACACGGTCAGCTTTGACTCCGTGAAGCGCTTCTTGGAAAAACGCAAATAGCTTTGAGATGGTTCGCGCGTATTCTTTTTGAACGGTAAAGAGTGCGTACTGGAAATCGGGATCTATTGCCTTTTGAAGGCCTGCGGGAAAGTCTTTTTCAAGCTTCTTTATAACCTGATCCGTGATCTCTTCTACTCGAATGTTGGCGGTTTCCTTTGCTGCACCGGTAAGTTCATAAAAGGTCGCCCTAGCCACATCCAAAGCAATTGCTCTAGGTTCAGCGGAAGTCACACCGACGTTTACTACGGTTAAAAGCTTAATTATCAGCATACGATGTTTCCTGACACATAACGTAAACTAGACACCAAATGTGCCTGATAATCTGGCGCTAAATGTCGCATAATCTTGGTAGGCAATTCCAATCTGTTGTTTTGCATAGGAGTCCCATGCATAACGAAACACCTAAACCTCTGGCAGGTACTGCGGGTCTGAAGCCAGACGTGAAACAGCACCTAATAGCCACTCTTTCAAAGATGGTACCGGAGTGGTTGGCCGAGCCTGCCGCCGATTGGAAGAGAGTTCCACGCCCGACAGGTGTGGGTAGCTTCTCTATAACTATCGAGCCATATCAAGGCGTGCAGTCTTGGATAAGCTTCCGAAAAAGTCATGTCGGAACAGTTGAGCTAGATTCGCTTGATAAGATGCTGCGCGAGCAACAGCCAGAATTACTTGGCTATGTTTGCCATGACAGTGGCAGCCAATTGATTCAAGACTGTTTCGCACTTTGCTCATGCTTGTTGCGGGAAGCAGCGCAAAGAATTCCCGACTATGCATCCATTGAGGCGGCGGTCTCCAGCGTTGTTGGAGATCTTGAAGAGCTTCTCACAACAAGAAACGGGGAGCGGGAGATATTGACAGTTCTTATCGGCCTTAAGTTGCCGGAGGGCATCGAAAGAATTGACCTCGACAACGGCCTTTACATTCGCCTATTAACGGCTGACGAAATTGCAGACCTTGGAAGCAATGACATTTCATCCGAAAGTCGATATGACCTGACGTCAAGGTTCGTTACGGCTGCAATAATTTCGGAGAAGCCGATTTCAATTTGGTTGACCACACACCATGAGAACTTTGCCCCTGATTTTTCCGGCACTCAAAGCCATCAGGAGCAAATCGGTAACATCTTGGGGGCGCTTCACATCTTGAAGAGTGGCCGTGTCGGCATACTTGCAAGCTTCACCAAGATTCGCCCAACGATTCTCCCAAACATGAGTGGTCACAGTTCTGCACCACTTGTGGTGAACCCGTTCTCCTTTATGGAGTTGGCGCAGGAAGACGTTGATCGTTTCGCCAACCTATACAGGGCACTTGCCAGAACCCAACGGGATGAGTTGAACATTTCAACGGCTCGTCTTCTCGATGCTGAAAGCCGTATGTCCCCGGTTGATGCGTTGTTGGATGCTGTAATTGGGCTTGAGGTATTGCTGAATCCTAACGACCGATCGGAGCTATCGTTTCGAGTCGCTCTTAACTATGCGTATCTGGCGCCGGCAGCTGAGCGAAGAAAAAGGTATGAGAATGTGCGTGACGTACAATTGTCGAGAAACCGCGTTGTACATGGGGGGCTAAATCTTAAGTCCAAAGAAGCACCCCGGTTGCATGAGCATGCGGAGTTAGCAAAAGTATGCCTGAGAGATGCCGTTGTGCGATTCCTAACAGATACGTCATTGGTCGGATCACGAAAGCTTGATGCGGATTTCTGGCTAGACCGAGTACTCCCACCGCAGGTGGATGAATGACCTCTTTAGATGCCACTACAGTGCTAACCCATCATTCCACTGGACCTTCGCGGCTTTTCGCGCAGGCCGGTGAATTCAAAATCGCTATGAACGTCGGCACTGGCTTTTCAGCTTGATCAGTGAACGAAATCATACCGGCCATATCGGATAGCCGCTACGGTAACAAATATATCAAGACCAAGGGAGTCGAATCAACTTCAAATTAAGAGTTTCCAATGACAGCTTGGTTATTTATGGTCTCTAAATAAAATGATACTTCTTGTTGGTAGGGTTTATAGCCGCATTTCTCTTTAGTAGCACATCAATCCCTTATATTCACGAGTTCAAACTGCAATTATTTAACTTGGAACTTACACTCGCATTAATTCCCTTTAATGAAAA
>CAIJXJ010000262.1 GCA_903824575.1 uncultured Methylobacillus sp.
CAGAAAAATGACCAAAAACGTCATTGCAAAAACATGCAAAATAACGCATTCTGACACCCCAGTTTGAGCCCCTGAAATGACTGGTCAAAGTGGCGCCATTACGCCGAAAATGAGTGGCGTCTTAATGCCGGAAATTGACAGCAGTGGCTAACCCAAAATGGTGGAAGAATGGGGTTCCAATTTGGGTAACTGCAAAACTTCAAGGAAAAATATGCTCAACATTGTTTTGGCCCGGAACAGAGGCGGAGATTCATGGAATACAGCCACAGGATTGGCTTCCGTACGACAGTAAAATGAATTCTATTGATCGCGTTAAAAAATTACTTATTTGGTTAGATAGACCTGATGAAAAACGCGCAGATTTTGCAACCTTGTACTTTAGTGAAGTAGATTCGGCAGGTCACGAACATGGCCCAAAAAGCGATGAAACTAACGCTTCAATTAAAAATGTTGATATCGCATTAAGTTCACTTCTGAAAGGGCTTGATAGATTAGGATTGCTTGATAAAACCACTTTTGTCATCACTTCAGACCATGGAATGGCAGAAGTAGATGAAAAAAATATCATCGATATTAAGGAAATTCTAAAAGGCTACCCTCAAATTTCAATCAAATGGTTAGGGCCTTTAGCTGGGATTGATGTTAACACCATTGAGCCCAAGACCGTTTTAAACGCTTTAAACCATGAATCACATATGCAATGCTGGTCTAAAGAAAACATACCAGAGAAATATCATTTCGGATCTAACAAAAGAATACCGCAGATTGTTTGCCTGGCAGAGTTAGGTTGGACTATTACTGACGATCCAGCAAAAAAACCTATTCCCGGCCAACACGGCTACGATCCATACCTAAGTGAAATGCACGGGATCTTCATTGCCTCTGGGTACAAAATAAAAAAGCAATATCTGGATGCTTTTAACAACGTCGATGTCTATCCGCTTCTTATGAAACTATTGAATCTTGACGGTGGTTTTAATGATGCAAATGGGCATTTAACGACCCTTATTCAAAATTAAGAAGTTTTATGGAAATGTAGTCATGCGTGCGTTTTGTCGCGTAAGAAATAAATAGAGGGACTATTTATTTTAATTGGCTAATGATGGCTCTGGTTTCTTGTAGTGCATTCTTGAATTCATCATATGCGGGCTGATCTAGTTTGCCTTGTTTGAGCAAAGTGTCTAGATTTAAGGTCGAAGCGTACAAGGCTGATGCTCCAAGATTGCCAGCAGATCCCTTGATGGTATGCACCAATCGATGGGCATCCTTGAAGTTACCCTCCCCCAAATGTTCGTCAAGATCGGTCATGGTTGATTCAGTATCCCTCAGTAAAGTTAGCAATAACTGGATAATTAAACCTTCATTTTCGCCGACCATGTTTCTCAGGTTGGCCAATTCAAAACCTGGTAGCACTAGAGGCCCAGGCCGTTGATTTTGTAGGGCGTGTGTTTCATTGCCAGCTAGATTGCTTTGTTGCGGCGGGTGTATCCATTGGCACAACAAGCTGATGAGTTCTTCAGGATTAATTGGTTTAGCGACAAAACCGTTCATGCCAGAACTGCTGCAGTTGTCCTGTTCTTCCTGAGTGACCCCGGCGGTCAGTGCGATAATGGGCAGTGCGTTGTGTTGCGATTGGTTGCGGATCAACCGTGTGGCTTCCACTCCACCCATTACCGGCATATGCACGTCCATCAGGATAGCATCATAAGAGCGCTGTTCCAGTAACTGCAACGCCTCCTGACCGTTATTGGCAATGTCAACGCTGACTCCGGATAATTTCAGAAATTCGGTCACTACCTGCTGATTGATTAAATTGTCTTCGGCTACCAAGATAGTTGTGCCTGCGAGAGACTTGCCTCGCGCTTGCAATCCCCTAGTCAGGCCGCCATCTGCGAGGTTCTTGCGCGAATACGCACTGGTAGATTCGATCTCATGCGGGGCAACATCAAACAATAGATCAAAACGGAATAGGCTCCCCTTCCCATGGGAGCTTTTTATCACGATTTCACCCCCCATCAGGTTGACCAAGTGGTGACTGATGGCGAGGCCCAAACCAGTGCCACCAAAACGCCGAGTGATAGAGGCATCGACTTGGCTGAATGGTTGGAAGAGTTTTGCCTGATCTTCTTTTGATATGCCAATGCCGGTGTCCCGGACATAAAAGCGAAGCCTTGTTTGAGAACCTATTGCCTTTTTCAAGCGAATCGCGCAGGTTACTTTGCCGCGCTTAGTGAACTTTAAGGCGTTACCGATCAGGTTAGTAATGACTTGTTGAATTCTTAGAGGATCACCGACGAGAGAGTGGGGAACGCCTTTGCCCATTTTGACTTGGAAGTCGATGCCTTTTTGAGTCGCCGTGAAGGCAAACAGATTTCTCAGGGTGTCAGTGATGTCACAAAGATTAAACGGTGACTTTTCCACCTTCATACGCCCGGCGTCTATCTTTGAGAAATCCAGAATATCATTGAGAACACCAAGCAAGGATTTGGATGAGGCCAGTATGTTATTCAGATAATCAGATTGCTGAGCTGTCAGGTCAGTATTGAGTGCCAGTTGTGACAAGCCAATGACTGCATTCATGGGAGTTCGAATTTCATGGCTCATGGTGGCAATAAATTCACTTTTTGCTTTAACTGCGCTTTCAGCGTCAAGTTTCGCCTGACGCAGGTCGATGACATGCGCACGCAGCAAATCGTGACCAAATCCCATTCCCAGGTACTTTCCCTGATCCGTGATAATAAATCCCGTATAAAGGTGATGCGGACTTGCCTCAATCAGCATGTTGCTGAAATCCTGGATGCTGACAGATTTGTCTACGAGAATAGGATTTACATCCATCAGCGTCTTGCATGCTTTGCGGCCAAGCAATTCTCGAAAATAGAGTCGGGCATATTTGCTGATCATTAATGGCCGTGTGATAAGACCAACTGGAGTCGACCTGTTTATGACTGGAATCGCATGCAAGTCAGGATTATTTTCAAAAAGCTGAAGCACTTCATCATTCAAGGTGTCAGGATTAACTACTTGCACCTCTTTAAGCAAGTCGGATACGGTCAGCGGGATGAGCATGGTTTTATATTTGTGATGGAGAAAGAACGCATTAAATGAACAATTAAATCTCTGAATGGCTAATGATCAAAGGGGTGGCTCAATTTTGAGATGCAATTGATTCCGAATACTTCAAAAGACAATGCCACAACGAAACCTTTTTAACAGTCGCATATTGCAGGGATATTGCAGCTATCTAGCTCTCCTCCGGGAGTTGACCTTTCATCTTCCAGTAACAAAAGTTTGCTAGGATAAATTTTTTAACTATAGGGAGAACCATCATGAGTCAAGAATCGGCACTATTGTATGGAGAATTAGTAACTACCTCCCACGAAGAAAATAGAGCATATATTCCAGATGAAGAAAGGGTGATGGAAGAGCAAACTCGGTTAATGATCGAAGAGGCTGCTTATTTCCTGGCAGCAAAAAGAGGATTTACAGCGGGATATGAGCTAGACGATTGGCTTCAAGCTGAAGCGCAAATAAATAAACCATAGAAGTAATTAAATTAAGTCGCGGTTCGTTCCTGACTGATCTTAGTGCAGAAATTTGTTGGCGAGCGTATATAAGCTGAGAATGATCTCGAACAGGATCAAGCCGATCACATACCATTCCAATTTATGCAGTTGTTTGTTGTCCCACACATCTGCAAGGGTTTGCGCAGTATCGGAGATCAGTTTCAGCTTTCGATCGAGCGCCGTTTGCCGCTCCAGCAGCTCAAATTCATCCTCCAGGCTTGCATAAAGGCCACCTAGATGAGGAAAGTCCCATAAGATCTCCGGCTTGTCGCCAATTTCTGCGCGGCCAACCATGCGATGTTCAATCAGCAGCATGTTGCCGATTTTGGATAGCAGGGTTTTTGAATTCGCACTTACCTTGCCGTGTGTTGCAAGTTCTTGCGCCAGGGGTTCAATCTTGTCGAATTCTCCCGCTACCTTTTTTTCATAAAGTAATAGCACCAGGTTTTTGCTGAGAGCGTCCGCAATAATCTGAATTTTTTCCAGAGATGCTTCGTCAAGCGAGACCGCTCCACTTTGAATGCCCAAGTTTGATTTTCCGCAATGAATTTCCAACTCCTCAATTTCCGGTTGCTTGTAAGGCGTGGTAATCAGTGGCTTCAGAGTCTCGATAAAACGCACCTCATCCAGTGCCTTGACGCCGAACAATACTAAAACGCCATAACGAAACAGCACGGCAACGCCTCCCCCGGCGTCTACTTCTATCGTTAATGGGGTTGTTGCCAGGCAGTCGGCAAGTTTGAAAGCTCTCAGATCCAGGCGGTCGCCCAAGAGGAGTGCGCGCGCCTGGATATGTTGCCGGGTCTTGAGGGAAAAGTGCATTTTTTGTCAGGTCGCGATCCGGGTTGAAGGTGCGTGTAGCCAATGCGGACAAGCCTTGGTCACAGTGTCATTTGTACCTCTATAGGCGTGCATTACTGCTGCCCGGCTAACTTTTTGCTTGCAGTTTTTGAGTGCTCTCCGCACCAGTTGGTGGTGTGTATTAGCGGGTACTGCCAGTGGTGAGACTTATCCCCCGATGATGATTCTGTAAAGACAGGGGGGTAGCGATGACAACGGCCTTGCCCCATGTCTATCTCATGAATATGAATCTGCTCGTTAAAAAAAATGCAAGTTGCACAAAGCTGGTGAGTGATGGCTATTTTTGTCATGATCTTCTGTCTGTCCTGAATTTTACCGTCTTGTGATGGTCGCAGCATCAATTAAGTCCTTGCGCTTGACTGGAAAAAAAACGCTAAATCTGTCTTTACCAGTATTTTTAGCCCATCCTACGTGGCATTATCTGCGGTTGTTAACAAAGACTCCAGATCATTTTCAAGATCAAGGAAGGGGCTACTTGAATAATTTGAAAAGTCATTCATAATTCCTGAAGTTAAGAATTTTCAATATGTTTTTATGGAGACGTGGCTGATGGCAATTGAGCAACTAGAGATTGTTGATGATGTCTTCTTGGCGTTACATGCTGACAATTTGGATTTGCCGGTCTTGCCCGACATGGCACTAAAGATTCGTCATTTAATTGATGATCCAGAGAGTTCAGTGGGGCAGTTTGTACAGTTAATTTCAACGGATCTGACGATTACCCTCTACGTCATCAAGCTTGCCAACAGCGCAGCGTTGTCAAGAGGCCGTCCTGTCAGCAATTTGCATGATGCGATTCCGCGTCTGGGTTATCGGGCGTTGTTTAATATGGTGTTAACCATCACGTTGACTAAACTGTTTCAAGCCAACAGCCAACTCATCAATAATAAATTGAAAGAACTATGGGAACATAGCCGTACACTTGCGGCATGCTGTTATGTTCTGGCACAACAGCGCAAACAACTCAAACCAGATCAGGCTTTGCTGGCGGGGTTGGTGCATGACATCGGGGCGCTACCACTTTACCTGTATGCTGATCGCCATTATCCATCCATCAGTCAGAACATGCTGGATGAGTTGATTATAGAGCACTCAACATCTGTTGGCGTCAGATTATTGGAAAGCTGGAATTTTCCTGATGAAATAATCGATGTGGTTTCCGGGAATCAAAATAAGAGATACTTTGCCCCGGCGGGTGAGGCGGATTATGTTGATGTGGTTGCGATGGCAAATGAGCTAATGAAAATAAGTGCCGATACAATCACTTGGGCAAATGTTGAAGCTGCAGAGGCATTAGGTTATTTTCATGAGGACTGCCAAAATTTTATAGCCAATCATTCTGAGCAATTTGCTGTGGTCAACGAAATGTTGGGTATTAGCTAGGATCATCTTAGCTTTTCCTTGCAACTCAAAGTGGCGAGGGTTAGGCTCTGTTACGCAATAACAACAATGCAGGTTAATGCTGTGCCAGCACGCTTTCCATCTTTCCTCTATCAGTTTGGTCAAGCGATCGTTGGCTTTGTGGTGCCCCTTGCCCCCGAGAAACGTTGTGGAGTTCATAGTTACCTGATAGCCATTGTACTGATGGGTATCGCTTTGTTTGTGCGCTTAGCCATTGCCCCGGTTGATGCCGGATTGCAGTTCGTAACTTTTTTCCCGGCCGTGACTCTGGCCGCGATTGCCGGTGGTTTAGGCGCAGGTTTGTTTGCCTCACTCATAGGCGTGGTTTTAGCCTGTTACATTTTTTCTGCTCCCTATTACTCTTTTGCCGTAAATGACGTGGAAACCGCGCTGTGGTCAAGTTTGGTATTCTTTACGGACGGCTTTATCGTTTCCTACGCAATTGAAATCATGCACCGATACCGTGAGCGTTATGCCATGGAATTGCAGGGCGAGTCAGAGGCACATTTAGCGTTAGTGAATAGCACGCGGTATCTGAAGAGAATCCTGGATAATTTGTTTACTTACGTCGCTTTACTGGACACCAGGGGCGTGGTTCAGGAAATCAACAAAGCACCTCTAGATCAATCGGGATATCTGCGGGAGGATATCATCGGCCGGTACTTCCACGAAGCACCTTGGTGGTCTTACGACAAGACGGTGCAATCACAACTGCTGGAGGCCATAGAGGCAGCAAAGCAGGGACTTACCACACGCTATGATGTGCTGGTGAAGATGGGGGCCTCACTCGTCCCTATTGATTTCCAGATTTCACCAGTGTTTGATGACAGTGGAAAAGTGATTGGTTTACTGCCCACGGCGACGGACATCTCAGCACGAAAAGCAGCAGAACTTGAGGTTCATCAATTAGCGTTCTATGATCCGTTGACCAACCTGCCAAATCGTCGTCTACTTAACGATCGTCTGTCACAGACTATGGCTGCCAGTAAACGTAGCGGCAAGTTCGGTGCTTTGCTATTTCTTGATCTGGATAATTTCAAGCAAATTAATGATGTTCACGGGCATGACGCGGGGGATGTTTTATTGGTAGAGGCGGCTGATCGCCTGAAGAGGTGTGTCCGTGAATCAGATACTGTCGCCCGTTTCGGCGGCGATGAATTTGTGGTGATTCTCAATGAATTGGATCTTAGCCGGGACGAATCAACAGCAGAAGCCGGAAAAGTTGCTGAAAAAATACGGACAGCCCTGTCACAACCCTATTTGCTTGCCATTCAACATGAAAGACGGGCTGATGCCAACATTGAACATCATTGCTCAGTCAGTATCGGTCTAGTGCTATTTATCAATCATGAAGAGACACCAGATAATCTCCTTAAATGGGCCGATGTGGCAATGTATCAAGCCAAGGATGCAGGTCGCAATAAAATTCAGATCTATCAACCTAAAACCTGAACACCTTGGTTCCGGGTGTATCCCACCAATCAAATTCCAGCCATCTTGATTGCTTATCTTTGGCTGAGCTTGCAGCGTGGATGACCGGATAAAAATTCGGGCGGCTGTACTTTCATAACGCTTAATCCGATCCGGAGAAGTCAAAACCCCGCTGGCCATACGAACGCGTCAGATCCGGTTGGGTCTTCTTCTGCAAGACCCGTTTCCAGATCGCCAGCGCGGCCGGCATAACACTCCTTGATGATTTCCATGAAGCGTTGTGCCTGCGGCGTCACATAACGAGCATTCCGCTGCACCAGGCCATAACTTCGACGCGGGAAATAATCAATCAAGGAAATTTTTGCAACCTTCTCCTGGCCGGTCAAACAAATATCGGTGACGATGGAGATGCCCATGCCAAGTTCGACGTATTTCTTGATGATTTCCCAGCCACCGGCTTCAAGCGCGACGGTGTAGCCCAAGCCGGCCTGGCGAAAGGTGTAATCGACCGTGCGCCAGGTTGAGAGGTGTCGTGGTGGCAGAATGAGGCCGAATGGGCTGATATCGGCCAGGGTGACTTGTTCTCGTTCCGCTAGTGGATGGTCGAGCGGGGTGATCAACATGGGGTCATAGCTTACCACCGGTTGGTAGTGAATATCCTCCTGCCCTTCCAGCATCGAGCCTACCGCAAAATCAATCTCATCGGCGCGCAGCATGCGCAAGCCATCGCGCCCGGTGACGTTGTGCAACTTGATACGCACGTTCGGATATGCGGCTGCGAAGCGTCTTACCGGTTCAGGCATGATGTAAAGAATGGTCGATTCACCCGCGCCGATGTTGACCTCACCCGAATCGAGATGTCCGAATGTCGCGGCGAAGGTCTCCTCCAACTTGTCCATGCCTTCGACCAGCGGTTGAGCGATGTGATAGAGCACCTCCCCCTGTGGCGATATCTTCAGCCGGGGCCCGCGCCGTTCAAATAATTTCACTGACAGTTCTCGCTCCAGTGCCTGGATCTGCAGAGACACTGAGGGCTGGCTTTGAAACAGCTTTTCTGCGGCAGTGGAAATGCCGCCGCTCTTGACGACCTGACAAAATGCACGCAATTGCTTGAGCCTGTTTTGTTTGTAATAGTAATTTCTCGGTTCTGCCATGCCCTTAACTCCCTTATATTATTCACAATATGAATATACATTATTGAAACTATTGTTGTGTCAAATAATTGAATACCCCATAGACTGCGATTAAACAATGTCCATATTTTAAATATTGACTAAATTTGTCGGGTATTAAAGCCCGCACACAGGGCTTGAAGGGGAGGAGAAAACACGTATGTTGACCATTGTCATCGTGGCGATATTCATGGCAACACTGGGCACCAGCCTGGCAGCACTGCTTGCCGTGGCCAGCCGCCGCCTGTACGTGCATGAGGATCCGCGCATCGAACAGGTGGAAGCGATGTTGCCACATTCCAATTGTGGCGCATGCGGGACAGCCGGTTGCCGTAATTTTGCCGAAAAAGTGGTGGCGGGTGAACTCAAACCTGGACGTTGTACCGTCAATGCTTTGCAGCAGAATACCGTCATCGCCGGCCTGCTCGGTGTTGATACCGGTCAGGAAGAAAAACGCGTGGCACGTCTCGCTTGCGCCGGTGGTAAGCATGTCGCCGTCATGCGCGCACATTACGAAGGCCTCGCCAGTTGCCGTGCAGCAGATTCCGTCGGCGGTGGTGGCAAGGCCTGTGCTTGGGGGTGCCTTGGCCTCGGCGACTGCGCAGCCGTTTGCGATTTCAACGCTATCAGCATGAACCGTTTTGGCCTGCCGGTCGTGGATTTGGCCAAATGTACTGCCTGTGGTGATTGCGTGGACATCTGCCCAAAGGGTCTGTTTTCGCTACATGGCATCAGCCAACAGTTATGGGTTGCCTGTAACAACCGCGCTAAAGGCGACGTCGCCGAATTGCAGTGCGAAGTCGCTTGCACTGCCTGCGGTCGATGCGTGGTGGATGCGGCTGAAAATATGATCACACTCAAGCAAGATCTCGCGGTGATCGACTACGCACAAAATGCGTATGCGACACCCACTCCCACCGAACGTTGCCCGACCGGGGCTATCGTCTGGCTGGATGATGTCAGGGGTGCCCTGCGTGGCAAGGGCGCCCGGAAAATCGTGAGGCAGCAGGCGCTGCCCGTCCTGTCAGAAGGGTGAAGGAGAATAGCATGCTGAAAAACATACTCAAGGAATTCAATCTGCTGGAAGCCGGTGTGGGTGGCAAGCGCGTCAAGCAGACATTCAAATATCCAGGCATCAAGGATGCCATCGATGGTAATACTGCGGTCATCATGGTCGAGCGGGAGGCGTCTGATGCAGCCGGCGCCTATCCCATCACGCCTTCGACCCAGATGGGTGAGTATTGGTCGGAGGCGGTTGCCAACGGCCACGTTAACCAGTCCGGACGTCCGTTGATCTTCGTGCAGCCGGAATCCGAGCATGCTGCCGCCGGCGTGACCGCTGGCATGGCAATGACGGGACTGCGCGCGGTCAATTTCACCTCGTCGCAAGGCATGGCTTTCATGCATGAATCGCTCTACGCGGCGGTCGGCAAGCGCCTGCCTTATGTTCTGAACCTTGGCTGTCGCGCTATTACCAAGGCTACGCTCAACGTGCACTGTGGCCATGACGATTACCATTGCGCCGATGACACCGGTTTCATCCAGGTGTTTGCACGCAATGCGCAGGAAGCTGCTGACCTCAACATGATCGCACGCAAGACTGCCGAACTCTCGCTGACGCCGGCCATGGTTGCTCAGGATGGCTTCCTCACGACGCATCTGATCGAGCCGGTGATGGTGCCGGAAAAGGCTCTGGTGGCCGAGTTTCTGGGGCGACCGGACGACATCATAGATACGCCGACACCGGCGCAGAAAATACTCTATGGCGATAAGCGTCGCCGCATCCCCGTGCTGTGGGATGTGGATCACCCGATGGCCTCGGGCGCGGTGCAGAATCAGGATGCTTATATGCAAGCGGTCGCTGCTCAGCGTCCTTATTTCTTCGAGCATATTGACCCGTTGGCCGAAACTTGCATGGACGAATTCTATGCGCTGACCGGCCGCCGCTATCATCGTGTCGCCACCTACAAGACCGAGGATGCCGACTGGATCATCCTTGGCCAGGGCAGCATGATCGTGCAGGCCGAGGCAGTGGCCGATTACCTGCGCGCAACACGTAAACTTAAAGTCGGTGTAGTCAACATCACCATGTTCCGGCCTTTCCCCGGCAATCTGCTGGGCCAGATCCTGAAGGGTAAGCAGGGCGTGGTGGTACTTGAGCGTACCGATCAGCCGCTGGCTGAAGACTTGCCCTTGATGCGCGAGGTGCGTTCCACCGTGAACAAGTGCACTGAAAACGGTGCCTCCAGTGTGGCGAGCAAGCGCGGCAACACGATTCGGGAACAGGCACATGCTGGTTACGCCTCCTACAATAGCGGGGAAATGCCGCGACTCTATTCGGGTTGCTACGGCCTCGGCTCGCGCGACCTGCAACCGGAGGCGCTGATCGGTGCCATCGAGAATATGCTGGATGGCGGCACGCAGCGGCCGTTCTTTTACCTGTCGGTGGATTTCGTGCGCGATGGCGAGATGACGCCGAAACAGGAAATCCGTCAGCAAACCCTTCTTGATGGCTATCCGAATATCCGCGAACTGGCCGTGCGCGGCAGTGAAAACCCCAATCTGCTGCCCAAGGGTGCGATCGCGGTGCGCATGCACTCGGTTGGCGGTTGGGGTGCGGTGACCACTGGAAAAAATCTCGCGGTCACGCTATTCGAACTGTTGGGCTGGGACATTAAGGCCAATCCCAAGTATGGATCGGAAAAAAAGGGACAGCCCACGACTTATTATCTCTGCGCCGCGCCCGAACCCATCCGCATCAATTGCGAATACACCCACGTCGATGTCGTGATGTCACCTGACCCTAACGTATTCAGCCATACCAACGCTCTGACCGGACTCAAGGACGGCGGTGTATTCATCATCCAGAGCAGTCTCGCGACAGCACAAGAGGTTTGGGCCAGCCTGCCGCAGCAAACACGCCGGCATATTGTCGAACACAAGCTCCGGGTGTTCTTTCTGGATGCATTCAAGATCGCCCGCGAAGAAGCCTCTAATGCCGACCTGCAATTGCGTATGCAGGGTAATGCTTTTCAGGGTGCGTTCTTTGCCGCGTCCCCCGTCATGGCGCAGGCAGGTCTGACGGACGTAGAGTTGTTCGCTGCGATCGAGAACCAGCTTGAGGCCAAGTTTGGCAAGAAAGGCAAGCGTGTGGTCGAGGACAATCTGCGCGTGGTCAAACGCGGCTTTCTCGAAATGCACGAGATCAGCGGGATGGCGCTGGAATCTTCCCCGCAAATCCAGTTACGGCGAGAAATAGCCTTGCCCATGATGCTCAAGAAATTGCCTGCAGGCGATGGCGGCATTGCTGATATTCAGCGTTTCTGGGAGCAGACGGGCAGTTTCTACCAGACCGGACAAGGCTCGGACAATTTGATCGACCCTTTCATCGGGCTGTCCCTGATGCCGGCCGCGACTGGCGTGTTCCGCGACATGACGCAAATTCGTTTTGATCAGCCCGAGTGGATCCCGGAAAACTGCACGGCCTGTGGAAACTGCTACACCGAGTGCCCGGACAGTGCGATCCCGGGCCTCGTCAGCACCATTGCGGACGTATTCAACACTACCGTCACACGCATTGAGCGTAGCCGCCCGACGCATTACTTGAGGCGGGCGCTGCGAACCACCGAGAAGAAGCTGCGTCTGCTGATTGCTGCCGACGGCGAGGCGTCGCGGGTGCGCGCCCAACTGGATCAGGCCATCGATGCGACCTTGGCCGAGAGCCAGGAGGACGAGCGCGAAAAGCTGACGCGCGAATTTGCGTTGTTTCGCGAGGCCATCGGTGATTTCCAGTTTTCCATTACCAAGCCTTATTACAGCAACAGGGAAAAGAAGGCCAAGGGGAGTGGCGGACTGTTCGCCATTACCGTCAATCCCTATACCTGCAAGAGCTGCCGTATTTGCGTGGATGTGTGCGAAGACGATGCCTTGCGCATGATCACGCAGACGCCGGCCAGCACCGAAGTTCTGCGTCGTGACTGGAATTTCTGGACAGACCTGCCGACTACTCCGCCTGAATACAGCCGTATCGACAGCCTGGACGAAAAAATTGGTGCGCTGGAAACCCTACTGCTGGACAAACGCAACTACGCCTCGCTGGTCGGGGGTGACGGTGCTTGCCTGGGTTGTGGCGAGAAGACGGCGATTCATCTGTTCACGGCCACTGTAACCGCGCTGATGCAACCCCGCGTCAAGGCGCATGTGGCTAAACTCGATGCGCTGATTGTCAGACTGGAAAACCACATCCGCATGAAGCTTACCGCTTCGCTGGATCTGACCGATGCGGTCGCCATGACGCGTGCGGTAGACGCCCACCGCAACGAAGACCTGACGCTGTCGAATCTATCGGCCAGCCTGGATATCGATCATGCGACAGAACCGCTGGACCAGGAATGGTTGCGCCGAGTGTCGCGTCTGCTCGACCAGTTGCGCATGCAGCGCTGGATGTACGTGGAAGGGCCTTCCAGTCATGGCCGCTCTGAGATGGGCGTGGTCAATTCCACCGGATGTACCTCGGTCTGGGGCTCCACCTTTCCCTACAATCCCTATCCTTTTCCCTGGACCTCCAACCTGTTCCAGGACTCCCCATCTGTCGCCATGGGTTTGTTCGAGGGGCACATGGTTAAAATGGCGGACGGCTTCAAGGCCGTGCGCATGGCCGAACTTGAGCTGGCAGACAAATACGATCCGTCCGCGCACGACGCTTTCTTCACCCACCTCAACTGGCATCAGTTTACCGACGATGAGTGGCAGTTGTGTCCGCCGGTAGTCGCCATCGGTGGCGACGGCGCCATGTATGACATCGGCTTCCAGAATCTCTCTCGCATGATGATGTCAGGCATCCCGGTTAAGGTGCTGGTGGTGGACACACAGGTTTATTCCAATACCGGCGGCCAGGCCTGTACATCGGGCTTTATCAGCCAGGTCGCCGACATGTCGCCCTATGGTAAGGCGATGCAGGGCAAGCAAGAAATCCGTAAGGAAATCTGCGTGATCGGCATGGCGCACCGCTCTGCCTACGTGCTGCAGGGGGCGATTTCCAATGTCACGCATCTGCTGGAGGGCTACATCGACGGGCTCAATTCGCGCCGTCCTGCACTATTCAACATCTATGCCGTGTGTCCGCCTGAACACGGGGTTGGCGACGAACTTGCGGTGCAGCAAAGCAAGTTGGCAGTGGAGTCGCGCGCCTATCCCCTGTTCAAGTATGACCCGGATGCTGGCGTGACCTTTTCGGAATGCGTGAGCTTGGATGGCAATCCCGCCATGGAATCCGACTGGCCGACTTATGCGCTGGACTATCTGGACGAAAATCAGCAAGCCGCCAAGCTCAAGGTGCCGATGACCTTCGCCGATTTTGCCCTGACCGAAGGCCGCTTTGCCAAGCAGTTCAAGAAGGCACCTCCGGAAACCTGGAACGATGACCAGGTGCCGCTGGCCGACTTCCTGGCCATGGACAAGGATGGGCAGGACGGCAAATTTCCCTTCATTTGGGCGGTGGATGGCAAGCAGCGTCTGATCCGTGTCTTGGTGTCCCAAGCACTGGTGCTTGCCTGCAACGAACGCCAGGCATTCTGGAAGCAACTCAAGGACGTGGCAGGCCTCGGCCATCCGGCGGTCGATACGGATGCGATCGCGGAGCAGGCGCGGGCAGATCTGATCCAGAAGCTGACCGCCAGCCTCACCTCCTTTGGCGGCGGCTCGCCTGTGACCAGTGACCAGCCCGGGACCGCCTCCGTTTCGACCGCGCCGGTGGACTTTGATGCGGTCTGGATCGACACCCCGGAATGCACTGCCTGTGATGAGTGTATCAACATCAACGATCATATTTTTGCTTATAACGAGCAGAAAAAAGTGGTCATCCTTAACCCGCAGGGAGGGAAATACGTCGACATCGTCAAGGCCGCAGAAAAGTGCACGGCCGGCTGCATCCATCCGGGCACCCCCTGGAACAGGAGCGAACCGGGACTCGACAAGTTGATGCAACGTGCGACGAAATTCAACTAAAAACAGGATGCAAGGAAAACCTGATGACCACCAGTGATAGCAAGCCCGTGAATCCATTACCGATGCCTGCCATGCCGGAATCTGTCCGGTTTGTTAGTGCCCAGCCGGTTCCAGGGAAGGCTCGCGGTAACAGCGAGCCTATGACTAGTGAGTTCTACAGCCTGATCTGGGGCGACTGCATCGCCGACTGAAGAAAGATTCAATCCCATGGGTATCGCTGAATTATTTTTGAAATCCTCCTTTGCGCGCGGCGTTCATCCGGTAGCGCACAAGGAAACAGCCGGCAAGCCGATACGTCGCATGCCGTTTGCACAGCGCCTGGTGCTGCCGTTGTCGCAACATATCGGCAAGCCGTCACGAGCCCTGGTCAGGGTCGGCGAGGAAGTCGTGCGTGGACAACCAATCGCCGAGGCCGATGGTGCCATGTCGGTTCCACTGCATGCGCCAGCCGACGGCGTGATCGAGGCTATTGGCCTGCACGTTTCGGCGCGTGGTCCGTGGACCGAGTCTATTGTGCTGCGGGTGTATCAGGGTTCGCCCCAACGAGTCGCCTGGGCCGATCCAGTCGATCCCGAGCGCTTGGATCACGAACAGCTGATCGCTGCCATTCAGGCCACCGGCATGGTAGGGCTGGGGGGTGCCGCCTTCCCCAGCCATCTCAAGCTCGGTGTTCCAGTCGAACATCCCATTCATACTCTGGTCGTCAATGGTTGTGAATGCGAGCCTTACCTCACCTGCGACCACAGGCTGATGCTGGAGTACCCGCAGGACCTGATCGCCGGCATTCGCCTCGCCATGCGTGCGCTTGGTGCCAGTCGTGCCATGATAGGAGTGGAGGACAACAAGGTCGATGCCCTCATTGCCATTCGCCCGCATTTGCCTGCTGATGGGTCAATCAGCGTGCACGCCGTCGAAACCAAGTACCCGCAAGGAGCGGAAAAAATGCTGATCAAATCCCTGCTGGGACAGGAAGTGCCGGCGGGAGGCTTGCCGATGCAACTTGGTATCGTGGTTAACAATGTTGGTACCCTGGCCATGCTGGGACGCCTGATCAAGAGCGGCGAGGGCATGACGGAACGGGTGGTCACCATTACCGGCCCAGGCATCGCCAAACCCGGCGACTATTGGGTGCCGATCGGCACGCCACTGCGTGATTTGTTGGCGTGGGCAGGCGCACGGGATTGCACGGAACGTGAGGTTATCCTGGGCGGGCCGATGATGGGTCAGTCTGTCGCCTCTCTTGATGTGCCCATCAGTAAGGGGGTGTCGGGTGTTCTGGTGTTCGACCGGCGAGAGGCGCATGCCCCTGCCGCAAAGAACTGGCCTTGCATCCATTGCGGTGCCTGCATCGATGCCTGCCCGATGGGGCTCAATCCCACCTTGCTGGGCCTGCTCGTCGCCAAGCGCGAGTTTGAGCAAATGGCGGGGAAATATCATCTTGGCGACTGCTTCGAGTGTGGCTGTTGTACCTATGCCTGCCCTTCGCAGATTCCACTGGTTCAGCAATTCCGTGCCGCCAAAGCGTTCCTGCGCGCGAGAGCCTCTGCATGAAACCAACCATTGAACTGCGTGCCGCCCCTCATGTCCACAGCGGGATTAGCGTACCGGTCATCATGCGCAATGTGGTCGGGGCGTTGCTTCCGATTTGTGCATTTTCGGTCTGGCAGTACGGAATTTCCGCTGCTGCATTGATCCTTACCGTGACGGCAAGCTGTTTACTGACGGAGCGATTCTTTTCTTCCCGTACCGGACTCGGCAACACGCTGGCCGACTGGAGCGCTGCCATCACTGGCATCCTGTTGGCGCTGACGCTGCCGCCGAATTTTCCGCTTTGGATGGGTGTGGTGGCGGGATTTATCGCAATCGCCCTTGGCAAATCTCTGTTTGGTGGTATGGGATTCAATCCTTTTAACCCGGCGCTGGTAGGGCGTGCCTTCGTGCAGGGGGCATTTCCCTCCACCATTGCCTCCTTCGTGCCGTCCTATGCGCCGCAACGCTTCACCGAGTTCGTGCCCTCCACGCTCACTGCGCCGCTGATGCAAGCCGCTGATAACAGTGCCTGGATCGGTCACGCTGCCATCGATGCCTTTACCGGAGCAACGCCACTGGCACGCTGGAAATTTGAGAATTTCACTTACTCTGCAGGCGACTTCATGACCGGCGTGGTCACGGCTTCTGCCGGCGAAACATCGGCCATTCTGATCCTGGCCTGCGGAGTCTATCTGGCAATGCGGCGATATTTGGACTGGCGCATCCCAGTCGCCGTGCTGGGTAGCGCGCTGATCCTGGCCTGGGCGTTTCATCTTGCGGTGCCGGCTCGATATCCGGAGCCTGTGTTCGTGCTGCTTTCAGGCGGCCTGATGCTGGGTGCAATCTTCATGGCGACCGACATGGCAACTTCCCCCGTCACACCGGTAGGCGTTTGGATCTATGGGGCACTGATCGGAATCGTTTCAGTGGTCATTCGCTATTTCGGCGGCCTGACCGAGGGTGTGATGTACGCCATCCTGATCGCCAATGCCGCTTCTCCGCTGATCGATCAAATGACGCAGCCAAAAGTTTTTGGGGCCAGGTCTCGATGAGCCGCGATCCTGAAATAACCTCCAGTACTGACATGATCCGTGCCTTGGGGCTGATCGCAGCGATCTGCGGCATCATCATCGTCGGGGTGTACGAGTTCACGCTTGATGCTGTTAACGCCAACAAGAAAATCGCCTTGGAGCGCCAGGTGTTCAAGGTGTTTCCACATGCCAAGACCGTGGACGCCTTCGATGCGTTGCCTGGCGGAATTTCACCCGCCGGCGACCACGATGCGCTTGCCGGCGCAGTCCGGTTTTATGCCGCCTACGACGCCACCGGAAAACTGGCGGGGATTGCCGCCGAGGGCTCGTCTGCCGGTTATGCGGATCAGGTGCGAGTGCTCTATGCCTGGGACCCGGAGAAACAACTGATTATTGGCCTGGGTGTGATTTCCATGCGCGAAACGCCGGGCATTGGCGACAAGATCCTGGTCGACCGGGACTTTCTGCACAATTTCGTCGCCCTGGATGTCTCGTTGGCGGCGGATCTCAATAGCCTGGCCCACATGGTCAAGACGGTGAAACACGGAACAAAGAGCCATGACTGGGAGATCGACGCCATTTCTGGTGCGACGGTAACCTCCAAGGCGGTCGGGCGCGGAATCAATCAGTCGGCCCAGGCCTTGCTGCCTAGATTGATGCCCCATCTCGCGCAACTGAGGAACAAATCATGACGTCATTGGTAAGCAATTTCGACGAGTTCATGGATGGCCTGTGGAAGCAGAACCCGATCTTTGTCATGGTGCTCGGCATGTGCCCGACGCTTGCGGTTACAGTATCGGCCATCAATTCCATCTCTATGGGACTGGCGACAACATTCGTGCTGGTCGCTTCCTGCCTGCTGGTCTCGCTATTACGCCATGCCATTCCAAAGGAAGTGCGCATCGCCAGCTACATCGTCATCATCGCCACCTTTGTGACGGTTGTTGATTACGCCATTCAGGCCATCAGCCTCGAACTCTACGAAGCACTGGGCGCCTACATCAAGCTCATTGTTGCTAACTGTATCCTGCTGGGTCGGGCGGAAGCCCATGCCGCCAAGACGCCGCCGGTTGCCGCATCACTCAACGCCTGTGGCATGGGCCTCGGTTTCACGCTGGGCTTGCTGGCGATCGGTGCCGTGCGTGAAATTTTTGGTTCCGGCATGCTGTTTGGGGTCTCCCTGTTCGGTCCCCACTTCCAGCCCTGGGTGATCATGGTGTTGCCACCGGGGGGATTCTTTGTGCTGGCCGGATGGTTGATTCTGTTTGCCGCGATCAAGGCCAGGAACAGTTCACAACTGAGTTCTGGCGAACGGGCCCTGGAAGGAGGCAAATCATGAACCACGACAGCATTGCCAACATCCTGCTGACGACAATGCTGCCCGGTAACTTTGTGCTGGCCATGTTCCTTGGCATGTGTCCGTTTCTTGGTGTGTCACAGAAGTTGGAGACCGCCATCCCGATGGGATTGGCCACTGCCTTCGTCATCATGGTGGCCTCAATCTCGGCCTATTTCATGAACATGCTTCTGTTGCATTTTCATCTGGAATTCCTCAGCGTGATTACCTTCATTACGGTGATCGCCTGTACCGTACAACTGGTGGAAATGTTCGTTAAAAAATATTTCCCGCTGCTGTTCCGCCAATTAGGCATCTACCTGCCGCTCATTACCACCAATTGCGCCGTGTTGGGGGTCGCACTGTTTCAGACAGCTCGTCAGTACGACTTCTTGCAGTCAGTGGCCTATAGCTTTGGCGGCGGCATGGGATTCACACTGGCGCTGATCCTGATGGCGGGCCTGCGTGAGCGCCTGCAACTGGCCAATGTGCCGACCTTGGTCCAAGGGGCCGCCATCAGCCTGATTGTCGGCGGATTACTCTCTCTTTCTTTTATGGGTTTTTCCGGCATTGGAGGCGGTGAATGATTACGACCGTCCTGATCACGAGTTTCATCATCGTTCTGGTTTTGGTGGTGTACGTGAAAGTCGGTGACTTGAGCCGAAATTTCGCCGAGCATCATCCCGAGTTCGGTCCCTATCGTGAAAGACATGGCGGTTGCTGCGGCGCTTGTCCGGAAGAGACCTGCCAAAAACATCAAGATGAAAAAAGAGGCTGAGTTGCAAACAAGTTTTATCCCTCCCCTTATAGGCGCGTATTCCTCACAGCCAGCTGCCAATCGATATTCACCATCCAGATCAGTGCAGAGCACCTGAATCTCGGTTCTAAAGAAAACTGAAAACTGATTTAGCTTCCTTATTTCCATCGCAAGCGTTGGATCGATGTGTAAAGTACTGAAAATTATATTCATATATATAATAAGTATTTCACTTTATATAAGGCATGACGATAATAACGACATCAGCTTCTTAGCCGTTGCTGATCTCCTCTACTCAGGCGGGGCCCTGGCGCCCCGCCACCTTTTTTGATGAGGAGTCCCATGCATGAATGGCGTGGGGCAGATGTATCTACCCCAATTTTTTATCCGTCAACTGTTGGAGGATTTGATTATGTGTTGTTGTTTGATGATGCAGTAGGGCCGCCTTGTTCCCGCCGATTTAAGACAACTTGCAGGGCGGATTAAGTGCTGATAAAACGTCACCTGGTCCATTGGCACAGTCAGGTTACGCTGTGAAACTGTGCTACAGGAGAGAAAAATGAACAGCTTTAATTTGCAGGACTGGCTGGATGATCAGCTTGAACATAACATTCTTAATGAGCCAGCCGGAGAGTTCTCTTTTCAGGATCTTGATGTTGATGTGACTGGATTCGGATTCCCCTACTACGCCTCTCTGGAGGCTTATGACATCGGCGATCCCCGCGTGCTTTAGCTCTGTCAAGGCAGCTTAAGCCAAAGAGTTAAGGTTTTGGCTGCCTTGCTTCTACCCTTTTCAACAGGATCAAAAACACCATCATTCCTTTCAGTTATATTTTTATAAGCATAGATTATTTTTGTACGGCCGCTAAATTTACTAATATCTCAACCAGTTAATGGAAGGTTGCTCATTGTCAGACCCAACGTCATCTCTGGAGTGTGCCAAAGATTCAGCTGCTGATGTTGCAGAAATCATCGGGGTGATATTGAGGGCTCTGGATGGTCTTCAATACGGCTCGATCGAAGTCATCATGCACAACGGTCGACCTGTACGACTGCTTCGCACAGAAACATTCCTCCCAGATAAAAATGGTTACTGGCCAAAAGACATTTAACGCTGATGGTTTAAACCGGATGGAATGCCTATGAAATCGATCAAAAGAAATTTCCAGCTCCAATTGCAGCGCATTCATTTGATCCGTCATTAGATCTCAAGCCATTAAGAATATTGGAATCGTACAAATGCTGGTTGACTGGAATAACTTTACACCATGGACCGCACTTTCAGGTGGCGCATTGATCGGTATTGCCGCCTCACTGTTAATTCTTCTGAATGGTCGAGTTGCTGGAATCTGCGGAATCATCGGTGGCTTATGGCAGGTTGCATTTCTCAGTCGATTCCACTCAAATGACATAAATTGGCGTATGGCCTTTGTTGCAGGTTTAACTTTGTCACCGGTCATTTGGGGACTTTTTGCACCACTGCCTCCCATACAGATAAGTTCTAATTATGGCTTGCTTGCTTTAGCTGGTTTTATTGTGGGGCTCGGTTCACGTTACGGCTCCGGCTGTACAAGCGGTCATGGGGTATGTGGAATATCGCGCCTTTCTATTCGCTCGATTGTGGCAACTCTGGCATTTATGAGTTCAGGGTTCCTTACCGTGTTTGTCACCCGTCACTTGTTAGGGTAGCCATTATGCCGAGACAACTCTTAGTCAGCCTTGCCGCCATGACTTCAGGATTCGTCTTTGGGTTTGGCTTGATTTTGGCCGGGATGGCAAATCCAGGCAAGGTTCTGGCGTTCCTGGATTTAGCGGGCCCGTGGGATCCCTCACTTGCCCTTGTCATGGGAGGAGCCATCGGGATTGCCGTTGTGGCCTTCAGCATTGCGAAAGTGCGCAATCTCAGCTTTCTTGGACTCCCGATTGATTTGCCCAAGGCGACTGTATTAGACAAGCGCCTGCTGTCAGGAAGTCTTGCCTTTGGGGTGGGTTGGGGGTTGACTGGCATATGCCCTGGTCCATCATTAGTGCTGCTCGGGACGGGAAATTTTAATGGCCTGGTTTTCTTTATCGCCATGTTGGCCGGGATGGGTTTGTACGAAGTGATCGGTACGGTGAAAGCCAAAGAAAATGATTAAACTTGCAAAAAGCAGTTGAACCATACCCCAATGGTACTGATGATGCTACTAAGCAGCATCTAAGGTTGTAAACGACCAAGATCACTCTCAAGCAAGCCATCGGTTGTTCACACAACCTAGACCCGTTGTTGACCGTCAAGAAAATAATTTGCGGACTAAAGTCCCTCCATTAGTCCGAACGGACTATAGGATTACGCCCATATTAGTCCGTAAGGACTATTGAGCAGAAACTTCACCAACTTGATAATGATCTCACTTTATTACATCTTAAATGAGAGCGAGAAAATCATGCATAAATTCAAGTTGGCAGCAGTAGCAGTAAGCCTGATGTTTGCGGCAAGCGCGTATGCAGATGGCGGCTCTTCCGGTTCAGGCAAGCCAAGTACCCCAGCGGTTCCAGCCTTCGTACCGACGACCTATACCTACAACTTTTCCGAGAATGTCGTTGGCCATTTGACCAATTTTGCCAGCCTGACCATCAACAACACTAGCGCCACCAGCAGCCTATACAAGCTAACGCTCGACAATAATTTTGGCAGCCTGTTCGACACTACAACGCCAACGTTTATCGGTTATACGAAATCGGGTAAGGGTGAAGATGCTGTAAAGACCCCCATTTTCCAGGACACTCTCATACTTGGCTATGTCAGTGCCGTGGACATTAATTACAATGGCACTAAGGCGCCAAATGTGTCCATCAGCGCAGTAGCGGGCGGAGTGAACAAGGTCACGGATACCACGCAGAACCTGCCGGCCCCCTTCGATTTGAGTTATATCCTCGGTAATACCAAACATATCGGACTTGCCAATCAGCTGACGTCAGGTGAATCGGTAAGCTGGACTAGCACCATTGCTGCGGCCAACAGTACAGGCAAAGGGGAAGACCATACAGGTGCCGTGACCAGTACTCCGTTCAAGATTGATGGCATATCTCTGGTCATTAATGGTAGGAGTTATGCCGGTGCCATCCCTGCAGTTCCTGAACCGGAAACCTACGGCATGATGCTGATGGGTCTTGGTTTGATGGGCTTCATGGCATTTCGCCGCAGGAATGAACAAGACTGATTATGGACGGGGGCTTTGGCTCCCGATCCCATTAGTAAATACACTTTCAATTTTCAAATGATAATCAGTTTTTTTTGGGGCATTGATGACAGAGATTCCATATGCAAGCCGTGAACTTTCAAGGCTGCACTACCTTTTTGACAATGACCATCCAGATCAGGTTTGGTCAAATGCGAATGAGATCCTCACAGAGATCAGTTCAAAGGCTGTAATCGATCAACTATCGTTGGTATTTCATGACGTAGTTAACTTGTTTTATGGTGACTACCCCGGTTATCAGATGGTCAAAACACCTTACCACGACCTTCGTCATACGATGGATGTATTTATGTGTGCCTTGCGACTGATGCATGGCATGCAGCAATCAGGCGAACAACTCAATGATGAGGAGATTTTTGTTGTTGCAGTCTCCGCCCTGATGCACGATATAGGCTATGCCAAGCATATTGAAGAGGACAGCGGGAGCGGGGCGCAATTTACAAAAACACATGTTAGCCGTGGTATAGATTTTATGCATGCATACTTTCGGCGTAAACACTACCCCACTACTTGGGCCGTCTCAGTAGAAAGGGCGATTTTATGCACTAATCCCGCCCTTAAACTTTCAGACATAGAATTTTCCAGCCCTCGTGAGCAACTAATTGGAAGATTAGTTGGTACGGCCGACCTTGTGGGCCAGATGGCTGATCGCTCCTATCTTGAGAAACTCATGTTCCTGTACTTTGAATTTCGAGAAGCCAACATGGGAAATTTCGAAAGTGTGAACGACATGCTTCTCCGTACTCGCGAATTCTATGGCATGTCCAGAATGAAACTGAATCTGGATTACGGAAGTGTATATCAGTATTTGGAATGCCACTTCAAGAAATGGTTTGGTGTAAAATTTGACTACTATATTGATTCAATAGATAAAAATATAACTTATTTATCAAAAATAATTGCTAATGAAAATGGAATCGATTTTTTCAGCAACTTGAAAAGGCGCGGTATCGTTGAGAAAGCAAGAAAATTGGAAGAAGAATTCCAGTTTGAATATGCGTAATGATTGAGTAATTGTGGAAAGATGCACAAGGGTGCGCCCATGCCGGGCGCACATGCAAACGGGAGTCGAAGCCCCCGTCCTTATTTCCATATTTCTTTCTTTTATGCTTCATCGTTCCTGCGGCGACGAGCGATTAAGCCCATCAACCCTAGACCTATTAGCAGCATTCCGTATGTTTCCGGTTCGGGAACTGATGAAACCGGTGGCCATGAATTGGGATCGTATGAATTCGTTTGTCCAGCCACCCAAGCATCTGCCCACTGCGTGAAGTCAGATTCGCTACCGTTAAAAGTACCACCAATACCGCCACCGGGACCGTTGTTGTAGTCCCAACTAATCGATCCATCACTATTTACTGAATAAGCTATGGTTCGGTCGCCTGTGAGGGCTCCATTGGTTACAGAAGGTCCGATTAGTCATTCCTGCGGCGAGTTGCAATGACCCCCATCAAATCAAGACCCATCAGTTGGAGACGTTTTCAATTTCATGAAATCGCGTCATATTGATCGCGCGATCACCATTCGGCAAGATGGTTAAAATATCAACGAAGTGAGCATCAAACATAATGTCCTTGGCCAAGTAGTTATGATTAGCATATACAGTCGCAGCGATGGTTTCGTCATGACCGCCAACAGAAACGGTAATTCGAGTGCGGTTCGCCGTCAAACTTGTCGCACTGAAGTTATATAACGGGCTGCTTTCATCAATGGGATGAATCAGAGTCCACGTCATGGCAAAAACAGGGGTGCGATCTCGAACCAGTTTCAGGTCGTAAATGCGAACAAAATTTTCGCCTTGATCATTGACTTCGACACGCACCAAAGAGACAGAGGCACTCGCTTCAACGATACGGTTATGGCGCTCATTCGCAATCCTGAACATCAACACACGGCGTCCCTCAAAATCGCGGATGAGGGCATTGTTGCTGAACAATATTCGTGCGGTGGGCTTTGAAAATCGTGCAAACACCAGGCCAGTCATGACTGCGACACCAACCATGCCGGTCAGAATTTCAATCGTTGCTACGACGTGTCCAGATAAGTTGGCTGGTGACATTACGCCGTAACCAACGGTTGCAAGAGTCTCGACACTAAAGAAGAAGAATTCCAGAAACGCCCCATCTTTGACGTTTGACACACTACCAGGCAGCATCCAGTAGAGTGTTCCGAACACGATATTCAGAAAGATAAAACCTAAAATCAGAACACTAAAAAACTTGGGCCAGGAAAGCGTAAGGATCAGATGATATGGATCTTGAAAATTGCTCTGGTGCTGACCGTCTGTTAGGACTTGTGTATCGCCCACTTGACGTGTTCGTAAGGATTTTTTATTTGGTTTTAGCATGAACTTGATACTAAGCAGCTTTCAAGAATGATCAACCTGGTTTAATAGCGGCCTTTTGATAAACATTCCAACTGCTGAAGAGCACCCCCGAATATTTGTTTTGCAGTCTATGCGTAAAGCACTATTCAGGCAATCAAGTTCGTTGAGTATGACTGTATTGGCGACTACTTGCTCGCCCCCTTGCGCATTTCAATCATCCTCCTGCCAAATGCATCTCGTCCTGCAATACTCTTGCTGATTGCTTTAATGCTCTTGATGCAACGCCATCTCGTTCCACTTTTACTAACGATCTGACGCATTTCATTTTCGGGGTGGAATATTCCACAGTAGTAACAGTATCGGGTGTTTAACATGGCAGAAAAATTCAGGCGTCTTGGACGCTTTCATAGGTAAGCTATTTCCGGCAGTTCGTTGTAAATTTCAAATGCCCAGTGCAATACCATGTCTTAAAGTTTAATGAATTTCAGAAAGAACTCGTCTTTCGGTTGAGGTGGTTCTGGTGTGTTTTTGTCGCGAGGGTCAAATGGATTGCGTAGAAAATCTGCCGAACCAACCAGCCTGAAGCCGGCAGCTTCCACTTCATGACGCAGGAAACTCTCTTCGATCCGGTGCAAGGTTCCGGATTCCGAGATTCCGGTTCCCGCTCGACCTGAGTGATCGGCAATTACATAAATACCGCCTGGCTTGAGGGCGGCAAACACTGCCTTATTCATGCGTGCGCGATCGACGCCCAAATGGCCTAAATCATGATAGTTGAACATGATGGTCACGAGATCCAGCCCTTGGGTAGAAACTTCCAGTGGAATCGGATCTTCAAACGGGCGTACTAACGCACTGATGTTTGTCAGCCGAGAATTCTTGGCACGTTCTGCCAAGGCCTGGGGTGAACTTGGTCGCGCGGTCCGCGGCGTTGCGTCTGCGCCAGACTTGGCTGGCGGCGCGGTATTGCCTTCCGGGGCGACGCCAGGCCGTGGGGTGCTCTCTGGTCCGCGTGGTGCGCTTTGCCCGTACACATGGCCGCCCGGTCCCACGGCTCGCGCTAGCAATTCAGTGGTATAACCGCCACCCGCACTGAGATCCAACGCTACCATGCCTGGATGCACTCCAATGAAGGCCAGTATTTGATCAGGCTTGCGCCGGAGATCATTGCCACGGTCGGCGGCACTACGATCCGGGCTGGCGACAATCTCGGCTATACGATCCTTGGACAACACAGTCGGCAATGCCGACGATGAAGTGCTGATACTCGAACAGGCGCTCAAGATCAACGACAGCGAGAGCATTGGCATAAGGCAGAGACTGTGGCAGATGTTTTTCATGGGGAAAGTGACCATTAATTTTGGTGATGGAAATGCTTCATTTCGTCAGTCTGACGGACCGTTAAGCCGACTGTTCGGTTTCAACATATTTTCTGTAGAGTTCATAACTCAGCACCCACAGCGAGTAAACGGTGATTCTTCCCCAGAAATCTACAAAAACGATGCTCTCCGGAGCATTGCTGATGCGGTCAAAATAGGCTAGCAACAGAAAGAAAGGGATATTGGCGAAAACCACGGACAACAGGAGTGCTCTCCCCCATTTTGAGCGGCTCAAGTATTGTTCATAGGCGACAAAGCCGATAAACCACAGGGAATAGACCGTAAATCTGCCCCAGAAGTCAATAAATACGGCATCTTTTGCCTCGGCGCTGAGCAGATGAAAATACGCCAGTAGCAGGAATAAAACTGTGTTTCCAATGACCAGAAATGTCAGGATTTTCTTGGTCAATTTTTTTGTCTGTATTTCCATTGGTAATTCCTAATTCGGTCATTGAAGCTCGGCAGCATACACTCCAACGATGTTCGCGAGTATTACTCCCGACATGGCTGAGATTAAGGAAAATTGAGGACAAAAGCGCAAAAACAAAAACTGGCAGCACTGACCTGAAACCATTGCTGCCAGTCATGTTTGTTTCTTTAAAAGGCCAGGCGCAGGGTCGCTCCATACGTGCGTGGATCACCCAGCGCGGCCGTCAATGACGCACTTCCGCCGACTGAGGTCAGGTACTGCTTGTCAAAGACGTTCCTGCCCCACACCGAAAAGTCATAGCCCACGTTCTTCACTTTGCCAGTAACACCTGCCTGCAGATTGGTTATGGCATATCCTTGCTGAACCCCATATCCAGAGAGGCTGGAATTGACGTTCTGCGTGCTGCGATAGAAGGTATTGGCACCCAGATAGCCCGTCAAACCATAATCAAAGTGTTGTGTGAATTGCGCCGACACATTGGCGGTTACGCGCGGGGCAAAAGGTAGCTGTTTGCCTGAGAAGTTGCAAACTAGACCCTTGATATTTCCCAATTCAGCAGGGCAACCTGCATTGGTGAAGTTGAGGTAAGTGGCTTCGTTGTAAGAAGCGCCAGCACCCAGTTGCAAGGACTCGAACGGACGTCCCTTGGCCTCTATTTCCAGACCCTGCACCCTGACATCCCCGACATTGGAAATGTAATTTGCTGTTGTCGTGGGGCTGGTATCGTAGGTGAAGGTTCCTTGATAATTCTTGATTTTCTCGTTGTACACATTTGCGTTTAACTGCAAGCGTTTGGAAAACCACTGGGTCTTGACGCCAGCTTCAAAATCGAGAGCCGTTTCAGGCGCGACGACTAGCGGGCCTGTGATGACCTCAATATTGATGCCTCCTGACTTGAAGCCTCTGGATGCCGTCACATAGGTGTTGATATTTTCATTGACCTTGTAGTCCAGACTGCCAGTCCAGGACAGCGCAGTTTCCGTGAAGGAAGCTGAGGCCGAACCAGTCGGCGCATAACTCGTCACTTGAGCCAGATCAGCAGCCGTGAGGCCACTCTGAACACCACTGGCGCTGTTATTGATGGTTGCAGATTTGTGCTCGACCGTCTCCCGCAATCCGGCTGTTGCCGTCCAACTGTCGTTGAAGTGGAAGTTGGCCTGCAGGAAAGCGGCATAGCTGTCAACGACGGGTTCGCCTATAGTATCTTGGCGCAATCCATTGAGTGCATTCACACCAGGGGTGGTCAGCTTGATGCCGTTATAGGCGGCGTACTGGCTGCCGGCCTGATTGTGCGTGTCACTCCACAGGTCATCATGGTAGTAATACAATCCGCCCACGTATTCCAGACGCTCGCCTGCCGGTGATGACAGACGCAACTCCTGAGAAAATTGATTGTTAGTCGATTTGGTGCCACCGAATTTAGTGACGTCGAGTGGTGTGCTGTCTCCATCGCCCAGATTCTCAAAGGTGTAATGGCGGTATGCCGTGATCGAGTCCAGTGTAAATGTACCAATTTTCCAGGTGGCCTGAAGCGAAGCAGCATCTTGCGAGGTTTCCGCTGGCGTCGTGTTATTGGCGCTGATCACACGTGCCCAGGGATTAAACACCGGGGTATATCCAAATGGAATGGTCTTGGCAGGCGTTGTCTTGCTGTACGGGGCAAGCGAGCCGTTAGCATAGGTAATTTGCGGATTCCACAAAACCGAACCACCGCCAAACTCGCTGGTCTGATAATGTTCGAAGATCGCACGCAGGGTCAGGTTGTCTGTCGGCAGCAATAACACCTGCCCTCGCACGCCCTGGCGATCGAAGCCGTTGGCACTGCTGCCATTGTAGAGATTGGTCAGGAAGCCATCACGCTTCTTATCATAGGCCGTCAGTCGGAATGCAGCTGATTCTGACAGTGCCCCTGTGGTGGTGCCATGCAGTTCATAAGTGCCGTAATCTCCGGCAATGCCCTCTAGTTTGGTTGAGGACGTAAAGCTGGGCTTCAGCGTGGTGATATTGAGAACGCCGCCGGTATTGTTCTTGCCGAACAGCGTGCCTTGCGGACCGCGCAGGACCTCAACCTGATCAAGGTCGGCCAGATCGAACGCCGTTTGTCCCGGCTGGGAGAGATAGACGCCATCGACATAAACGCCGACGCTGGTTTCGAGACCGTCGTTTGCCGAGTTCTTGCCCAAGCCGCGAATGGCGATGCCGGTTTGCCGTGGATTGCTCGGCGTGATCAGCAGATTGGGAACCTTTTCTGCGAGATTCTGAATGGAATAATCGCCATCTTTTCCAATATCTGCGCCGGAAACTGTGCTGACGAGCAGGGGAACCTCCTGCGTGTTCTCCTTGCGTTTACGTGCCGTCACCACGACCTCGTCCAGCGCCGCCGGTTCGTTAGTGGCAGTGACTGTCCCGGCACTTTGTGGCTCATCGGCAAATGCACACATTGGAAGAAGCAAACTCAACATGGTTATGTTTCCAACTTGCTTCAATACTTTCAATCTGAATCTCATGTCTTAAAATCCCCTTTGGTTTACTGCTGTATAAAAAATCGGTCAACCGTATCTTTAGTTCATCTTATTTGATTGCAGTAAACATGCCAGTTCGAAAGTGGTGGTCAGAATAATTTCTATCTTTCTGATAGTAAAAGAAATATTCAGGTAATTTGCAAAATATATAGAGCACGCAGCCGGGATCGAATCTGTTGATTTTTAAACACATCAACTGAAGCCTGTGTGGTTTTCGCAGCAGTGGCCCCGTCCTATTCATGGCATCCTCTGCGCAGCAGGATTGGTGAATGTAAGCGGGCCGACTGATGGGAGGGTGAAGGCCCTCTGGTTCAAGGGCCTTAGACTATTTCAGCAGGACAGTGCGATAGCCTTATGGTTTTAATGCGAATTCCAGCAGGACTACGCTTTTTGGAATGATTGCGGGCCTAGGCTTGGGTTCGGCCTTTGAGGCGACCGGGGCATCGCCAAATGAGGCTGTCAGCAGATAGGCACGGTGGTTTTCAGAGTCGTAAGCCATGGTTCTTGCGCCCTTTTGCGTCGCCAAATTTTGAGTCACTGAATAATGCTCCGCATCAGGTGCCGTTATCAGCGTCAGCGTCCCCTCTCCGTTAGAACTGAAGGCGATCCCCAGGCTGGAATCAAACGCGGCGGCATCAGGCCCTGAACCGATGGGAAGTTCCGACACAATTCTGCCGGTTTCCGAATCCAGGATTTCCATTTTGCCATTGCCACAGACTGTGAACAGGCGGTTATGCTTCTGATCAATCGCGAGTCCAGTCGGTCGCACTCCCTTGCCGATAGGGTAACTTGTTACCACTTTGTTGAACACGCCATCAATAACGGCGATCTCATTCTTGTCCTCAATGTTCACAAAGATATTGCCTGCCGCGTCACTGACGGCCGCCTCGGGCTTGCCCTCCAAAACAATCGTATTGATTTCATTGAGCGAGACGGCGTCTATCACGGTGGCATTGGATGATCGCCCATTCAATGTGAATACACGTTTCAATTTTGGTTCATACAGGATGCCGTCCGGATTCAGCCCGGTAATTTTTATGATTTTTATGACCTTGAGTGTCGTCAAATCAAACACCGTGACCGAATTATCCTTTCCATTACTGGTAAAGCCAAGATTGAGGTCATCGGCCAGTGCGATGCCATGCACGCCTGCGGTATCAGGTATGTCGCCTATCTCTTTAGCTGAATCCGCATCGATGACCTGAACATGTGTCGAACGACTTAAAAATATTCGACGATGCTTCTGATCGAACGTCAGGTAATCCCAGCGCTCTTCGCCACTGATACTATGTCGGGCAAGCAGATTGAATTGGATCGCCGTTGGTGACTGGGCTGATGCAGGGGCTTGAATGCAAAAAAGACAAAAACCAGCAAATATTCGAAAAATAATTTTAGACAGCATGATATATCCAGGGATCAATTAAAGATAAATGGTTGGCGCAATAATCATGCCATTCGTGCGCCCAGTGCAGCGGCCGTTTTCTCGAGATGAGATTGATTAATTTGCTTGGTTTAAGGCAGGTCATCAGCAATCCTGCTCAAAATGCAACGCATCCTTGACAAAAATCTTCCCTGAAAAGCTGCGTGCAACGGTTCACTTGTTTTGGGTTGGCTTTGCGGACCCATTAAATTTTTAGCATCAGACGAGATTTTAGGGGTAGATCCAGTCGCGATGCACGTTGCGGCCGGGGCGGTAACTTTCTTTCCATTTTATACAGTAAAAGCGAATGCTGTTTCCGTATCGGGACTTGATTGAGGGCGTAAATAGTTATTCAACTAACTGATTATTATAACTTAAATAAGAATATCAGTAGCTGGCACGGAAGTTGTAAGTATCATCCTATTCGTGGTGGCTGCCTTGCCGCCAAGATCACAATAATGGTTGCGACCTATAACGAGGAGAGGGGAAGCAGAAATGGCTAGCGAAACGTTTTATGAGGTGATGCGGCGGCAGGGAATTACGCGTCGAAGTTTCATGAAGTTCTGCAGCCTGACGGCTGCATCTCTGGGGCTGGCGCCAGCTTTTGCGTCAAAAATTGCAAATGCCATGGAAACCAAGCCACGCACACCGGTGATCTGGTTGCATGGGTTGGAATGTACCTGCTGTTCAGAGTCCTTCATCCGTTCGGCGCACCCACTGGCCAAGGATGTGGTGCTCTCCATGTTATCGCTGGATTATGACGATACGTTGATGGCAGCAGCCGGGCATCAGGCCGAAGCTGCGCTGGAAGAAATCAAGAAAAAATATAAGGGCAACTACATTCTTGCGGTGGAAGGCAATCCTCCGCTCAACGAAGATGGCATGTACTGCATCCAGGGTGGACGGCCGTTCGTGGAAGTTTTGAAAGAAACCGCTGCTGATGCCAAGGCCATCATTTCTTGGGGTGCCTGCGCCTCCTGGGGTTGCGTGCAGGCGGCCAAGCCGAACCCGACCCGGGCGACACCGGTGCACAAGGTCATCACCGATAAGCCCATCATCAAGGTGCCCGGTTGTCCACCCATTGCGGAAGTGATGACGGGTGTCATCACTTATATGCTGACCTTCGATCGTCTGCCGGAACTGGATCGCCAGGGCAGGCCGAAGATGTTTTACGGCCAGCGCATCCATGATAAGTGCTACCGCCGTCCGCATTTCGATGCCGGCCAGTTCGTGGAATCATGGGACGACGATGGTGCGCGCAAGGGCTTTTGCCTTTACAAGATGGGCTGCAAGGGGCCAACTACTTACAACGCCTGTTCCACCATGCGCTGGAACGGCGGCGTGTCCTTCCCAATCCAGTCCGGCCATGGCTGTATTGGTTGCTCGGAAGAAGGCTTCTGGGACAAGGGCGGCTTCTACAATCGAGTCACCAATATCAATCAATTCGGTATCGAAGCCAATGCTGACAAGGTCGGCGGTACGCTCGCCGGTGTGGCCGGAGCCGCAGTGGTAGCTCACGCCGCAGTCAGTGCGCTGAGTCGCGCACGTAGCGGCAAGACAGAACAAGGAGAGAAATAATCATGGCTGCCTATGAAACCCAGGGCTTCAAGATGGATAACAGCGGCAAACGCGTGGTGGTTGACCCGGTGTGCCGCATCGAAGGCCATATGCGTGTTGAGGTTAACCTCAACGACAAGAACGTGATCACTAATGCCGTTTCTACCGGCACCATGTGGCGCGGGCTGGAAGTGATACTGAAGGGACGCGATCCGCGCGATGCTTGGGCCTTCACTGAGCGTATCTGCGGTGTCTGTACCGGCACCCATGCACTGACTTCGGTGCGCGCGGTGGAATCGGCTCTTAACATCCAGATCCCGGAAAACGCCAACACCATACGCAATATCATGCAGCTCAATTTGTATGTGCATGACCATCTGGTGCATTTTTACCACCTGCACGCGCTGGATTGGGTGGATGTGGTGAGTGCGCTGTCGGCCGATCCCAAGAAAACTTCGGAACTTGCGCAGAGCATTTCAGACTGGCCGCTGTCGTCTCCCGGTTATTTCCGCGATGTGCAGAACAGACTCAAGAAATTCGTGGAATCTGGTCAATTGGGCCCGTTCATGAATGGGTACTGGGGTAACCCGGCCTACAAGCTGCCACCTGAAGCTAATCTGATGGCGGTGACGCATTATCTGGAGGCGCTCGATTTCCAAAAGGAAATCGTCAAGATACATACCATCTTCGGTGGCAAGAATCCGCACCCGAACTGGCTGGTGGGGGGTGTGCCGTGCGCCATCAACATCAATGATACCGGTGCGGGTGGTGCGATCAACATGGAGCGCCTCAATCAGGTGAAGAGCATCATCGACCGTTCGCGCGAGTTCATCGAAAAGGTCTATTTGCCTGATCTCCTGGCGATCGCCACGTTCTACAAGGGATGGGGTTTCGGCGGTGGCTTGTCGGGCAAGAACATGCTTTCCTACGGTGATATTCCACAGCGTGCCAATGATTACACCGCGGCCAACCTGTTGTTCCCACGCGGCGCCATTATCAACGGCGATCTGTCCAAGATCCATGAAGTGGATCTTAACGATCCGGAGCAGATTCAGGAGTTCGTCACCCATTCCTGGTACAAATACCCGGATGAAACGAAAGGCTTGCATCCGTTCGATGGCATCACCGAGCCGAATTTCGAGCTTGGCCCAAAAACTAAAGGAACCAAGACCCGAATCGAGGAGTTGGACGAATCTGCCAAGTATTCCTGGATCAAGGCGCCGCGTTGGCGTGGTAATGCCATGGAGGTCGGCCCTCTGTCGCGCATGGTGCTGGGTTATTTGCAGCCCAAGCAGTTCCCGTTCATCAAGGAAACCATAGACGGCGTGTTGCACAAACTGGATCTGCCGGTGACGGCGCTGTTTTCCACGCTGGGGCGCACTGCCGCTCGTGGCATCGAAACCTTGTATTGTGCGAAGTTGCAGACGGAGCAGTTTGATAAGTTGATTGCCAATTTGAAGGCTGGCGATTCGGCTACTGCCAATGTCGAGAAGTGGGATCCTGCCAGCTGGCCCAAGGAAGCCCGTGGTGCCGGCTTTACTGAAGCCCCGCGAGGCGCGCTGGGGCACTGGATCAAGATCAAGGATACTAAAATCGACAATTATCAGTGCGTGGTGCCAACCACCTGGAACGGTGGTCCGCGCGACCCCAAGGGTCAGATCGGAGCGTTCGAGGCGTCTTTGATGGATACGCCACTGGCGGTTCCCGATCAGCCGCTGGAAATCCTGCGCACTTTGCACAGCTTCGACCCCTGCCTGGCATGTTCCACCCATGTCATGACGCCAGACGGTAGCGAGCTGACCCAGGTCACAGTACGTTAAGGGGAGCGAATCATGTCTGTTGATATAGCAAGCAATGCCGACCTTGAAACTGCGGCCGGCAATACCGTGTATGTGTATGAGGCTCCGGTGCGCTTGTGGCACTGGATAAACGCGCTCTCCATCGTGGTGCTGGCAGTGACCGGTTATCTGATTGCGAGTCCGTTGCCCAGCGTAGGTGGCGAGGCGAGTGATAATTTCCTGATGGGCTATATTCGCTTCACCCACTTTACTGCTGCCTACGTATTTGCCATCGGTTTTCTGGTTCGCCTCTACTGGGCCGTGGTGGGTAATCATCACGCCAGGCAACTGTTTCTGCTGCCACTGAACGATGCCAAATGGTGGGCTGGGATCTGGCATGAGCTACGCTGGTATTTTTTCTTCGAAAAGCTGACGCAAAAATATGTGGGACATAATCCACTGGCACACCTGTGCATGTATCTGGCTATCACCGTGGGCGGCCTGTTCATGATCGTGACCGGCTTCGCGCTTTATGGTGAGGGTGCGCAGGAAGGTCACTGGTCACACGCCCTGTTTACATCTTGGGTGATTCCGCTGTTCGGACAGAGCCAGAGCGTGCACAGCTGGCATCATCTGGCGGCATGGGGCATCGTGATTTTCATCATGATTCATATCTATGCCGCGTTGCGCTGGGAATTCATGTCGCGTCAAACTGTGATCAGCAGCATGATCAGCGGTACCCGCACCTTCCGGGAATGAATATGGCTTGAACCTTAAGCATCGTCAATATATGACAATTCATGCAGATCTAAACGCGAGTGGACAACACCCGCGTTTTTTTTGGTCGGTGCAGCGGGTGCCGATGCAGCCCGGGCGGTTCCTGGAGACGCGCTATTTGCAGCCGGGCAAAATTTCCCAGGATGGACTGGCCCGTGCGTTGGGTATTTCTCGACGACGGGTCAATGAGTTGGTGTGCGGAAAGCGCGCTATCACGCCGGATACCGCAGTGCGTCTGGCGCAATTCTTCGGCACCGATGTGGCGTTCTGGCTGCAACTGCAGTTCGCCTGGGATTTGCATCTGGCTCGGCAGGCCTATTACCGGCAGATCAAATAACTTCCACAAATTCCACATAACGGAAACTTAGTTTTCACTTTTGTTCGGGCTGCGTTTCGTGCCCACCGTTAACAGGCTGTTTCCAAATAGCATTTATTTTTCGTCGGATTGGCATGATCCCTGCTGTGTTACAGTATCCGTTACATGTCGAGTTTGCGATGAAAAATACCGAACTGTTGGTGCTGGGCATAGGCAATATCTTGTGGGCCGACGAGGGCTTCGGGGTGCGTTGCGTTGAGGCACTTAACGCAGCCTACGAGTTTGGCGACCATGTCACACTGATGGACGGTGGCACCCAAGGCCTTTATTTGTTGCCCTATATCGAAGATGCGCGTCGATTGATCGTGTTTGATGCGGTGGATTACAGCATGACGCCAGGCGAGATGGTGGTGGCGGTGGATGGTGACGTGCCACGCTTCATGGGCGTCAAGAAGATGAGCCTGCATCAGACTGGTTTTCAGGAAGTCATCATGAGCGCCGCATTGCTTGAGCAGTTGCCGGAATCCATGGTGCTGATCGGCGTGCAACCGGAGGAACTGGACGATTATGGCGGCAGCCTGCGCGCTGTGGTTAAGGCGCAGATCGAGGCCTCGCTGGACATCGCGCTACAATGGATGACGCGCTGGGGAATTTCCTATCAAAAACGTGCGGTGCCCTTGGCGGATGGCAGCCTCAGTAGTGCTATCCTGGCGATGGATCTCTACGAGGAGGGTCGACCCACTGCCGAACAGGCCTGCCGCTTTGGCGACGACCGCGTGCTGACCGGCATGGCAAAGGATTAGTCATGTGCCTGGGCATACCAATGCAGGTGGTCGAGATCGAAGGCGTGTTCGCCTGGTGCGAAGGTCGTGACGGGCGGCAGCGCATCAATACCATGCTGGTTGGGGAAGTGCTGGCGGGGCAATGGCTGCTGACGTTTCTCGGTGCTGCACGCGAACTGATCTCTGCCGAACGCGCGTCAATGATAGATGCCGCACTTGATGCCTTGAGTGAGGTGGCTGCAGGCGGAACCAATTTCGACCACTGCTTCGCCGATCTGGTCAATCGTGAGCCGCAACTCCCTCTACACCTGCAAAAGGAAAAAATCTGATGACCGAACCCTTCGTGTGGACGCCGGCGCGTTCCGCCATGAGCGATAAATTTACCGGCCTGTTGGATCGGCTGGTCACTCAGCATGGTGTTACAGAGCTTGCTATGGAAGGGTTTGATGCCTTCATGCAGGCCACAGGGGATGGTGTGGTGTTGCTGACCGAAGAGCCCGACAAGGTGGCAGAGAGCTGGGATTTGACGGTAATACTGCCCGATTTGCTGGCGGCAATTGGCACTGCGCTGCGTGCCGGCGTGCTGCGACCGGAGGCGGCAAGGCTGTTGCAACCACGTTTCGGTATCAAGCGCATGCCGGCGTTGTTATTTTTACGCGATGGCGAATATGTCGGGGTCATCGAAGGCCTGCGCGACTGGAGTGAACTGGTCGCGGAATGTCGGGCGATGCTGCAACAACCCGTTTCACGGGCTCCCTCCATCGGCATTGCGGTAATGACCGTTAATGCCTCAGATTGTCATTAGGAGTTTCAATGAGAGACTTTCCCATTCCCGTCGTCCCCTTCGGTCCCGGATCCCAGCCCGAGGAAGAGGAGGCAGAGTTTTTGCCGATGCCGAGCGCCATGGAGACTTTCTCCATGCCCAGTCATCACCTCGAAGCTGATCCGCAGACGCTGGCATCAGTCTGCGGCTTGTTGCAACAGCTGCACACGCTGATGGGTGAAGTGGGATCTCAGGACCCGGTTCGGCCACGGATTGAGTTGGCCGAGGTGGCACCCCAAGTGCAGGCGTTGATTAATCAGTCGCTGGGTCACGGCGAGGTCAGCATTCTGGTGCGAGAGCCGGTGGCTTTTCGTATTCAGGAGTCCATTTTCGCCGGCATCTGGCGGGTGCAGGAACTGTCAACCGGCGGGGAAGTGGTGCGCGATTTTATTGAGGCCGGGGGGATTCCTCAAGTGGTACCACAATCGGCTGAATTTGCAGCGAGCTTCAGCGCGCAGCCCATCCCTTTACCGTCCGGCATCATGAATTCGCCGGCCGTGCTCAATGAGTTGCTGGATCGGTCACGCAATTTCTCCGTTGGGCAGGCCACTCATGTGTTGAATCTTTCCTTGTTGCCGATGTCGCCGGAAGATCTGGATTATCTGGCCCAGTCGCTGGGTGCGGGTTCGGTCACCGTATTGTCGCGCGGTTATGGCAACTGCCGCATCACCAGTACGGGTCTGCGTCACGTCTGGTGGGTACAGTATTTTAACAGCATGGATCAGATCATCCTCAACACGCTGGAAGTGACCGACGTGCCTGAAGTTGCGCAGGCTGCGGCTGAGGATTATGCCGACAGCATAGAGCGTCTGGGCGAGTGGCTGGCGGTGATGTTTGCAGAGGATAAGGAGGAGGATCCGGCGTGAGCATGTTCGAAGGCTCCTATCTGGGCGACGATAGCCGGCTCGATGTTGCCACTTTATTGGAGTGTGGCATCTGTTGGTGGGTATATGACCCGCAGGCGGGCGATCCGGTGTGGCATATAGCCCCCGGTACGCCGTTCTCAGGCTTGCCGGATCACTGGCGTTGCCCCAACTGCGATGCCGAGAAGCACAAGTTTATGGTGTTGGAGGCGTCTTGATCTTGAGCGAGGACGAGGATAGCCCGGTTGAACGCCTGCAACAGGTGTTTGCTCATATTTTAGCCACCCGCATGCAGGACGTGCCCATTCTCAACCGTTCGCTGCATGTCGAAGCGGTCGGTTTTCGCTTGTGGCAGGGACGCTGGATTGGGGTACTGGTGACGCCCTGGATGATTAATCTGGTACTGCTGCCTGGCCCGGATTTGGCACTCCAGGTATTGCGGCTGGATGAAAAACAGAACTGGGAATTTCCCTCCGGCAGCTACGAATTCATGGGATTGAATGAAGCCGAACTTGGCACTTGCCACATTTGCCCGCTGATCTCACCGGTGGACGAATTTGCCAGTCATGAGCAGGCCATCACGGTGGCGCAAAAGATTGTGACTGAACTGTTTGCCGAGGAAAAAACAGAACATGCGCATGAGCATCAATTAACCGATATGCTCGAACAAACGCGACTCCAGGGTGAGTCTCTGGCCAACAAACCTGTCAGCCGGCGCGATTTTCTGCGTGCGCCATTTGTGGGGCGCTGAACATGGCGGATGGCGGCAGGCTGAGCCTCTGCATCGGTTGGGATGGTCAAAAGGTGCGGCAGGTAGCTATTGCTTCCACGCGTCCGCAGGCGTCCGTTCTGTTACAGGATCAAACCGCGCAGGGTGCCGAACAGACAGCACGCTTGCTGTTCAACATCTGTGGCCACGCTCAGGGTGCGGCAGCGGCGCTGGCAATCGCTGCAGCACAGGACCGGGCACATCCGGCGCGAGCGGAACTGCAGCTTGCCGTCGCCTGTGAGGCGTTGCAAGAGCATCTGTGGCGATTACTGCTGGACTGGCCTCTACTGTTGGGCCTGTCTAAGGCAGAGAAAGATTTCGTGCGCTGGTATGGCATGCTGCGCGGCATCGTTGCAGGTCAGTCCGACCTGCGGATCGTGCGCCAGGAGTTCGAACACCGCTGGTTGGGGATGACTGCTGCGGAGTGGTTGTCATGCTCCAGCCTGGATGCCTTGCAATTATGGTGGCGGGCAGGAAGCAGTCCGGCGGCGAGGCTGCTCGCTGCACTGGAGCAGATGGACCGAGCTTCTGTTCCAACCAATGCCTGGTTGCCGGATTGGTCGGCGGAGCAGGCCAGCTTGGCTACGGCCGATCAACGGGGTGTGGATTTTGCACTGCAGCCGCATGATGGCGGGGTGCCGGCGGAAACTGGCGCGCTCAGCTATTATACCGATACGCCCCTGCTGCGGGACGTGCTGCTGCAGCGGCCATCGCGGCTGCTGGCACGCCTGCTGGCGCGAATACTTGACATGCTGGATATCGTCGGGGATGGAGGCCTTGCCCGCCTGGACAGTACGCGGACAGCGGATGGAGAGGGGCTGGCTGTGGTACGAACAGCACGCGGCTTGCTGCTGCATCGGGTGCAGTTGCTTGAGGAGCGTGTGGTGTATTACCAGATAGTTGCGCCCACCGAATGGAATTTTCACCCGCAGGGTGTACTGGTGCAGGGTTTGGTTGGCATGCAGGTCGACGATGCGGATCAGTTGAAATGTTTGGCTGCGGTACAGGTGTTGTCGCTCGACCCTTGTGTGGAATACAGTGTGGAGGTGTGCCGTGCATGAGATGTCGCTGGCCGAAGGCGTGCTGCAACTGCTGGAGGATGCAGCGCTCAGTCAGGGCTTCACTGGCGTAAAGACGATATGGCTGGAACTTGGCCAGATGGCGGGGGTTGAAAAAGAAGCCCTTCGTTTTTGCCTGGAGGTGGTGACGCGCGACAGTTTGGCCCATGAAGCCCGGTTGGAGATCATAGAGTTACCAGGGCAGGGATGGTGCATGCAATGTGCCGAAACGGTTGCCATGACAGAGCTGTTTGGCGCCTGTCCGCAGTGCGGAAGCCATCAGGTGCAGGTTACGGCTGGCAGTGAAATGCGAGTCAAGGAACTGGAAGTCTACTAGGGAGCCAATATTATGTGCGGGACATGCGGATGCGGGGCAGGTGAAACCAGGATAGACGGTCAGGCGCTCGAACATGAGCATGGGCCACATTACCATGTGCATGCCGATGGCACGGCGCACGATCATGACCACACGCATGAACATGATCATAGTCACGAACATGATCATCCACATCCGCATTCGCATGCAACCGCTGGCATCGGCGCGACTGCATCCCATGCCCCCGGCCTGAGCCAAGCGCGCATGGTGAAGATCGAGCGTGATATTCTGGATAAGAACAATGCCTACGCCCGTGATAACCGTGCTCATTTCATCGGGCATGGCATATTCGCACTCAATCTGGTGTCCAGTCCCGGCTCCGGCAAGACCACGCTGCTGGTGAAAACCATCATCGCGCTTAACGGTCGTTTGCCGTTGGCGGTGATCGAAGGCGACCAGCAGACCGACAATGACGCTGCGCGCATCCGTGCTACTGGAGCGCCTGCCATCCAGATCAACACCGGGCGCGGTTGTCATCTGGATGCCCATATGGTGGGCCGCGCCATAGGGCAACTGGCGTTGCCGGACGATAGTCTGCTGTTGATCGAAAATGTCGGCAATCTGGTGTGCCCGGCCGGCTTTGACTTGGGCGAGGCACATAAGGTCGCGATCCTGTCGGTGACGGAAGGCGAGGACAAGCCGCTCAAGTATCCGGATATGTTCCGCGCGGCGGACGTGATGCTGCTCAACAAGTGTGATCTGTTGCCTCATCTTGAGTTTGATGCCGATCTCGCCGTTGAGAACGCACGTCGGGTAAACCCGGATATCCGGGTCATCCGTACCTCTGCCAGCAGCGGCGAGGGGATGGACGAGTGGCTGGCGTGGATTACGCTAGGCTGTCTGCAGACCGCCGCATCGCGACAAGCGAAGCTGGCGCAACTGGTGGCGCAAGACTGAATATTGCGCATGACTGCCACCGTGCATGCCCAGATTCGGGTCCAAGGCCAGGTGCAGGGGGTGGGCTTTCGCCCTTTCGTTTACCGCTTGGCGCAGGAACTGGATCTGGCCGGGTGGGTGCGCAACGACGGCGCCGGGGTGGAGATCGCCCTTGAAGGCGCACAACAGCGCGTGATGGATCTGGTTGCACGACTGCAAAGCGAACCACCCCTGTTGGCGCGGGTGGAAACAGTCACGCTGGATCTCGCATTGGCCCCAACTGGTCTGCGTGGTTTTAGCATAACGGCCAGCGGCGGCGGCGCGGTAGTGACGGCCATCGCGCCCGATACGGCGACCTGCCCGGAATGCCTGGCCGAAATGCTGCATCCCCAGAACCGGCGCTACCGCCATCCTTTCATCAACTGTATCCATTGCGGGCCGCGCTATACCCTGATCGCGCGTCTGCCTTATGACCGTGCCATGACCAGCATGGCGGAGTTCACGCAGTGCCCTGCCTGCCAGTTGGAATATGATTCGGTGCAGAATCGCCGTTTCCACGCCCAACCGAATGCCTGCCCTGTCTGCGGGCCGCAGTTGCGTTTGCTTGATGCAGATTGGCTGGAGGTGGCGACCAACGATCCCGTTGCTACCAGTGTCACTGCTCTGGCTGCAGGGCAGGTGATTGCGGTCAAGGGGCTGGGTGGTTTTCATCTGGTGTGCATGGCCAGCAACGCCGCCCCCATGGCTCGCCTGCGCAATGGCAAACGGCGCGAGAAAAAACCTTTTGCCGTGATGTTACTGAACTGTGCCTCGGCGCGTCTTTATGCCGAACTGAACGTTGATGAGGCGCGGTTGCTGCAAACGGGCGAGCGCCCGATCGTGTTGCTGTCGAAGACGGAAGGCTGTGACCTGGAATTGCCTGAGGTGGCTCCCGGCCTGTCCAACATCGGTATTATGCTGCCTTCTACGCCGCTACATTATCTGTTGTTTCATGAATTGCTGGGTCGGCCGGATGGCATGGCATGGATGGAAGATGCGACGCCTCATGCGCTGGTGATGACCAGTGCCAATCCCGGCGGTGAGCCTCTGGTGAAGGATGATGCCGAGGCAAGGACACAACTTGCCGGTCTGGCGGATGCGTATCTGACGCATGACCGTGGCATCCTGTACCGTGTTGACGACAGCGTGATGCGCTGGCAGGGGAATGCTCCCACCTTCGTGCGGCGTGCGCGTGGTTTCGTACCGCGCGCCATCACCTTGCCGTGTTCTGGTCCATCGGTACTGGCTTGCGGTGCCTGGCTGAAAAACACGGTGTGCGTGACTCGAGGCAAGGAGGCTTTTCTTTCGCAGCATATCGGCGACCTTGACCATGCCGGCACGCGTCGCATGCTGGACGAGATTGTGCAGCACCTTTGCGCCATCCTTGAAGTCACGCCGCAGGTAGTGGCGCACGACCTGCACCCCGATTTTTACAGTACTCAGTTTGCAGAGCGTTATGCCGGGCAGCATGGGTTACCGCTAGTTGCGGTGCAGCACCACCATGCTCATATTGCTGCCGTGTGTGCCGAGCACGGCGTGCAACAGCCTGTACTCGGGTTGGCGCTCGATGGCGTCGGCCTGGGTGTTGATGGCATGGCCTGGGGTGGCGAACTGCTGCAGGTCGAGGGCGGCCAATTCAGCCGTCTCGGCCATCTGGCAACGCTTGCCATGCCGGGCGGTGATGCGGCCGCGCGTGCGCCATGGCGCATGGCCGCGTCGGTGCTGCACAGGATGGGGCGCGGCGATGAAATTGTGTCGAGATTCCCGCAGCAGGACGGGGCGGGGGTGATTGCAACCATGCTGCAACGCGGACTTAACTGTAGCGCGACTTCCAGTGCTGGACGCCTGTTCGATACCGCCGCCGGACTGCTGGGGGTGCTGGAACTGCAATCCTACGAGGGCCATGCTGCCATGTTACTGGAGGGCCTGGCACAGCGTCATGGTCGAATCGCTCCGCTGGCGCAGGGCTATTGGTTGGGTGAGGACGGCGTGCTTGATTTCCATCCGCTACTCGCGACGTTGTCCGACTGCCGGGATGCCGCTTACGGCGCCGCGCTATTGCATGCTACGCTGGCCGAGGGACTCAGCGTCTGGGCGGTCCATGCCGCGCGCCGGCAGGGTCTGGATATCGTCGTACTTGGTGGCGGCTGCTTTCATAATGGCATACTGAGCGCGGACCTCGGTCAGAGATTGTCGGCGCAAGGGTTGCTGGTGCTCACTGCGCGACAGGCACCAAGCAATGACGGCGGCATCTCGCTGGGTCAGGCTTGGGTCGCCATGCAGCAATTAACTTAAGGAAACTAAACAATGTGTCTCGCCATTCCCGCCCGTATCGAACAGTTAGTGCCGCCAGGCAACGCCATAGTCAATCTGGGTGGGGTGCGCAAGGAAATCTCGTTGGCGCTGGTGGAAGATGCCGGGGTTGGCGACTATGTCATCGTGCATGTCGGTTATGCCTTGCACAAGCTTGACGAGGAAGAGGCAATACGCACGTTGGCAGCCTTTGCCGAGATGGGCGAACTGGAGGAGTTGCGCAGCGAACTGGCCGGAAGCGGATCATGAAATATATCGATGAATTCCGTGATGGCGAATTGGCCCGCAATATCGCAACAAACATCGCGCGTGAAGCGCAGCCAGGTCGCAGTTATCGACTGATGGAGTTCTGCGGCGGCCATACCCATGCCATCTCGCGTTACGGTCTGACTGACCTGTTGCCGGATAACGTGCGCATGATCCACGGACCCGGTTGCCCGGTATGCGTGTTGCCCATCGGCCGTGTGGATCAGGCCATTCGTCTGGCGCAGGAGCATGGCGTGATCCTGTGCACTTATGCTGACACCATGCGTGTGCCGGCGTCCCATAATCTGTCCTTGCAGAAGGCTAGGGCGCGCGGCGCCGACATCCGCATGGTGTACTCCACCCAGGATGCGTTGCAAGTCGCGCGCGACAACCCGAGCCGTGAGGTTGTTTTTCTTGCCATTGGTTTTGAAACCACCACACCGCCGACGGCGGTCGCTATTCAACAGGCTGCGGCTGAGGGCTTGCAGAACTTCAGTATCCTGTGCGATCACGTGTTGACCCCTGCAGCCATGCACGCAATCCTGGCGGTGGAAGGGCTGGAACATGGCAACAGCGTGCCACTGGATGGTTTTGTCGGCCCGGCGCACGTCTCTACCGTGATTGGCAGTCGGCCCTATGAACCGTTCGCCGACGATTATGGCAAGCCGGTAGTGATAGCCGGTTTCGAGCCGCTGGATGTGATGCAGGCGATCCTGATGCTGATCCGTCAGGTCAACGATGGGCGTGCTGCGGTTGAAAATGAATTCACCCGCGCCGTGACGAGGGAGGGCAACCTCAAGGCGCAAGGTATCGTGGCTGGCGTTTTCGAGCTGCGATCTTCTTTTGAATGGCGGGGTCTCGGCTCTGTTCCCGACAGCGCATTGCAACTGCGTCCGGAATTTCATGCCTTTGATGCGGAACGGAAGTTCGACCTGGCTTACCTGGCCGTGCCCGACAACAAGGCCTGCGAATGCGGCGCCATCCTGCGCGGCGAGAAACGGCCCCAGGACTGCCGCATTTTCGGCACCGCCTGCACCCCGGAAAACCCGGTCGGTTCTTGCATGGTGTCGTCCGAGGGAGCGTGTGCCGCCCACTACACTTACGGTCGATTCAGAGTATCAGCCGAGCTGGTTGCGGAGTAGGCTAACATGAGGGCTGCGAATGTTAAGGTGCGAAGCAGTGGCCAAAGGCTTAGTGTCAACAAAGCAGGATTAACCAGAATATATGCCTGAAGGAATCAAACTTGAGCAAACCTGAATCCGGCTATTCCCGTCCCCTGGACATCAAGCATGGTTGCGTTGACATGAGTCATGGCAGCGGTGGACGCGCCATGGCGCAACTGATCGACGAGTTGTTCGCCGCAGCGCTTGGCAACGAATACCTGGCACAGGGTAATGACGGTGCACTGCTGCCGCAGTTGCAGGGGCGGTTGGTGATGGCCACTGACAGCCATGTGGTGTCGCCGTTGTTCTTCGCCGGCGGCGATATCGGCTCGCTGTCCGTGCACGGTACCATCAATGATGTCGCCGTGATGGGGGCTATTCCGTTGTATCTGGCGGCATCCTTCATCCTGGAAGAGGGCTATCCGCTGATCGATCTGCAGCGCATCGTTGCCAGCATGGCCCGTGCTTCTATTGCGGCTCGCGTACCGGTCGTCACCGGCGATACCAAGGTAGTCGAACAGGGCAAGGGCGATGGCGTGTTCATCACGACCACCGGTATCGGCGTCATGCGAGACGGCATCACCCTGTCTGGAAACCAGGCCCGACCGGGGGATCAGATTCTGTTGTCCGGCACCATAGGCGATCATGGCATGGCGATCCTGTCGCAACGCGAAAATCTGAGTTTCGATGCACCCATCGTGTCCGACAGTGCCGCCCTGCATGGCCTGATCCACTCCATGCTCGACAGCGGTGCGACACTACGGACCTTGCGCGATCCGACGCGCGGGGGGCTCGCCACCACGCTTAATGAAATTGCCCGGCAGTCTGGCGTGGGCATGATGTTGCAAGAGTCTGCCATTCCTGTGAATACGCCGGTCATGGCTGCCTGTGAGTTGCTCGGACTCGACCCGCTGTATGTTGCCAACGAAGGCAAGCTGGTGGCGATCTGCGCGCCAGAAGATGCGCAAGGCTTGCTGGCGGTGATGCGGGCACACCCCTTGGGACAGAAATCCGCCATCATCGGCGTGGTTGAGCAGGACGCGCATGGCTTCGTGCAAATGACGACCCGCCTGGGCGGTCGCCGTGTGGTTGACTGGCTGGCAGGTGAACAGCTGCCGAGAATCTGCTGATGGTGGCGCAATCCATGGTGCTGGTCATCGACGATGAGGTGCGTTCGCAGGAGTCGCTGCGGCGTACCCTGGAGGAAGAGTTTGGCGTGCTTACGGCCTCGAGTGCTGCGGAGGGCCTTGCCATCATGGAGCGGGAATTCGTGCAGGTGGTCCTGTGCGACCAGCGCATGCCGGAAACCAGCGGCGTCGAGTTCCTGCAACAGGTGCGTGAACGCTGGCCGGATTCGGTGCGTATCATCATTTCCGGCTACACCGAAACAGAGGACATTATCGCCGGCATCAACGAGGCGGGAATCTACCAGTACATTCTCAAGCCATGGCATCCGGACACGCTGCTGCTTACGGTGCGGGCAGCCGCCCAGCTATACGACCTGCAGCAACAGACCCAGCGCTTGCACCTGGAACTGCGAACCGCCGAACCCGTGCTGCGTCAACGGGTGGCGTCGAAGCAGGAAACACTGCGCAATCACTTCGAGTTTTCTCGCATCACCCGTGCCGCTGCCAGCCCGTTGAATGGCGTGGTGGATCAGGCGTTGCGTGTCGCCGGGTGTGACATCAGCGTGCACATCAGCGGCGAGTCGGGTACCGGCAAGGAATTGCTGGGGCGGGCCATACACTTCAGCAGCCCACGGGCTGGGCACGCTTTCGTCATCGAAAACTGCGGCGCCATGTCCGACACCTTGCTGGAGTCGGAATTATTCGGCCACAAACGCGGCAGTTTCACCGGAGCCTTTGAAGACCGGATCGGCTTGTTCGAGCAGGCCGATGGCGGGACTATTTTTCTCGATGAAATTGGCGATACCTCGCCCGCGTTCCAGGTCAAGTTGTTGCGCGTGTTGCAGGAAGGCGAGATTCGCGCGGTAGGCAGTTCGCGCACGCGTCAAGTGGATGTGCGCATCATTTCCGCCACCAACCGCAATCTGGAAGACGAGGTGCGGCACGGGCGTTTCCGTGAGGATCTTTACTATCGGTTGACTCAGTTCGTGTTGCCGGTGCCGGCCCTGCGCGAGCGCCGCATGGACATTCCGTTGATTGCCTTTGATTTGCTCGCCTTGGCGTGCTCGATCGTGGGTCGGGATTCGGCCGGCTTCACCCCGGAGGCAATTGATTGCCTCACGCGCTATCATTGGCCGGGCAACGTGCGCGAATTGCACAACGAGATCTTGCGTGCGTTGACATTGTCGGAAGACCCGCATATTGGCGCACATCTGTTTTCGGCGCGGGTGCTGCAAGCGGCCCCGGTGGAAGATGCGTCCGAGATGAGCGTGCTGGCAGGGCTCGATGGCAGCCTGAAAGACCGCATGGAGGCACTGGAGGCACGCGTGCTGCGCGAGACGCTGATTCGGCACCGATGGAACAAGACGCGCGCGGCGAGTGAGCTTGGCCTGTCGCGCGTTGGCTTGCGCAGCAAGTTGTCGCGATACGGCCTGGATCGCAAAGAATGACTGCGCCGCTTAATCTGCTCTGGTTGCAATCGGGCGGCTGCGGTGGCTGCACGCAGTCCTGGCTGGGTGCCGATTGCAGCAAGCTGTTCGAAACCCTGGCGGGCCTCGGCATCAATCTGCTGTGGCATCCTTCGATCTCGGAAGCCAGTGCGCAAGAGGCGCGCAGCATCTGGGAGAGCTGTGCCAATGGCACCACCCGGCTGGACATTCTGTGCCTGGAGGGTGCCGTGCTGCGCGGACCGCAGGGGGGAGGCGGCTTCCATCGTACCGCCAGTGGTGAGTCGATGATGGCGTTGGTGGAGCGATTGGCGGGCGTCGCCCGCCATACCGTGGCGGTTGGCAGTTGCGCGGCTTTTGGCGGCATTACCGCAGGTGGCTGCAACCCGACCGATGCCTGTGGCTTGCAGTTCGAGTCCGACATCGCGGGCGGTCTGCTGGGTCAGAATTATCGGTCTGGTAGTGGCCTGCCGGTAGTCAACATCGCCGGCTGTCCAACCCATCCCAACTGGGTGACCGAAACCCTGGCCGCCTTAGCCGCCAACCTGTTGCACCTCAGCTCGCTCGACAGCGTCCAACGTCCGCGTCTGTATGCCGACCACTTGGTGCACCATGGCTGCCCTCGCAATGAGTATTATGAATTCAAGGCCAGTGCGAAGAAGTCATCCGATCTTGGCTGCCTGATGGAAAACCTGGGCTGCAAGGGCACGCAGGCCCATGCGGATTGCAATATTCGTCTTTGGAACGGCGAGGGTTCCTGCACCCGTGGCGGTTATGCCTGCGTGTCCTGCACCGAGCCTGGTTTTGAAGAACCGGGTCATCCGTTTGCTGAGACACCCAAGGTTGCCGGTATTCCGGTGGGCTTGCCAACCGACATGCCAAAAGCCTGGTTCGTGGCGCTGGCAGCGTTGTCAAAGTCGGCTACGCCGAAGCGGGTCAAGGACAATGCCGTGGCTGATCATCTGGTCGTGAGCCCTGCAGTCAAACGCACGAGGTGGAAGTGAACAGCCGACGCGTGATTGGCCCCTTCAGCCGGGTGGAGGGTGACCTGGAAGTGACGCTTGAGATTGCCGATGGGCGGGTGAGTGCAGCCTATGTCAATTCACCGATGTATCGCGGCTTCGAGCAGATATTGCATGACAAGCATCCACTCGATGCGTTGGTTTACGTGCCACGTATCTGCGGCATCTGTTCGGTGGCGCAGTCGGCGGCGGCAGCGCAGGCACTGGCTCAGGCCATGGGGTTGGTGGCGCCGAGGAACGGGCAATTGGCGGCCAGGCTCACGCTGGCGGCGGAGAATCTGGCCGATCACTTGAGCCATTTTTACCTGTATTTCATGCCGGATTTCGCACGCGCTGAATATCGTGATCGATCGTGGTTCGCGGAAACCGAATCGCGTTTCAAGGCGGTGTCAGGGAGTGCTACCGCCGATGCACTGCCTGCGCGCAACAAGTTCATGCATCTGATGGGTTACCTGGCCGGTAAATGGCCGCATACGTTGTCTCTGCAACCGGGCGGGTCGGCTTGCCCGCTGGAGGCGGCGGAGCAGTTGCGAATCGTGATGCTGCTGGCTGAATTTCGTGCCTTCCTCGAACGGACCCTGTTCGGTGATCGACTGGAGAGTATCGCGGCCCTTGATTCGGAAGCAGCCCTCTTGCTCTGGATGAAGTCGCATGCCACGCGCTCCGATTTTGCCCGCTTCATCGCCATTGCCTACGATCTGGACCTGCAGCGTTTGGGACAGGCAACGAACCGTTTCATGAGTTACGGTGCGTATGGCGATGGGGATACGGCCATGTTTTCCCCCGGCGTGTGGGACGGCGGCAGGCAAGCGTTCGATGCGGCTTCCATCCGGGAGGATGTGAGCCACAGCTGGATGGAAGGGGATGCGGCGCTGTCGCCGGCCGAGGGCTATACTCTGCCCCGGCCTGACAAGCCCGGCGCCTATTCCTGGTGCAAGGCGCCCCGGCTGGGTGGTCGTGTGGTGGAAACAGGCGCGCTGGCTCGGCAAATGGTGGCGGGACATCCTTTGCTGCTTGATCTGGTTAAGCGTCATGGCGGTAGCGTAACGGCAAGAGTGGTGGCACGCCTGCTGGAGATCGCACTGGTATTGCCTGCGATGGAAGCCTGGATCAAGGAAATATGTCACGGCGCACCATTCTGCCTGCCTGGCATGGCTATGGAAAACGGGCACGGCATGGGTCTGATCGAGGCCGCACGCGGTAGCTTGGGGCACTGGCTGGAGGTGCGTGATGGAAAATTGCATAATTACCAGATCGTCGCTCCCACCACCTGGAATTTTTCCCCGCGTGATGCCGCTGGAGTGTCTGGTGCGCTGGAGCAGGCTCTTGTCGGAATTCAGGCACAGGAGCTAGACCAAGCTGCCCCGATTGCGGTGCAGCATGTAGTTCGCTCATTTGACCCGTGTATGGTCTGTACGGTGCACTAACAAAAAAGCCAGCAAAAATAATCTATAAATGCACGCTCGCCATAGGCAATGACCACGTCGGGCGTGATCAACTCCATGCGTCCGAAGCCATGGTATTCGCGGACATAGTCTACAAACAGGTTCCAGCGATCAGCCATGGTATCGATGCTGGGAAACGACTGCAAGCCCTCTTCGAGTGCGATTCGGCCGGCGGCATGGCCGGCGTGTTTCAGATCCTCTGTAGGTGCTGTGCAGGTGCGCGATAGTTGAGTTCAGGTCAAATGCCGTACCGCAGAGACACGGCTGACACTCTGCAGGTGGCCGAGGTGACGCAAAGGGCGTCAGGACAGCGGCAGTGCCAATTCCTGCTCTGACCCTACCCGATAACCCATCGCCTTGTAGCCGCGCTGGCGCTTCTCCCACATGCGTTCGAGCACCGGGTTACCAGTGTCGACGTAGTCGTAGATCAGCACATCCGACTTGGTGGCGTGTTCGCGATGCAGGCGGCCGGCATATTGCTGCAAGGTGCCCTTCCACGAAATCGGCATGGCCAGCATCAGCGTATCGAGCGGTGGGTGATCGAAACCTTCACCGACCAGTCGTCCGGTAGCAAGCAATACGCGCGGAGCATCGCCCGGCAAGGCTTCAAGCGCCGCCAATAGCGCGGTGCGTTGTTTCCCGGACATGCGGCCATGCAAGGCGAACAGATTTTCAATCTGTCCGGCAAGGACCTGCTCCAATGTGGCGAGGTGCTCGGTACGCTCGGTGAGTATGAGGATGCTGCGGCCGGATCGATAGGCGTGGAGCACATCGTCGACGATCCGTCGACTGCGCTCGGCGCTGTTGGCAAGCTGCCGGAAGACATCCTGAATAGGCATGGCCGGATCGCTGACCGGTTGCGCCGCAAAGGTTCGCGGAATCACCGTCAATGATCTTGGCGCTCCTTCGGGCCGGCTGGCTTCATGACGAATGGGGCCGCACTGCATGAAGATGATCGGATGCTGGCCGTCGCGGCGGATCGGCGTTGCCGTGAGACCGAGCACATAGCGCACCTTGAACGCTTTGAACAATTTTTCGTATGAGCGTGCCGCGAGATGGTGACACTCGTCGATAACGACATGGCCATAGCGCTCGATCTCGTCGCTGACTTCGCCGTTACGGACAAGTGACTGCATGGACGCGATGTCGATCATCCCCGTCGGCCTGCGTTTGCCGCCACCGATGGTGCCAAGCTGGTCTTTGTCCAGCCCCAAAAAAACGTGCAACCGTTCCTGCCACTGCTTGAGGAGTTCATTGCGGTGGACGAGGATCAGTGTGCTGACGCTGCGCCGGGCAATCAGCGCCGCCGCGGTGACGGTCTTGCCGAAAGCGGTTGGCGCGCAGAGGACGCCGGTATCGTGGGCCATCATGGCTTTGACCGCCTTCTCCTGGTCGGGGCGGAGCTGACCGGCGAATTTTAGCGATAGCGACTCCCCGGAAAACCGCTCGTCGGTGAGATCGAGTCCGATGCCGTTTTCGTCGAGCAACTTGGTCGCTGCATCCAGACATCCACGGGGCAAGGCAATGTGCCGAGGATAGTTTTCGGCACTGCCAATAACGCGCGGGAATTCCCACGTCGACCGGCGCATGGCCTGAGCCTTGTAGAACTCGGGGTTCTGGAATGCCGCAAGGCGGATCAGGCGGTTCATCAACGCCTGTGGCAGTTGAGATTTTTCGAAGTAAAGCTGATTGGCGAGTACGGCCGTGAGTTTGTCGGGCAAGGGACCGGGCAGCTTTTTCGGGATAGGCCGCCTCTTCCACGGTTCGTGTTCGTCCTCTTCGGTGATGAACGCCACGTCCAGCGGATGGGCGCCGCCTGTAGCGCGCAGGATGGTGGACTCCAGATCCGCTAGCGACATTCGGCGGACGGTAGCTAGAAATGCCCACTGATCGGCATGCGGCTTGAGCTCGCCATCGACGAACAGGCTGAAGCCCTTTTCTCGCGCCTCCTTCTGGAGTGGCAGCGCGACCAGGTTGCCGAAGCCGCCCATGGGCAGCGTGTCCTGGTTGGGGAACAGCCGGTCGTACGATTCGAGTTTCAGCTGCCGGGTTCTGGCGCAGGTATGGCTGATGATGGCGGAACCGAGGCGGCGCGCATCGCGGGCAGATACGGCGGATGAGAAGAAGATCCAGGCATGCGCGCCAGCACCGGAGCGCGATATTTCGATGGCGACTGGCACATCCAGTTCGTGACAGGAAACGGTAAAGGCCTTGGCATCGTCACGCCAGTCGGCCTCGTCAAAGTCGGCGGCAAGGAAATGGCAGGTATCGTCGGTGAGCAATGGATAAACCCCGACGACATGCTCGCCGGTAAGGTGGTCGTAAATCACCTGATCCGCGAGCGGCAGTAGCAGGCGGTTGCCGCATTCGCTGCATTTCACCCGTTTCTTGTCGCAGAGGTTGACTTTCCATTCGTTGCCGCAAGCTGGCGCGTAGCCAGCCTTGCTACCGTCTTTCTTCTCCCAGCGGACCGGGTAGACATCGGTGCGGCCACGGAACAGTTTTCTGAAAAGCGCGATCTTCTGTTCGGTACTGAGGTGCGAATTGGCGCGAGGGGGCGTGGCTGGCGGTGTCGGCGGAGGCGGCTCGACGGAATGAGCGATGCCGTGTTTTTCCAGCAGGGAAATCAGGCGGGCATTTTCGCTGCGTAGTTGCGCGCACTCGTGCTGCTGGTCGGCGAGTTGTTGATCGAGTGGCTTCACTGCGGAAAGCGTTCAAAACGGTCCATGAGTTCTGTGGACTGAAGATCGAACCGTGTTCTATTGTTCGCGCGCAGTTTTTCCAGGTTGAGCAGTTTCCAGCGGATCGCGGGCATGTCCTTGAGGTGCTCGAATGGCATCAGCGACCAGTCGGGTTCTGCGCGCACGAAAGAAAGCAGGAAGTGCCGGTGCGCATCAGTGAGTGCCTTGGGCAGTTCCTGACGGATATGCTGCCGTGTTTCGATCAGCCGTTGCAGCGGTATGTCGGCAGCGGTCATGCCGACAAAATCGCTGTTGAAAATTTCATCCAGCGGCAGGTCATTCGAGAACATCACCTCATGGACCGGGCGATTGTGGCCGGCGAGGTAGGCCACGAAACAGTCAACCATTGAGGCTTCGAGGCCAAAGTCAACAATCATGGCAGCCACATCAAACCAGTCGCGCGGATGCTGGCGATCCAGCGCGGCAACCAGTTTGCTGCCGTACAGTTCTGGAATGGCAAGGACCGGCAACGCCATCGCGGTGGTGAACAGACTTGCGCGCCGAACTCACCAAAGTGCGTGGCACCACGGGCAACAATGTGCCACGGAAGACGAAATTCACCTCGACCTTGATCTGGCTGGCCTGATCCGCCACCAGCAACTTGGCTTCGTCGCCCTTTTGTGTTTTTCGGATCGTGGCCGAGTAACCCATGCGTTCCAGCTTGGCCTTGGCTGCCTGGAGATCATCGCCGATCGCAATGAGGGCCGGTTCGCGCGCCATGGCGTGATCCGTGAACACGACATCAATATCCACCGACAACCGGGGCAAGTCCTGCACGAAAAGATTGAGTGCGGTGCCGCCCTTCAGTGCAAAGCGCGGCGACTCGAAAATCATTGGCGCGACGGCGAGCAGCAGGCGGACGGCATCGACGTATTGGCGATCCATTATTTCTTCAGGCTCAGAAGTTCGCCGTTCCGGGTGCGAAGCATCCAGCGCCGATCGCTCCCCATGCGCTGGCTGTGCGGATGGACGATCTTCGCCCAGGGCAGTTCGAACTCGTCGGCAAACTGGCGTGCCAGTCGAACCACCTTGATGCGGGTGCAATGGGTAAGCAGCGTGTCGAGCACGTCCGGACGGGGATTGTGCAGACTCTCCGTCAGATTCCTGGCGTCTTCCACCGATTGCTGCTTGCCGACGTTGCACAGCATTTCCAGCAGCGCCCGCTCGGGGACAGACACAAGGGGCCCGGCTGGGGTTTCTGGGAGTGGCTGTAGTCCAAAACCAGCGGGCAGATTGGCATCGAAGAGTTGAGTGGTCTGGTAGCTGCAGGGATGGTGCGCCGTCATCCAAGCGGGAAGTCGCACGGGTCGGTCACCCCACAATTCCAGTTGCTCGCGGGTAGGCAAGTTGTGCCTGACGCCGCGCCAGGCCAGCGCCGTTTTGCCGCCGACATGCAAACCGCGGGTGCGTCGTGCCAGGAAGATCAGGCAGCCATCACGGCTTGGCTGGTCGCCGACGAGCAAATACACGCCACGCGACAGATGCTGCAGCCATCCGCTCTTGGCGAGGTAAGAAGCCAGCTGCGGCGAGACGCCGTGCGTGGCCAGAGTGGACGTCTCGACGGGCTCGCCGCGCGGCAAGGCGCTGAGCAGGCGCTGTATTGAACTACTTGATTGAGTTAAAGCCATATGCTAACTATGGCAAAAAATCAAATCAATTTCAAGATATGAGATTGAAAAACTATACATAGTTAAAGTCTAGCTTTAGTTCCGAGCGCCAGGCAGCACCGTACTGAAATAGACTATTCGTAACGCACTTACCGTCCATCTGACTCATGGTTGTCCTCGAAGTCGTCAGTTTGGTATCGGTAGGTCCACGGAATTTCCGGCAAAGCTGGCAAGGGAATTTCTGTTCCTGCCTGGCCGTTTGTCAGCGGGTCACGCCGGTCGATGTTGGATGTTGCCCAGTTTATCCATGTAGCTCTCGCATCTTCGGATTCGAACTGCGTGAGCTGTTCCAGCGGTGCATTGTGAACAACCTCGACGTAGCGACGCAGGGATTGGGCTTCGAACCAAGCAACAGATTCTTCGCAAAGTTGCTTGATCTTCAGCTTTTCATGCTCCTGTCGCTGTAGTTTTTGACGTATACGCAACTTGCGAGCAGTTTCGGCGGCAGTTTTCATGGCTTGAATTTCACGTTGCCGCTTTTCAGCCGCTGCAAATGCAATGGTACCCGCGACGATTTCGTCGATGCGCTGTTCCAGCGTTGCGCTCGCACCGTCAGCCCAGCGACGTTCAATGTAGTCGTTAAATCCATTTCCGAGCTTGACGTTCAACTTGCCGGTGGGGGTGTAGACCCACCGATTCGGAGCAAAGAAGTAACGGCGTTCGGCTTCCGCCTTTTGCTTTTCTGACAGTTCCTTGGGCGTGAAGTCCCGCTCATGCTTGCTGGCATGTTCTTCAATCCAGAACCAGTAGTTGCCACCATCGATTTTGAAGTCGACCATGGCGGTATTCATCTCGGATTGATTTACCGTGTAGCCGAGCGACTGCAGGCGTGTCCACAATAGTCCCAAAATTGCTACGCCTCGATCGACTCTCTCTGGCGCAGTCCGGCACGGCCAAGGCAAAGGGCCTTGGCCGATCACGATGCCGCGTTCGTCCGTCTTGCGCAGGTGTATGGATTTTCGAGTCTCTTTCAAGTGCCGAACAACTGATTTGTCAATTGTCTCCAGGGGCGGCGTAAGAGCGAGCCGATGCTCGGCCTCGATGCGAGCCTGATTTCTCTTGCGCTCTATGCTCAGGTCGCCGATTTCGAAGTCGAAAATCAGGCGCGCCCCTTGTACTGGCGGCGGCAAGGAAGGCCTCAGTTGATCCCGTGCGGATCCCGGTTTCTTCAGCCAATGACCTTGGTGAGGAATAGGTATGCCGTTTCTGCGACATACCTTGGCTAGGCCGACATCGGAGATTCCCAATTCGGCGGCGACTTCACGGATCGGCTTTTGCCAGACACGCTCGTAGAGCGCTTCGCGGGTTAGTTTCATCAAGCACCTCGACAGTAGAAACGGATAGATGAAAGGATATGCCTTCTCGCATTTGGCAAGTACATTGCCATAGATCACAAAAGGCAGTACATTTGCGGTGCCGTCAATTACTGGATTTTTCCATGGCCCGTAACAAGTCTGAAACCTTGTCGATACGTACCACTGCCGAGATCAAGGATCTGGTGCGGCTGGCGGCTGAACGCGAGCGCCGCTCGGTCGCTTCGATGATTGAGATACTTGTGCTGTCCTATGCCGAACAGCACGCGCTTCAGAAGGCACCAAAACCAACAAAAAGCAAAGCCAGCCGGTAAATGCGGTTCGTAAAAGCGGGGGAGACGGTCATGTCAAACTTTTCAGTGCTGAGCCAGCACGACGAGCAATTGCTTCGTCTGGGCATGCTCGCCGAAAAGTACTTTGCCGATGACCCCAATACCTGCCTGCTCAAGCTTCGCTGTTGCGTATTGAGCCGCACCGCTTGCAGGAACTCGTGCGTGAAGATTTGCGCCGATATCCACGGTCAAAAATCGGTGAAGTCAGCAGCCGCATTGGGCAAGAGGTGAATCGATCACAGCTCAAACGTGCGCTGGCGGAATTGGTCGGCCTCTCCGTGGTTGTTATGGAGGGGGAGCGAAGCGGCGCTCGCTACCGACTGGCAGGTGAAAAATGACTCACCACCGTTTGGCTCAAACCCTACCAAATCGAACCAGTCATCACGACGACTTGAGCCAAATATTGCCTCAGTTAATTCGTAACACGCTATTTTTTCTATGTTTTATGCTTTGTGGCGCTCGGCGAATGAGCCAAGTTCAAACCAAAGGCTGAGCTAAAACCATGCGCGCTTTGGCAAAAGAGGTAATGACCGTGAAAGAGTGTAATAAAGAGGGTAATAGCGGTGCTGGCCACGCTCATCAATCGTAACGCGCTCGAAGCTCTGGCCGGCGGCACTGCCTTCCAGCGCGGCGAAGAGTATTTCGCCGTCGGTGCCGTCGGGCGTCTGCGGGCGCAAGAAGACAAAGTGTTTGCCAAAGTCGAAGGCACCGAGACCTATCAGGTCGAACTCTGGGACGAAGATGGGGAGCTTGCCGGCGACTGCACCTGCCCGCGCGCTGGCGATGGCTATTTCTGCAAGCATTGCGTCGCGGTCGGACTGGCTTGGCTCAGCGAGCACGATTCAGCGCCTGTCCAAAGTACCGGACGAAAGCCGACCAAGGCCAAGCGCCGTGACCCATGGAAGGATATTCGACAGTTTCTGGAAACTCAGCCTACCGAATCATTGGTCGAGATTTTGCTGGACGTCGCCCAGCGCGACGATAGGCTCTTCCAGTCTCTTCTGCTCAAAGCGGAGAGGACACACGGTGGCGGCAACGCCGAAAAAGCATTCCGGCGGGCGATTGACGATGCCGTGCAGATTCGTGGCTTCATCGACTGGCGCGAGGTCGGCACCTATGCCGGAAATATCGATCAGGTCGCCGATTCCCTGTCCGAGCTGCTGCAGCCGGATTCGGCGGCCATGCTGGTCGGGCTCGCCGAGCATGCGATCGAGAAAGTCGAGAACGCCATGGAGCAGGTCGATGACTCGAACGGTGAAATCGGTGGCATCGTCTGTCGCCTTGGTGAGTTGCACCTCAAGGCCTGCACCCTTGCCAAACCTGATCCAGTGGCCCTCGCGGAACGGCTGTTCCGTTTCGAAACCACCTTGCCGTTCAGCTTGTGCAGTTTCGATGCTGCCACCTACCGAACACCCCTCGGTAAGAAAGGCTTACAGCGCTACCGGGAGCTGGCCGAAGCCGAATGGCTGAAAATCAAACCACGCGCCGACGACAAAGGCTATGACGCCCATCGCTCGGCGATCACCCGGATCATGGAGCGTCTGGCCGAGGCCAGTGGTGACATCAATGAACTGGTAGCGATCAAGGCCAAGGATCTTTCCTCCAGCTACCGCTATCTTGGCATCGCCGAAATTCTGGCCAAGGCGAAGCGCCACGACGAAGCCTTGGGCTGGGCCGAGCGAGGTCTGAAGGCCTTTCCAGATCGTCCGCATGACGGCCTGCGTGACTTCCTCGTCGCCACCTACCTGAAGCGCAAGCGCAACGACGAGGCCTTGCAACTCACCTGGATTCAGTTCGAGGAACGTCCGGGGTTGGAACCGTACAAAAAATTATACGAGGTCGCCGGCAAGCTGGGCATCTGGCCGGGGCAGCGCGAACGCGCGCTGACCTGGCTCGACCAGACGATTACCAAGGAGGTGACCTCGACCAGTCGCTGGAAGCCCAAGCCATCGACGCCCAATTACAGCCTGCGGCTGTCGATTGCCTTGTGGGAAAAGGACCTGGATGCCGCCTGGACAGCCGCCCACCAAGGCATCTGCGACCGCAGCCTGTTGATCGCACTGGCCGGGAAGCTCGAAAAGGATCGCGCTGACGATGCCATCAGCCTGTACCGGCGGGTGATTCCAGCCATCGTCGATGAGACCAAGAACTCGGCCTACGAGGAAGGGGTGCGGCTAATCCGTAGGATCGGCGACCTGATGAAGGCGCAGAAAAAGCTATCGCAATACGGCGACTACCTGGCCGAGCTGCGATTGCAATTCAAGCCAAAACGGAATTTCATCAAGCTGCTGGATGACGTTGTACGTTCGATGACATTCGCAAAATGGCCCTTGTAAAACCCGTTCGTAAGCGTTTGATTCTTATGGTGCGTGCTATCCTGAATCGGTGTGTTTTTCAGGGGTGCAGGAAACTAGCTATGGCCATGAATATCCAGCAATTTGTCGCATCGAAGCCAGCCCATATGATCTGCACGGTGTACATTCAATGATGACGTCAGCCGCACCTTTTCCCCTTGATAACCTGGCTCAAGCGATCCTGCCTGAGACTCTGTCCGAAACGGTCTGGATCGAAGTCATTCAGAAGATGGACGAGGTTTACAACGAGTTGCTGGAATATGAGGTCGCGCTCGAGCAGAAGAACGCCGCATTGGAAGAATCGCAGCAGTTCGTATTCAGCGTACTCACATCGATGTCAGATCTGCTGGTGGTGTGCGACCGGCACGCCGTGATCGAAGTGGTCAACCAGGCACTGGTTGAACTCACGGGTCGGCAAGAGGGAGAGCTGAAGGGAGCCAAGTTAAGTACCTTGTTTGCCGAGCCTGGTTCGATTGAAGCGGCAGAGCGGGTGATGGCGCGGATGGCATCTCAACCGGCACATGATCTGGAGTTGCAGTTCAGTACCCGTGCCAGTGGCGCCACGCCGGTGGCGCTAAACTTCACGCCGCGCCTGTCTGGTGCAGGCAATCTGTTGGGAGTGGTCATCACCGGTCGTCCGGTAGGCGAGTTGCGCCGCGCCTACCACGCCCTGCGCGAGGCTCATGACCAGCTCAAGCGTACTCAGCAACAGTTGTTGCAGGCGGAAAAGATGGCCTCTCTGGGCCGGTTGGTGGCAGGCGTGGCGCACGAGCTGAACAATCCGATCAGTTTCGTGCTCGGCAATGTCCACGCCATGCGGCGCTACGCACCGCGCATCAAGCGTTATCTGGAAGCCATGCACGCAGGGCAAGATCGTGAAGCGCTGGCTGTATTGCGAACCGAACTGCGCATTGATCATATTCTGGAAGACTTGGCGCCATTGCTCGATGGTGCCATCGAGGGCGCTGAACGCACGCGTGACATTGTGGACGGTCTTAAGCGCTTCTCTGCTGCCGATCGCAACGAAAATATTGAATTCAATTTGTCTGAGATCATCGAACGATCCGTGCATTGGGTGACGCGGGCTACGCCGCCTGGATTCATTGTTGATCTGGATTTGCCCGATGCATTGCTGATGACCGGATCTCCCGGGCAGATGCAGCAAGTCGTTATCAATTTGGTGCAGAACGCCGCTGATGCGACCGCTGGCCAGCCCTCCTCGCAGCTAACCGTGCGGGCAAGGCGGGAAGACGGCGACATCGTGGCGACGTTCCACGACAATGGCCCCGGCATTCCGCCTGATGCGCTAGACAAAATTTTTGATCCGTTCTACACCACCAAGCCGGTGGGCAAGGGCACTGGACTCGGCTTGTCCATCAGCTACGGTATTGTCGAACGTCACGGCGGACAGCTCTCCACCGGCAACATGGAGCAGTCAGGGGCGGAATTCATTTTGCGCTTGCCGGCGGTCAGTTGAATAGGAAGGAAATATTCTTCTTTGCCGGGTCCTGAGGATTAGGACGCTACATTACTCATAACGTTTTTAATCCGGCCAGATAGCGACTGACGGCCAGATAGGAACCTCCCCACCCCAGCAGTCCGGCGAGGCCGGTCAGGATCAGGCAGGAGCGGGCATCGAGCATGTGCAGGCGGAAGTCGGAGGCGTAAAGACGGGCCAGCTCAATGATGGAGAGATTGAACAGGGACAAGGCACAATACAGGATCAGCCAGGCGGCGACGCCACCGCCCAAGCCATGCAGCGCACCAGCATAGAGAAACGGGCGGCGTATGAAGGCGTCGGTGGCGCCGATCAGCTGGCTGACTTCGATCTCCTCGCGTTGCGTCAGGATCTGCAGGCGGATGGTGTTGCCGATGATCGCCAACAGGGCGAATCCGAGCAGGCCCGACAGAACCAGTACGGCCTGGCGTCCGGTCTGCAACAGCGTATAAAGGCGCTTCACCCAAGCGGCGTCGAGTTGCGCCAGTTCCACGCCGTGCCATTGCTGCAACTCCTGCCGCAAATGGTCGACACTGGCCGGGTCACTGTTCCTGGCATGCAGGATGTAGGCGTCTGGTAGCGGGTTCTTGTCAAGGCCGCCGGCAAGTTCTTGCAAACCGGCATTCTTCTGCAATTCGGCCCAGGCGGTTTCCCGCCCGACAAAGCGATAATCCTTGACTCCAGCATGACCGCGGAGGCGCGTGTCGATCTCATGAACCGTATCGCCGTTGGCATCGAGCGCCAGAAACAGGCTGATTTGCGGGTCACTTTCGATGCTGCCGGCCAGCTTTTCCATGTTGTCGAGCACGACGTAGAGGCCGGCAGGCAGGCTCATGGTGACGCCGAGCACCCCCAGCATCATGAGGGTGGAGAGGCGCGTGCGCCACATCCGGGATAGCACCAGACGGAGTGCCTGGCGGTGGCCGCCCAGCCATTTTTTCATGCCAAAATTCCTCCATGATCGAGTCGCAAAATTTTTGCCGTGCTGGAGGCGAGGGCGCTGGCGTTGTGGGTGGCGATGATGACGGTGACTCCAACCTGATGAAAGCTCAGAAACAGCTGCATGATTTCGGCCGCGTAACTCTCGTCTAGATTGCCGGTGGGCTCATCAGCGATCAGGATGGCTGGACGACTGACCACGGCGCGCGCAATGGCGAGGCGCTGTTGCTCGCCTCCGGACAGGGTGACTGGCATGGCTTTTTCCTTGGCCAGCAGACCGACCTTGTCCAGCGCGGCATGGACACGGCGCGCGGCATCCATGCCGACTATGCCGTTGATATGAAGGGGCAATGCGACATTTTCGAACACGTTGCGGTCATACATCAGCTTGTGGTCCTGGAACACCAGGCCGAACTTGCGGCGCATGTGCGGGATGGCGGCATGGCGCAGCTTGGCGATATTCTGGCTGCCGATCAATACTGTGCCGGCAGTCGGGCGCTCAATGGCAGCGATGAGTTTCAGCAGGGTGCTTTTGCCGGCGCCGGAATGGCCGGTGATGAAGGCGAGTTCTCCCTTGGCGATTTCAAACGAGATGTTCCTTAACGCCTCGAATCCGCCCGGATAGAGTTTGTCGACCTGATCGAAACGGATCATGAAAAAAGCGCCTCGACGAATTCACGCGCATTGAACGGCTCCAGGTCCTCAATCGTCTCGCCCATGCCGATGAAGCGGATGGCAATCGGCCTGGCTTGGGCAATGGCGGCGATGACACCACCCTTTGCCGTGCCGTCGAGTTTGGTGAGGGCGAGGCCAGTGACTTGAATCGCATCGTCAAATGCCTTGACCTGCGACACGGCGTTCTGTCCGGTATTGGCATCGAGTACCAGCAATACTTCATGTGGTGCGCCGGGTAGAGCCTTGCCAATGACGCGGTGTACCTTGCGGATTTCTTCCATCAGATTGAGCTGGGTGGGCAGGCGTCCGGCGGTGTCTGCCAATACCACATCAATGCCACGGGCGCGGGCCGAATTGACGGCATCGAATATCACGGCGGCAGGATCGCCGCCGTCGGAGGCAATCACATGCACGTTGTTGCGTTCACCCCAGGACTGCAGTTGTTCGCGTGCGGCGGCACGGAAGGTGTCGCCAGCCGCGATTAGAACCGATTTGCCCTGGCGTTGCAGGCTCCAGGCCAGCTTGCCAATGGTCGTGGTCTTGCCGGCACCGTTGACGCCGACCAGCATGATGACAAAGGGTTGGTGGCCTGTGGTGTCGAGTGGTTGCGCCAGAGGTTCTAGCAAGCGGATCATGGATTCCTGCAAGGCTGCGCGCAGTTGCGTGGTGTCGCTCAAGGCCTGTCGTTTAACCTCATTGCGCACGTCCTCCAACAGGGAGGCGGTGGCGCTGATGCCGACATCTGCGGTCAAGAGGATGGTTTCCAGTTCTTCGTACACCGCTTCGTTTATGTTTCCACCACTGAACAGCGCGCCAATCTGCACGCCCAAGGTCAAACGGGTGCGCGCCAGGCCCTGCTTCAGGCGCTCGGCCCAGGTTGGAGCTGTGACTGGTGTCGGCGCGGGGTCTTTTTTGAAGAAATTCAGCATGCCGGCATTTTACTCTCAGAACTAAGCCCGTGCGACCTGGGTCATACCAGCGGATCGCAGTTAAGCCGGTATAATTCACCCAAACAAACTGGAGTTTTAAACTTGCTGACAAGATGCATGGTTTTTTTGCTGGCACTGCTGCCGGCCGCGGCGCATGCCGACATACAGGAATATAAACTCGCTAACGGACTCAAGATCGTGGTGCAGGAGGATCACCGTTCGCCCGTGGTGGTGACCCAAGTCTGGTATCGGGCGGGTAGCCTGGACGAATATAACGGCACCACCGGCGTTGCCCATGTGCTGGAACACATGATGTTCAAGGGTACGAAAAAAGTTCCTGCTGGACAGTTTTCTCGCTTGATTGCATCGGCCGGCGGGCGAGAGAATGCGTTTACCGCCAACGACCATACGGTTTATTTTCAGCAACTGGAAAAATCCAGACTCGAGCTCGCATTGCGGCTTGAGGCCGATCGTATGGCCAATCTTCTGCTCACAGACAAAGACTATGCTAAGGAAATCCGCGTGGTGATGGAAGAGCGTCGCTGGCGTACCGAGGACAAACCGCAGGCGCTGGTGTATGAGCAATTTCAGGCCGCAGCCTATCAGGCCCACCCCTATGGCCGCCCCGTCATTGGTTGGATGAACGATCTGGAACAAATGACCGTGGCGGATGCCCGTGACTGGTACCGGCGCTGGTATGAGCCCAATAACGCAACTCTGGTGGTGGTCGGTGACGTATCGCCCAAGGTGGTATTGCAGCTGGCTACCAAGTATTTTGGTCCGCTCAAATCGCATCCATTGCCGGTACGCAAGGCGCAAATTGAACCCTTGCAGCACGGCGAGCGTCGCGTGACGGTGCAGGCCCAGGCCAAGTTGCCGTACGTCCTGTTGGGCTATCACGTACCGGTATTGTATGACCCCGAACGTGAGTGGGAGCCCTACGCGCTAGAGATCTTGAGCGGAGTGCTGGACGGCAATGCTTCTGCGCGTCTGAACCAGAACCTGGTGCGGCGTGACCGCATCGCTATTGACGTCAGTACCGGTTATGAAATGGTGCAGCGTGGTGGCACCACCATGTTCCAGCTGGATGGCACGCCAAGCGAGGGCGTGCCGGTAGCGGACCTCGAAAATGCGATCCTGGGTGAAATTGAACAGCTTAAGGAAAATGGGGTAACGGCAGACGAATTGCTGCGCGTCAAGGCGCAGGTCATCGCGGCCGATGTTTATCAGCGTGACTCCATGTTCTATCAGGCCATGAAGATCGGCAACCTGGAAACTGCCGGTCTGTCCTGGCGCTTGTTAAAAGATTATCCGGCAAGGTTGCAGGCGGTGACGGCCGAACAGGTGCAGGCGGTAGCGCGTAAGTATCTGACGACAGACAACCTGACGGTGGCGACGCTCGATCCGCAACCGATCGATGAACATGCGCCCCGTCACAAGGAAATTCCCCATGGCCACAACTAAAAGATGTGTTGCTTTTCTTTTCGGCATCGTCATGGCATCGACAGCATCGGCCGGGCTGCCGATCCAGCATTGGGTCACGACGACTGGCATCGAAGTCTATTTCGTCGAGAATCACGAATTACCCATTTTGGACCTGGCGGTTAATTTCCCTGCCGGCAGCAGTCGTGACAGCCGTGACAAGGCCGGCTTGGCCGGACTCACGCATGCGCTGCTGTCACAGGGGGCAGGAGGACTGTCTGACGAAGAAATCTCGAGGCGCATGGCGGATCTGGGCGCGGTGCTAGGTGGTGAAATGGATCAGGATAGGGCTGCCCTGACCTTGCGTACTCTGTCCAGCCCCAGAGAAAGCAGTGCTGCGCTGGAGCTGTTTGCCAAAATATTGCAGCAGCCGGAGTTTTCGCCCGAGGTGCTGGAGCGGGAACGTGCGCGCATGATTTCGGGATTGCAGGAGGCGGACACGCAACCTGCGAGTATCGCCAACAAGGCATTTTACGCCAGCCTGTATGGAGATCACCCTTACGGCATCGCCAATGCCAGTACGCCGCAATCGGTATCTGCCATCGGCCGCGAAGACCTGTTGCAGTTTTATCAGACGCATTACCGTAGCGATGGCGCCGTGATTGCTTTGATGGGCGATGTGAGTCGTGATATGGCGGTCAGAATAGCCGCAACCTTGGCAGCCGGGTTGCCTGGCGGCACCAGGATCAGCGCATCTCTGCCCGCTGTGACTTACCCTGCGGCGGCACAGACGGTACGCATTCCCCATCCGGCCTCGCAATCACATATTTTGCTGGGTTACCCCGGGGTCCGTCGTGGTGACAAGGACTACTTCCCGCTCTATGTTGGCAATTATATTCTTGGAGGCGGCGGTTTCGTTTCACGGTTGACCGAAGAGGTGCGTGAGAAGCGCGGCCTGGCGTACAGCGTCTATAGTTATTTCATGCCACTGTCGGCGCTTGGTCCGTTCCAGATTGGCCTGCAAACCAAGCGTGAACAGGCCGATGAAACGCTTACTGTGGTACAGAACACTCTGGCCAAATTCATCAAGGAGGGCCCCACGGCCGGTGAGATGAAGGCGGCCCGGGACAACGTCATTGGTGGATTTCCGCTCCGGATCGACAGTAATGCAAAGATTCTGAGCTATCTGTCGGTCATCGGTTTCTACCATCTGCCATTAACTTATCTGGACGATTTCAACCGGGAAATTGCCAAGGTGACGGCGACGCAGGTAAGGGACGCTTTTGCCCGTCGGATCGACCCCGACAAGATGGTCGTTGTGATCGTAGGCAGTGACAGCAAATAGGGTCAGAATAGGCGCGGGGCAATGGCGCAGTCGTTTGCTCAATTTTCCTGATGCTCTGGGCTTAAGGCCAACGCCGGATCGCGTGCGGCAAACCCTGTTCAACTGGCTGGGGCAGGAACTCTACGGCAAGACTTGCCTCGATTTGTTTGCTGGCAGCGGAGCGCTAGGTTTCGAGGCACTGTCCCGTAGCGCTGATAGCGTCGTGATGGTGGAGCAGAATCCGGTTGCACATCGCGCGTTGCTGGAAAATGCCGTGCGTCTTAATGCCACACGGGGTCAGATCATGTGCATCGATGCTTTGCGTTTCTTAAGTCTGAACGTGCAGCGTTTCGACGTGATTTTTCTTGATCCTCCCTTTGGTCAAGGCTGGCTGGAAAAGTTGTTGCCACTGCTTGAACCCCATCTGGCCGTGGAGGGTGTGGTTTACGCTGAGGCGGAGCATGCGTTAGCTTATTTGCCTGGTTGGCAGGTATTTCGACATGGCAAAGCCGGTAGCGTGCACTATCACCTGCTAAAATGCAGCCATGAAGTCTAAAGCGATTTATCCTGGAACTTTTGACCCTCTGACACTTGGGCACGAGGACATTGTGCGCCGTGCGGCAACCGTGTTTGCCGAGGTGGTGGTAGCGGTCGCCGAGAATACCTCCAAGCGCTCCCGTTTCAGTCTGCCCGAGCGTGTGACCATGGCGTCAGAAGTGCTGGCTGAATACCCCAATGTACAGGTGATCGGATTCTCTGGCTTGCTGATGCAGTTTGCGCGTGAGCAGGGTGCTGGCGTCGTGGTGCGTGGCTTGCGTGCCGTTTCCGATTTCGAATATGAATTCCAGTTGGCAGGCATGAACCGCAAATTGTTTCCAGAGGTGGAAACCATGTTCCTGACGCCCTCCGAGCAGTACATGTTTATCTCCGCCAGCCTGGTGCGCGAAATCGCGTCTCTGGGCGGCGATGTCAGCTCGTTCGTGGCCCCCTTGGTGGAAGCCCGATTGAGGCGCAAGCCCTAGCCCCTAGCCCTCAAGGAACCGTATGGCCCTCATGATTACCGATGAATGCATCAATTGCGACGTGTGTGAGCCGGAGTGCCCCAACGGCGCCATTTCGCAGGGCGAGGAAATCTACGAGATCGATCCCAACCTGTGCACTGAGTGTGTCGGCCATTACGACAAGCCGCAATGCCAGGAAGTCTGTCCCATCGACTGCATTCCGTTCAATCCAGAAGTGCGGGAAACCCATGAACAGTTGCAGCAGAAGTATCTGCAGCTAATCGCCCGCAGCAAGTAGTTGTCCTTTTGGCACCAGATGCAAGGGGAGCCTGGAACCGGATTTTAACTTTGTTCATGCGCGCTGAAATTTAATGATGACCTGCAGTTCCGGAAGAGCTTCGCTAAATGAACAGCCTTCGAGCGTGATGCTGAATGTCAGGCTGACGGTGTTTCGACAATCTCGAAGTCGTGGCTGACTGTCGCAGCCTTCCCCAACATGAGGGAGGCTGAGCAATATTTTTCCGCTGACAGCTTGATCGCGCGCTCGACCTGAGCGTGTGCGAGGCCTTGACCCGTGACGATGAAATGAACGTGGATCTTGGTGAAGACTTTGGGCACAGTCTCTGCGCGTTCGGCTGTGACCTCGGCTACGCAATCGGTGATCGGCTGGCGTGATTTCTTCAAAATGGTGACGACATCGAAAGCGGTACAGCCGCCGAGGCCGATCAGCAGTAATTCCATCGGACGCATCCCCAGGTTGCGCCCGCCGGAATCAGCGGCTCCGTCCATCACCAGCGCGTGACCGGTTTCGGATTCCCCTACAAAGCAAACATTCTCCACCCATTTCACGCGTGCCTGCATGGTGCTTCCCCGACAAATGGCAAAGTGCAATTCTAGCCCAAAACCGTCGTGTACCTGTGTAAACTGTGCCGTGAACATTTACGGGAATGAGTGACATGCAATACCACGATTTGCGTGATTTTATGGCCCAGTTGGAAGCCCTTGGCGAACTGAAGCGGGTGGCGGTCGCTGTCAGTCCTCGCCTGGAGATGACTGAGATCTGCGACCGCGTGTTGAAGGCTGGTGGTCCCGCCATTCTATTTGAACAAGCCGCAGGGTACTCGATGCCGGTGCTTGGCAACCTGTTCGGCACGCCGCGCCGGGTGGCGCTGGGCATGGGCGAGGAGAACGTCGCTGCCTTGCGTGATGTGGGGCATCTGCTGGCTTTCCTCAAGGAGCCGGAACCGCCTACCGGTTTGCGTGATGCCTGGGAAAAGTGGCCGAAATTTAAAAAGGTCCTGGACATGGCGCCCAAAATTCTCAGCCATGCCCCGTGTCAGGATATCGTGCTGACGGGGGATGAAATTGATCTGACCAAGTTGCCGATCCAGACCTGCTGGCCGGGTGACGTGGCGCCTCTCATCACCTGGGGCCTGACCGTGACGCGGGGGCCATTAAAATCCCGCCAGAATCTCGGCATCTACCGCCAGCAGGTAATCGCCAGGAATAAGGTCATCATGCGCTGGTTGCCGCACCGAGGCGGGGCACTGGATTTTCGCGACTGGTGTACGGCCCATCCGGGTGAGCCATTTCCGGTTTCGGTAGTGCTGGGGGCGGATCCCGCGACCATTCTGGGGGCGGTGACGCCAGTGCCGGACAGCCTGTCCGAATACCAGTTCGCGGGCCTGTTGCGCGGAGCCAAGACCGAGTTGGTGAAATGCGTGAGCAATGATCTTCAGGTGCCGGCGCGGGCCGAAATTGTGCTGGAAGGCCATATCATGCCTGGCGAGACGGCAGAGGAGGGCCCGTTTGGGGACCATACCGGCTATTACAACGAGGTGGGACATTTCCCGGTGTTCACCATCACGCATATCACCATGCGACGCGATCCGATTTATCACAGCACCTATACCGGCAAGCCGCCGGACGAGCCTGCCATCTTGGGCGTGGCGCTGAATGAGGTATTCGTGCCGCTGCTGCAGAAGCAGTTCCCGGAAATTAGTGACTTCTACCTGCCGCCGGAGGGTTGCAGTTACCGTCTGGCGGTGGTGAGCATGAAGAAACAATACCCCGGCCATTCACGGCGGGTAATGATGGGGGTGTGGAGTTTTCTTCGTCAGTTCATGTACACAAAATTCATCATCGTCACCGATGACGATGTCAATATCCGTGACTGGCATGAGGTGATCTGGGCATTGACGACGCGGGTAGATGCCGCACGCGACACGGTGATCGTGGAGAACACGCCGATAGACTATCTTGACTTTGCGAGTCCCGTTTCAGGTCTCGGCAGCAAGATGGGGATAGATGCCACGCACAAATGGAGGGGCGAAACCACGCGCGAATGGGGTCGCCCCATCGTCATGGATGATGAGGTCAAGGCGCGCATGGATGTGTTGTGGCCAGAACTCGGGCTTTAGCCCGGGTTCCTGACCTCAGGAGCCGTTGGCTGCGCGTTCTTCGTCGCCTTTTTTCTTCCAGTACAGCGCCCAGCCGACGATCGTTACGATGCCGCCGAGGATGGCGAGGATGATCAGGTAACCGGCAAAGGAATTTTGAAACAGGGCTTTCAGCATTTTATGTCTCCGTTTGAATTCAGGATGATTCTATCTCAAGTTTTTCTGTGGGTAAATTTAATGCACGCCCAGCAGTTCGACATCAAACAATAGCGTGGCATTCGGTGGAATGGCTCCGCCCGCTCCCTGCGGGCCATAACCGAAGTGCGAGGGAATGATCAGGGTGCGCTTGCCACCCACCTTCATGCCGACCACGCCTTCATCCCAGCCGCGAATGACTTGGCCGCCACCGAGAAAGAAGTCAAAGGGCTGACCGCGATCCTTGGAACTGTCGAACTTTTTGCCGTGTCCTTCCGGTTGGCTCGGGTCATACAGCCAGCCGGTGTAGTGAACCGACACATTATTCAGCGGCAGGGCTTCAACGCCGCTCCCCTGAACGGAATCGATCTTGATCAGTTCATTGACGGTCTTGGGTAAGGTCATGGCAGGTCTTTCAGGTGATTTGTTGGTGTCGGCTGCCATCGCAGCCACGGTGGATAATGCAAGCATCAGGGCGCCGGCAATGAGAGTTTTCTGTTTCATGCTTGAAGTGTCTCCATGAGATTTGCAAACCCGGCAATCATACCTCAGTCGTGCTGGGCTAGCCATTCCAGCAAGGCATCCTGTGCTGCCCTGGAATTAGCCGCGCGTGGGTGATTGACCATGAATACCACGACCATCCGCCGATTCCTGGCATCCAGCAGGTAACCCGCCATGCTGCGCACCTCGTCCATGGAGCCGGTCTTGAAATGGCCGCGACCGGCGACCTTGCTCGATTTCAGGCGTTGAGCCATGGTGCCGTCGGTGGCGATGATTGGCAAGGACGACATCAGTTCCGGCATCGATGGACTGCGCCATGCCGTCAGCAGCAGGGCTGCCAGATGACGGGAACTGATGCGGGCGTCACGCGACAGGCCGGCACCGTTATCGATGACCAGTTCCGGGAAATCCAGTTGTTTGTCCGCCAGCCAGTGGCGGATGGCGTGGCCGCCGTTGTCGATATTGCCGGGCTGGCCGGATTTTTCTGCGGCGATGGTGAGCAGCAGTTGCCGCGCCATGACATTGTTGCTGTACTTGTTGATGAGGCGGATGACGTCAGCTAGTGGCGGGGAGTTTGCGCTGACCAGCAGATGCGCATTATCCGGCGCGCGAGCGAGTTCCAGACGACCATTGAAGGTGCCGCCTTGTTCGCGCCACAATTGTTTGAATAGCTCAAACACATATATCGTATCGTCGAACAGGGAGAGGTCCAGCGCTTTTTCGCCACACGCAAGCGCATAGTCGCCGCCGAAGGAGACGCTGACCTTGTCGCCATCATTCGTAACCGAGTAGTCGAGTCTGTCTTTCCAGTTATTGCAGGGTGCCTGGCTCAGCTTCAGCCGATTGTTGAGGGTCAATTGTGGCAATGCCGGATCGGCGTCGATAGCCACTTTGCCGTTGGCAATGTTTCCATGAAAGACAAATCGCGTTGCCTTGAAATTGACTAGCAGCGCATCAGGCCCGGCGTTATAGGCACGGTATGGCTCGCCATCGAATGCAGCCGGGTCATGGGATTGGGCTTCGAAATAGCTGCGATCGAGCAGCAGATTGCCCTCAATGTCGCGGATGCCGGACTTGCGCAAGGCCCGCACCAAATCCCAGAAATTCTCCAGCGTCATGGCCGGGTCGCCTTGGCCCTTGAGGATCAGGTCTCCATGCAGCGTGTCGCCCACTGTTGCGCCGGTGGTAAGCATGTCGGTGTGCCAGGTGTAGGCGGGGCCCAGTAGTTCCAGCCCGGCATAAGTGGTCAGCAGTTTCATGAGTGATGCCGGGTTCCGCGCCTCGTCCGCCCGATGCGCGATCAAGGGGGTGTCGCGATCGAACCGTTGCACGAAGATGGAGACTGCGTCCTGCGGGATGCCGGCCTCTTGCAGTGCCTGCTGCACCGGTGCCGGCAGTTCGGCCGTCGCTGACAGGCTGGTTATCAGCAGCATCAGGGCAAGCAGGCAGGCGCGACTCATACGACGGCCAGTGCATCCAGGATAGACATGACACCATCAGCCAATAGTTGCATTTCATCCGGGCTGAGGATGTAGGGCGGCATGAAATAGACGGTGTTGCCGATTGGCCGCAATAGCAGGCCGCGTTGTAATGCCGCCTGGTAAAAGTTCCGGGCGAATGCAGGGTTGTCGCTTTTTACTTCAAACGCCCAGATCATGCCTTGATGCCTGAAATTCTTTACCAGAGGGTGTCCGGCGAGCGGCTCTAGAATAAGATTGAAGCGCATCGCCAAGGACTGGTTGGCATGGATGACATCGTCATTGGCAAAGATGTCCAAGGTCGCCAGCGCTGCACGGCAGGCCAGCGCATTGCCGGTATAGCTGTGGGAATGCAGGAAGCCACGATGCACATCGTTGTCGTAGAACGCCGCATAAATGGCATCAGTGGTGAGTACGGCGGAGAGTGGCAGGTAGCCGCCGGTGATGCCCTTGGACAGGCAGATGAAATCCGGGCGGATGCCGGCCTGCTCAACGGCAAACAGGGTGCCGGTGCGGCCGAAGCCGACGGCGATCTCATCCGCGATCAGATGCACCTGATAGCGCTCGCAAATGGCGCGGGCCTGGGTGAGGTAACTGGCATGGTACATGCCCATGCCGGCGGCGCATTGCACCAGTGGTTCGATGATCAAAGCGGCTGTCTCGGCGTGATGCTGTGCCAGCCAGTTATCCAGTGCCTGCGCACAATGCGTGGCATGACTTTGCGCCGATTGTCCGGGTGCAGCCAGTCGCCAGTCCGGGCTCGGCACCTGATGGCTGTGCATGAGGAGTGGCGCGTAGGTGTCACGGAACAGGGCGACATCGGTGACTGACAATGCGCCGAGGGTCTCGCCGTGGTAGCTGTTAGCCAGGCTGATGAAACGGGTCTTCGCCGGTTGCCCGGTGTTGCGCCAGAAATGAAAACTCATCTTCAGCGCGATCTCAGTGGCAGAGGCACCATCCGAGGCATAGAAGGCGTGACCGAGGCCGGTCAAGGCGGCCAGACGCTCGGATAACTCGATCACCGGTTGATGGGTGAAGCCTGCCAGCATCACATGTTCCAGGGTGTCGAGTTGCGCATGCAGCGCGGTATTGATACGCGGGTTGCCATGGCCGAACAAGTTCACCCACCAGGAACTGACCGCATCGAGGTAGCGCTTGCCATCGAAATCAATCAGCCAGGCACCACTGCCGCGCGCAATTGGAACCAGCGGCAAGGTCTCCATGCTCTTCATCTGCGTGCACGGATGCCACACTGCGGCGCGACTGCGATTGAGGAGTTGTTCGTTGTTCATGTGGTCATTGTAAGCGACAGTGAGTCGTGCATAATAAGCTTGTCCTGAGCTCAAACGAAGGACGTAGCGCATTACGCCGCATGACGGGTCTAAGATTTATCTGGGATTTATCTGGCGCAATACCCGCTGGTGATTGCGCCCTACGAAAAACCTGTGCTGGCCGTCTTCAATACTACTCGATCCACCGTGACACTTGCCTCGCCATCGCTCAACCATACCTGGCCATCCTGGATGGTGCATTGCAGGTTCATGCTTCGCTGCGCGAGGGCTGCCAAGGCCTGGGTGGTCTCCGTCGGTAGATTGATGATGGTGAGATTCTTCTGTCGCTTGAATTGTGTCTCATGTTGCGTGAACCACATGTCGGCGACGCGTCCACCGTAGCAATAGACCGCCACCTGATTGGCGCGGCCGCAGGCTTTACGGATCAGTTTCTCATCCGGAATGCCGACATCGATCCACAATTCGATGGCCCCGGTCAGGTCTTTTTGCCACAGGTCCGCCTCGTCATCGTCCGTCATGCCCTGACCAAATTCCATAGTTTCATGGGCGTGCAGGGCAAACGCCAGCAGACGCACCATCATACGTTCGTCTGTTTCTGATGGATGCCGTGCCAAGGTCAGCGCGTGGTCCTGATAATAATGGCGCTCCATGTCTGCGATCTGCAGATTAGCCTTGAAGATGGTTGCCTTGAGTGCCATGAATTCCTTTAAATCTTACAAAAATAGCTCAGCGCTGCATGCCTTGCACCAGGTTTCTGATCAGCCACACCAGCAGCAGGCAACTGAGCGCTCCGGCCACCACATCGGCCGGGAAATGTGCGCCCAGACTGATGCGCGACAAACCTGCCCACAGCACGAAGCCGACCGCCAGAGTGCGCCAGTAACGACCCATTACAGGCCACAGGCTGGCCGCGATCAGCATGGCGAAAGAGGTGTGCCCGCTTGGCAGGCTGTGTTGCAAGTTGTGCTCTGGACTGCCCACTACAATCATGCTGCCAGGGGGTAACGCCAACTCGGGGCGCGGAAAGGCATACCAGTCTTTAAGCATGCCGACCAGCATGCCGTCGAGCAGGAATCCCAGTGCGAACACCGTGATGACGCCTAACCAAAGCTGCAACGATTTCCTGTCCCTGTCGCGCGTGGACAGAATCGCGATCAGCACCAGGCCTGCAAGATAAAAGTTGAAGTTGCTGTGTTCCGCCAGTTGCGTTCCTAACAGCATGCAACGGTCCAGCCAGTCGACATGAAACCCGTTGATCAGGTGGAACAGCCAGACATTGAGTCCGCCCCAATCATAGAAAATCGACTTCATGCCAGCCAGGCCATTGCTGTCAGCGCCAATCCACCCACGGCAGTTCCCATTGCCAGCACGAACAGCCACCGGCGGCGTGTCAGTACCGTGATGGAAGCGAGCGAGATGGAGATCTGGATCAGCGTCATGGCCTGTGCCAGGCGATGATGCGGATGCATGGCATGCTCGCTGGCCTCATCGGCTGCTATTGATTCCTGATCCAGTTTTTCAGCTTGCAGCTTGATTTCTTTCTTTTCCTTGTCGTATTTCTCGACCTGGCTGCGATAGAAATCGGTCTTGTCCTTCGGCGCCAGAACGATTGCCAGTTCCATCAGGTGCTGCTTCGAGCTCTTTGCCTGGTAGTAGCCCCACTGGTCGGATGCATGCGCCTTCTTCAGCACGGCTTCGTTCTTGAACAGCATGGCTTCGTTCTGGGTGGCTCCGCCCTGATAGCTGACCAGGGCGCCCACTGTGGCGAGAATCGCGGTAAAGATGGCGATTTGCTGACCCAAGCCTGGACCCTCGTGCTCGGCCGCATGTTCGACGGCGTGGTCGTGGGGACCATGCACATGAAAACCGTGTTCTGACATGATTGAGAGTCTCCATTTGAAAATAGGCCGTAAAGATACCATAACGGGCGAACGAGCGCCTGACGGACAGGCTTCGAAATAAATCCAGTGTTGAAACTAAGGGCAAGTGAAGTGCCGATCTCAGCCAATGCATTTTATCGGTTTACATGCGTTAATATGGTGCAACTTGAACCAAGTTTAGAATGATGAAAGAAATTAAAATTGTCTGAGAACAATAAGATAGACCTTAATTCAGTCGATTCTGCAAAGCATACCCCGATGATGCGTCAGTATCTCGGCATCAAGGCGCAATATCCCGACATGCTGCTGTTCTACCGCATGGGGGATTTCTATGAACTGTTTCATGACGATGCCGAAAAGGCGTCAAGGCTGCTCGGCATCACGCTGACCAGACGCGGCGCCTCTGATGGAGAGCCGATCCGCATGGCGGGCGTGCCTTACCATGCTGCGGAGCAATATCTGGCGAGGTTGGTCAAGCTGGGTGAGGCGGTGGCAATCTGTGAGCAGGTGGGTGACCCGGCTAAATCCAAGGGGCCGGTGGAGCGGCAGGTGGCGCGTATCCTGACCCCTGGCACGCTGACTGACAACGCCTTGCTCGATGGCAGCCGTGACAGCGTGCTGCTGGCCTTATGCCCCGGTGATGAAATGCTGGGGTTGGCGCGCATCAACCTGGCCTCGGGTCGATTTGTTCTGACCGAAATCTCGCCCCAACTGCTGGCGCAGGAGTTGGAGCGCATCCATCCGGCAGAGCTGTTGTTACCGGATAATTTTGTCCATGCGGCACTGGATGGCGTCAAGTGCCCGATGAGGCGGGTAGCACCTTGGCAGTTCGATCTTGATTCAGCAACAACTGCGCTGACCCGCCAATTCAACACCTTGGATCTTGCCGGTTTCGGTTGCGCCGATCTGAGCGTTGCAATCAGGGCAGCCGGTGCACTGCTCGATTATCTCAAGCACACCCAGCGCACGGCCTTGCCGCATATTCAGGGTCTGCTGGTCGAAGAGTCTGCTGCCTTTATCGGGCTTGATGCCAACACGCGCCGCAATCTGGAAATTGATCAGACCCTGCGTGGCGAGGCTGACCCCACGCTGTACTCGTTGCTCAATACCACGCAGACCGCGATGGGTTCTCGGCTGTTGCGGCTCTGGCTGCATCACCCGTTGCGAGATCGGACTCGAGTCGCGGCGCGCCATGCGGTGATCACGGACATGTTGGAACTGAACCTATTTTCGGAACTTCGTCAGACCTTGCGCGGCATTGGTGACATTGAGCGCATTGTCGCGCGCATAGCCCTTAAATCAGCGCGTCCACGCGACCTCTCCGGCCTGCGAGATAGCCTCTGTCAGTTGCCCGCGCTAATCGAGGGTATGCAGCATTCGTCTGACTTGGGCTTGCAGGCGCTAGGTTCCACCCTGGTCGCGCCAGCCGAAGTGCTGACATTGCTGGGACAGGCTATTCTGCTGGAGCCTGCCCTGGTGTTGCGTGAGGGCGGCGTGATTGCCACCGGATATGACGCTGAACTGGATGAGTTGCGTGGTATCCAGACAAATTGTGGTGAGTTCCTGCTGGACTTCGAGCGGCGCGAGAAGGAACGCACTGGCATCAACAATCTCAAGGTCGAATATAACAGTGTGCATGGCTTCTATATCGAGCTTTCACGCGCCCAGGCCGAGAATGCGCCGGCTGAATATCGCCGCCGCCAGACCCTGAAGAATGCCGAGCGCTACATCACGCCGGAACTCAAGACCTTCGAGGATCAGGTGCTATCTGCCAATGACCGCGCTCTCGCGCGCGAGAAGGCTCTGTATGACGAGGTGCTGGAGCTTTTGCTGCCTTCTATCGCCGCCCTGCAACGTTGCGCGGCAGCGGTAGCCGAGCTCGATGTCTTGTGCACGTTTGCCGAGCGGGCGGTCAGCCTCAACTATGTCGCGCCGCATTTCACCGACGACGCTACGCTTGAAATCATTAACGGTCGCCATCCGGTGGTAGAGCGCATCAATCAGCCCTTCATTGCCAACGACACGCGCCTGTCGCCCTATCGCCAACTGCTCCTGATTACAGGCCCCAACATGGGCGGAAAATCCACTTACATGCGGCAGACTGCGCTGATCGTGCTGCTGGCGCATTGCGGCTCCTTCGTGCCGGCAACTTCTGCGAAAATTGGTCTAATTGATCGTATATTTACGCGAATCGGTGCCTCTGATGACCTGGCCGGAGGTCGCTCGACCTTCATGGTCGAGATGACAGAAACCGCCAATATCCTGCACCACGCCACTGACCAGAGTTTGGTGTTGCTGGACGAGATTGGCCGCGGCACCTCGACCTTTGACGGTCTGGCGCTGGCCTGGGCCTGTGCGCGTCATTTGCTGGAGAGGAATCGTGCCTATACCCTGTTCGCCACCCATTATTTCGAGTTGACGCGACTGGTGGAGGATTACAAGCAAGCGATCAATGTGCATCTGGATGCGGTCGAGCACAATGATGGCATTGTATTTTTGCACAGTGTTGAGGAAGGGCCTGCCAGCCAGAGTTATGGCCTGCAGGTGGCGCAACTGGCAGGGATCCCCAGGAGCGTTGTGGCCGCTGCCCGTCGTCGCCTGGCGCAACTGGAGCAGCAAAGCATCATTGCCGGTCCGCAAGCCGATCTGTTCTCATCGCCAGAAGCCAGCGCGCCGTCACCGCACCCGGCGCTGGAGGCGCTGCTGGATGTCGATCCCGATGAGCTATCGCCCAAGCAGGCGCTGGAGGCCTTGTACAAATTGAAAAGCATGCTGTGAGGCAATGCAGCAAAAAGCCGGCAATGCCGGCTTTCGCGCTCTTAACTAACAACTAGCGTCTAATTTAGTGGTGGTGTCCACCCGCTCCGTGTACATGGCCGTGGTTGATTTCTTCCTTGGTGGCCGGGCGGATGCCGGTGACGGTGCACTTGAAGTTGATACGCTCGCCGGCCCAGGGATGGTTGCCGTCGACCACAACCTTGCCATCGGCGATATCGGTTACGGTGTAGAGAACGACATCGCCGGTGGGATCTTCACCTTCGAATTGCATGCCAACTTCCAGTTCTTCTGCCGGGAAGGCGCTGATGGGTTCGATCTGCACCAGTTCCTCGTCGTAGTCGCCGAAGGCGTCCAGCGGTTCCAACACCAAGTCGACGCTGTCGCCGATCTTCTTGCCATGCAACTCTTCTTCTACGCGCGGGAAGATATTGTCGTAGCCGCCGTGCAGATAGGTCACCGGATCGGCGGTGGTTTCGAGGATCTCGCCGTCGCTGTCTTTCAGTTCGTAGGTGAGGGAAACAACGGAGTTCATTGCGATGTGCATCATAGTTCCTTGATCAAGTTTAAAATTTCTGTGGCATGCCCTTTCGGGCTTACGCCATAGTGCAGATGCCGCAGGATGCCTTCGCGGTCGATGACAAAAGTCGAGCGCACGATGCCCATCTTCTTCACGCCATCCTTCTCTTTCTCCTGCCAGACGCCATATTTTTCACAGACACGGCCGTCCATGTCAGACAGCAGGGTAATGCTGAGACCGTGCTTGTCGCGGAAGTCCGCGTGGCTCATGCAATCGTCACGGCTGATGCCGACGATGGTGGCGTTGCATTTGGCGAATTCTTCGTCGAGGTCGCTGAATTCAATGGCCTGTATGGTGCAGCCTGGGGTGTCGTCTTTGGGGTAGAAATACAGTGCAACCGCCTGACCACGGAGTCTGGAGAGTTTAAACAACTCCATGTCAGTATCGGGCAGGGTGAAATCGGGCGCGTGCGATCCGGGTTGCAGCATGCGAACTTCTTTCCAGTGAGGCCTCATTTCATTTTAAACCATTTCCAGCAGTCCCACTCAAGCGTTATGATACACGCATGAAACTTCCTTTCCTTGGCGGGCTCACCGCACAACAATTCATACGGGAATATTGGCAGAAGAAACCGCTGTTGATTCGTAATGCTTTTCCCGGTTTTGGCGGTATGCTGACGCCTGACGAACTCGCGGGTCTGGCGTGCGAGGCCGATGCACAATCGCGTTTGGTATTGCATACACGTGGCAAATGGAAACTGGAGACTGGGCCGTTTGAGGAGCAGCGTTTTGCTACGCTGCCAGACAAGGGTTGGAGCCTGTTGGTGCAGGGGGTAAATCATCATTTGCCGGAGGCCAATGCGCTGCTACAGCAGTTTGATTTCATTCCGCGCACCCGGCTCGATGATCTGATGGTGTCCTTGGCACCGGATGGTGGCGGGGTGGGGCCTCACTTCGATTCCTATGACGTATTTCTGTTGCAAGGCAGGGGCCGGCGCTTGTGGCGCACCAGTGAGCAGCAGGATTTGGCGCTGGTACCGGACGCGCCGCTGCGTATTCTGAAGAACTTTGTCATCGATGAGGAATGGGTGCTGGAACCGGGGGATATGCTTTATCTGCCGCCGCGCCTGGCGCATTGGGGTATTGCCATGGGTGAGTGCATGACTTGGTCGGTCGGCTTTCGCGCGCCTTCGGTGCAGGAACTGGCCACCCAGTTTCTGGTTTACCTGCAGGATCATATTCAGCTCGAGGGTCTGTACACCGATCCGGATCTGCAAGCGCAACGGCATCCGGCGCTCATCGGCGGACAAATGGTGCGCAGGGTACGGGAGATGCTTGCCGGCGTGCGCTGGAACAGTGATGATATTGCGTGCTTTCTTGGTACCTACCTGACCGAGCCTAAGGCGCATATCGTGTTCGACCCTCCCCGTCGCCTCAAGCTCGAAAAATTTCGTGTGCGTATGCGGCGCGATGGCATCTTGCTCGATCTGCGTAGTCAGATGCTGTTTTATGGCGATTTCATCTTCATCAATGGCGACCATGTGCAACAGGCAGGCGATACCCTGCAATGCTTGACTGCTCTGGCCGATCATCGTGCAATTCCAGCGGGACTTGGTTTGCCGGAGCCGGCGGTTATTTTGCTGCACCAGTGGTATGGGGCCGGATATCTGCAGTTTCCTGAGTGAAGTAGTAAGGGGTCGTTAGTTGAGTTAAATTCTTGCGCTAAAATGCGCGTTCCGGTGGCAGCTCTTGCATGCGCATGCTTTTTTGCACTAAATTCGTAAAAATTTTATCAAAAAATGGAAAATCACTGGTTTTTTACGAAAATATTCTATAAAATTCCGCGGACTCGGTTTTCTATCTTTGAAGCATGGGAGATGGGTCCGTATATCGATTTTTTAATTGTTTCTAAGGGAAAAAAATGACACGTTCCGTTCTGATCGCTGCTTTGTTGGCTCTGGCTTTGACCGCTTGTGGTAAGAAGGAAGAAGCTGCTGCACCTGCTGCTGATGCCGCTCCTGCTGCTGCTGCACCTGCTGCTGAAGCTGCACCTGCTGCTGCTCCTGCCGCACCTGCTGCTGACGCAGCTGCTCCTGCTGCCGCACCTGCTGCTGATGCTGCTGCTCCTGCCGCTGCACCTGCTGAAAAGAAGTAATTACTTCTTTATCTTAAGCAATAAAAAAGCCGACGCAAGTCGGCTTTTTTATTGCTTGTTGCATCGGTCAGGATAGCTGGCGCCAGTCGAAGCCGGATTCCTGGCTAGCTATCCCTATCCAGTCCGATGTGCATCCCAATGCTCCTGATAAGGCCGTCGCCGCCAGTGCCGCTGTGTTGTTGTTCTCGCTCAGGTGCAGGGCAAGGATGTGCTGTAGCTTGTCATGCTTGAGTCTTGCCAGCAGACTGGCTGCACTGGTGTTATCCAGATGACCATAGCGGCCACTGATGCGAAGCTTGAGTGATCTGGCGTAGACGCCATTCATCAGCATTTCCAGGTCGTGGTTGCACTCCAGCGCTAATGCGTGGCAGTCGTGCAACATGCTTTCGATATGAGGCGTACTCGTTCCAGTATCGGTCAGCACGCCAAGTTTGTGATTGCCATCAGTGAATGTGAATTGCACCGGTTCGCCGGCATCGTGGGGTACTGGAAATGGGTGGATTTCGAGTTCACCAATGTCGAAGCGGGTGTGGCTGTCAATGATCTCGATTTGGGCGTGATCCAGGCGTCCCGGAACATGGCGGCCTGCGCTGCGAAGTGTGCCGTGTGTCATCCACAGTCTGACGCCGAATTTGGCGGCGAACTTGAATGCACCGCCGACATGATCATCGTGCTCATGCGTCACCAGGATGCCCATGAGATGTTCGGGGTCGAGTCCAAGCCGGGCAAGCCGAGCGACGGTGTCGCGGATTCCAAAGCCGCAATCGAGCAATACCCGCGTGCCGCCTGCCTCAACCACCAGCGCATTGCCGCCACTACCACTGCCGAGTGAGGCCATGCGCATGATGCTTTTAAACTGCTTACTTAAGTTGTTCGTACAGCATGTTCAGAATGTGGTTGGCAGTGGGGGAGTGATCCACTTGGCCGTTCTTGTCAGTAACGGTGACCAGGCTATTGTTTTCGCCATATTCGACTTTGATGCCATATTTGTTGTCAGCATCAGGCTTGCTCTTGTCTGCTTCCCAGAACTTGAGTTTGTCCACCAGGCCCTTGTCCTCTTTCTTGGGGGCGGCTTCTGCCTTCTTGTCTTGGTCGTCATCACCCCAGAACTTGAGTTTGTCAAGCAGTCCCTTCTTTTGCCCAGGCGAGTCATCGACCGTTACTTGGGCATATTTGACGTAGAACATGCCGCGCGATCTGTCCTTGTCCTCAACCAGGAAGCCGATACGATCGAGTGCCAGGCCTACGCGACGCCACGCGCGATCAAATTGATCGTTAACTGTCAGCGTGGCATTGCCTGACTTGTCCTTGCCCAGGATGGCGTGCTTGTCCTGCGAGGGTGATGCTACGATTGATCGTGACTGTTGTTCGGAGATGCCTAACTTTATCGTCAGTCGTCTCAGTAGTTCAGCATCGAGATCTTCCGCTGCTGCTTTGGCCTCATCAGTTTTGCCTTTATTGTCCAGTTCCTCTTTTTTGTAGCCGGTATCGATCACACCGTAGGCGGTGTGAACACGAACCTTGCCATCATCTGGCGTCGAACTGAGGGAACGATGGCTCATGTAAATTTCGGTGGTGCTGTCTTCGGTTCCGCGGTCAATGCGGGTGCGGAATTTCAGTCGATTGTTTAGCGCGCTCACTTTGTCCAGCCAGCCCTGGAATTTGCCCAGATAGTTGCCATTGTCGTCCTTGGTGAGCTCGGTTGGGTCAAGCCATTCGGTTTCCATGACGCCGGTCTGTATATCCTCGATGCGGACGGCGAAGCCGAGGTCGGTCCAGAATTCGCGCACGATTGGCCAGACTTTTTCTGGCGCTGCCTGTACCACCAGCCAGCGTTGGGAACCGGCACGTTCCAGTTTCACGTTGTCGGGCGAGGCCAGCAGTTTTTCTTCTTCGGGCTGAGCGGTCTGGCCCTGACTGTAAGCCGAGTAAGTGGCGCCGCCTGGTAATGAGTAGGTGTCGGACGTGGAGGCGGACGTCAGGTCGGGAGGAACTTCCAGCGGTCTGCCACGACCGGCGCCCTTGTAATCGGGCGTGTTGTCCATGAAGGGGATGGAGTCGCAGGCCGTGAGGCATAGCGTTGCCAGCAAGGTAAATGCCAGTCGGCGTGATGTGGTGTGTGCGTTCATGCGGGTTCCTAGATAATTTCTGCGATGATTTCTGCACGGCGCATGGCGTCGCGCAAGGTATCGTGATGTTGACTTGCCAGAGTTGTCAGTGGCAGGCGAATGCCGGGCAGAATCATGCCCATTTCGGCGACGACCCACTTGATCGGGATGGGGTTTGCTTCGACGAACAGTTTTTGATGAAGCGCGAACAGCTTGCGGTTGATTTCCCGCGCTAAGGTGATGTCATTCGCAAATGCAGCGATACACATTTCGTGCATCAGTCTGGGTGCGGCATTGGCGGTGACCGAAATGACGCCGTGCGCGCCGAGCAGCATGAGTGCCAGTGCGGAGGCGTCGTCACCGCTGTAGATGGCGAAGTCCGCCGGTGCGCGGTGTAGCAGGTCGGTGCCGCGTTCGATGCCGCCAGTCGCATCCTTGATGCCGATGATGTTGGGAATGGCGGCGAGACGAAGTGTGGTGTCGTTGGTCAGATCACAGCCGGTGCGTCCCGGCACGTTGTAGAGGATCTGCGGGATGTCCACCGCTTCGGCTATCGTTTTGAAGTGCTGGTAAAGCCCCTCCTGAGTTGGTTTGTTGTAGTAGGGTGTTACAAGCAGGCAGGCATCCGCTCCGGATTCCTTGGCTTGCTGGGTCAGTTCGATGGCTTCACGCGTGCAGTTGGCGCCAGTGCCGGCGATCACCGGTACGCGCCCGGCAGCTTGCGCGACCGTGGTGCGGATCAGCAGGCAATGCTCGTCGAAATCCACGGTGGGGGATTCGCCGGTGGTGCCGACGATGACGATGCCGTCTGTGCCCTGCTCAATGTGAAAATCGATCAGCGTACGCAAGCGGGGAATATCGAGCGCACCCTCTGGCAGCATGGGCGTGACGATGGCGACTAGACTGCCTTTCAACATGGACATCCTGTGTTGGGTCATTAAACCTGATTATTCTAACCGAAACTGGCCATCGGCGTATTTCCATCAGGAAACAATTTCCATCACCAGGCCATAGATGCAATCGTTATTGGAATAGAACTAACTATTCTTTGGTGAGGCTCAATAGCCGGGTTTATAGTGCCAATTGTTTTACTTTTTTGCCATGATCCGCTTTCCCCGGTTCGTTGCAAGGTTGATGAAATGTGTGGCGCAGACGATAATTCACCCTTTAAACTAGACAGTCTGGTTGCCCATGCTAGAAAGTTACATTCTGATATTGCTCGGCACCGTGTTCGTCAACAACATCGTGCTGGTCAAGATCCTGGGGCTTTGTCCCTTCATGGGGGTTTCCAAGAAGCTGGAAGCCTCTATTGGCATGGGCGCGGCGACCACTTTCGTGCTGACCATAGGTTCCGGCAGTAGTTACCTGATCAATCAATATCTGCTGGGACCCGATCTGTTCTATCTGCGCACCCTGTCCTTCATCGTGGTCATTGCCGGCATCGTGCAGTTCACCGAAATCGTGGTTGAGAAGACCAGTCCTGTGCTGTACCAGTTGCTTGGCATCTATCTGCCGCTGATCACGACCAATTGTGCGGTGCTGGGCATCCCCTTGCTCAATGTGCAGGGTAACCACAATTTCATGCAATCCCTGCTATTCGGGTTCGGCGGTTCCGTGGGCTTCTCGCTGGTGCTGGTGCTGTTTGCCTCGATGCGAGAACGCATGGAAGCGGCCGATGTGCCCGGGCCGTTTAAGGGCTCGGCTATCGCCATGGTTACGGCTGGGTTGATGAGCCTGGCTTTCATGGGATTCGCGGGGCTGATTCGCTGACATGATGACGGCTTTGTTGGTCATGATTGGCCTGGCTTTGCTGCTGGGCATCGTGCTGGGTTATTCCGCACTCAAATTCAAGGTCGAGGGCGACCCCCTGGTCGACAAGATCGATGCCATTCTGCCGCAGACGCAATGCGGCCAGTGTGGCTTTCCCGGGTGCAAGCCATACGCCACAGCCATTGCCCATGGCGAGGCCGACATCAACCAGTGTCCGCCAGGCGGCGAGCCTGGCATGCGAGCTCTGGCTGATTTGCTGGGGGTGGAGCCCAAGCCTTTGAACGCCGAATGTGGCACACCGAAGCCAAAGTCGGTGGCGGTGATAGTTGAAAATCTGTGCATCGGTTGTACTCTCTGCATCCAGGCCTGTCCGGTAGATGCCATTCTGGGGGCGGCCAAACAGATGCATACCGTCATCGCCTCGGAATGCACCGGTTGCGAGTTGTGCTTGCCGCCGTGCCCGGTGGACTGCATCAGTATGGTCCCGATACCGGAAAAAGTGGATAACTGGAAATGGCGTTATCCCGTCATTGAGATTAAGTCTCTAGCCGTATGATGAGCTTATTCAAATTTCATGGCGGCGTACATCCCCCTGAGCATAAGCTTAAGTCGACGGCGGCGCCGATCCGCAGTGTGACCATGCCACTTCGCCTGGTGTTGCCGTTGCGCCAGCATGTAGGCAATGTGGCGAAGCTCATGGTGGCGGTGGGGGACCACGTGCTGAAGGGCCAGTTGCTGGCGGCACCAGATGGCATGATTTCGGCGGCGGTGCATGCGCCGACTTCCGGCACCATTGCCGCCATTGAAGAACGGTTGATCCCGCATGCTTCCGGTTTACCGGATCTGTGCATCACGCTCAATGCTGACGGTGAGGACCGATGGGGAGACCATCAACCGCTCGATTATCAGGCGCAGGAAAAGTCTGCCGTGCTGGATGCACTGCGTCTGGCAGGAGTGGTTGGCCTCGGCGGCGCCACCTTTCCGTCACACGTCAAGTTGCGTGCGGACGACGCGCATCCGGTGCTTACCCTGATTATTAATGGTGCAGAATGCGAGCCCTATATCACTTGCGATGATCTCTTGATGCGCGAACGTGCACTGGAAATCGTGCGCGGCATCGAAATCATGCAGTACCTGCTGGGAGCCAAGCACGCAATCATCGGCATCGAGGACAATAAGCCAGAAGCGGCTGCCGCCATGCGTCTGGCCTGTAGCCAGAATTCGATATCGATCACCGTGGCAACGGTACCGACGCTGTATCCGGGTGGAGGCGCCAAGCAATTAATTAAAGTGTTGACCGGACTGGAAGTGCCAAGCGGTAAGTTGCCAACGACTATCGGCGTGCAATGCTTCAATGTGGCAACGGCCTATACCGTGCATCGCTTCATCGATCACGGCGAACCGGTGATCTCACGGGTGGTGACCGTGACGGGTCGAGTGGCCCAGCCCGGCAACTATGAAGTGCCGCTTGGTATGGAGATATTCGACTTGGTGCAGGCTGCTGGCGGTACCGCGGATGATTCAAATGGCCTCGTCATGGGCGGGCCGATGATGGGATTCAATCTGCCCTCCGGTCACGTGCCGGTGGTCAAGGGTACCAACTGCATCATCGCCTCAGCCCCTGCGTTGTTTGCGCCGCAACCGCCTGCCATGCCTTGCATCCGCTGCGCACGTTGCGCCGAGGTCTGTCCGGTCAATCTGCAGCCGCAGGAGTTGTACTGGTTTGCCCGCGCAGACAATTTCGAGAAGGCGCGCAGTTATGACTTGTTTGATTGCATCGAGTGCGGTTGCTGTAGCTATGTCTGTCCCAGTCGCATCCCGCTGGTGCAGTATTACCGCTATGCCAAAAGTGAAATTTTGGCGTCAGATAAGGCGCGTCAAGCGGCGAATGTGGCGCGCGAGCGCAATGAATTGCGCCTCGCTCGCATTGCCCGCGAGAAGGAAGAACGCGCGGCCAAACATGCCGAGCGGGCGGTTGGTGCCAGGGCAGAAGCAGGAGGTGATGCCAAGCAGGCCGCTATTGCCGCTGCGATGGCTCGCGCCGAGGCACAGAAGGCAGAAATCGTGCCGCAGAACGTGACGGATCTGTCGCCCTTAGTCGCGACCGAGATCAAAGCCATTGATGCCCGTCGCGGCAAGGTTGATGACCGTGATTGAAAAACATATAACCACGGGGAAAACCTTTGCGTTTTATGCTTCTGGACACAAATCATATGAGTCTATATGGAATGATTCTAGTCTTAAGTTTACCCTGTTCTCCCCGTGGTTATTATTGAGATCTTAAGATGAACCAAGCGCCCTACATTTCCGCCAGTCCCAGCGTCACCAGTATCATGCTGCGCGTGTTGTTGGCTTTGGTGCCGGGTATTGCGGCCTATGTCTGGGTCTATGGTTCAGGCGTACTGGTGAGCCTCGCGTTGGCGAGTATTACGGCGTTGGGGTCAGAGGCCATCTTGCTGCATTTCCGTCAGCGCCCGTTGATGCCTTTCCTGATGGATGGCAGCGCGCTGCTGACAGCCTGGTTGCTGGCTTTGGCATTGCCGCCGCTGGCGCCATGGTGGCTGGTGGTGGTCGGTACCTTGTTTGCGATTGTCATCGCCAAGCAGTTGTATGGCGGTCTCGGCTACAACCCTTTCAATCCGGCCATGGTGGGCTATGCCGTGCTCTTGATCTCATTCCCGGCGATCATGACGCAGTGGCCTGTGCCGCTGGCCTTGGCGCATGCGCAATTGGGATTTTTAGATCAGCTGCATTTCATTTTTACGCAGGCGCTACCGGGCGGCGTGACGCTTGACGCCATCAGTTCCGCGACACCTCTCGATTACCTGAAGACCCAGCTCAAGCTGCAGCACAGTGTTGGCGATATCCTGCATGCTCCCGTGTTCGGTGCCCTGGGTGGCCGTGGTTTTGAGGTGGTGGCGGGTGCCTACTTGCTGGGTGGACTTTATCTGTTGCAACAGCGCATCATCAGCTGGCATATCCCGACGGCTTTCCTGCTGACTCTGGCCGTGCTGGCTGCTGGATCCCATCTGGCGGATCCCGCTCAGCATGCGGGAGCTGCCTTCCATCTGTTCAGCGGCGCCTCCATGCTGTGCGCATTCTTTATCGCCACCGACCCTGTCAGCGGGCCGACCACGCCGCGCGGAAAGCTGCTGTTTGCCACCGGTGTCGCGTTGTTGACCTGGCTGATTCGCAGCTATGGCGGTTACCCGGATGGCGTGGCATTCGCCGTGTTGTTGATGAATATCTGCGTGCCCCTGATCGACGCGGCCACCCAGCCACGGGTATTCGGCCATGAGTGAATCCATGATCAAGCATGCATTTTCTACTGCTGGCATCATGATCGGTTTCACCGTCATTGGAACCGTGCTACTGGCGGCGACTTATTTTTCCACGCGCTTACCCATTGCCGACAGCGAACGCGCTTCCAAGTTGCGTTTAATTGAACAGGTGTTGCCACCGGCCTTGCATGACAATGATTTGTTGAAGGACGGCATTGCCATGGCAGCTGGCGGAGAGTTAGGCAATCGGGATGAGACCACTGCCTACCGCGCTCGACTTAATGGCCAGCCGGCTGCCGTGGTGCTGGAAGCTACAGCCCCGGATGGTTATAGTGGTGACATCAGGCTGTTGATCGCGGTGCGGGCCGATGGCGAATTGTCCGGGGTGCGTGTGCTGGCCCACAAGGAGACGCCGGGCTTAGGCGATTATATTGATATCGCGCATGGTAATTGGATTAGACGGAGCTTTGATGGCCAGTCGCTGGCCAAAACAAAGGACGCGTTGTGGCACGTGAAGAAGGACGGCGGCAGTTTCGATTTTATGGCCGGCGCTACCATTACGCCGCGCGCCGTCATTAAGGCTGTTCACAAGACGCTCACCTATTTCGCGGCGCACCGCGAGCAATTGTTCGAGGCGCAATCGGCGAAGGAGAAGGACCATGAATAGCAGGGAAATCATCAATAACGGCTTGTGGAAGCAGAACCCGGGCATGGTGCAATTGTTGGGCATGTGCCCGACCTTGGCGGTGACCAGCAGCGTGGTCAATGGCTTGAGTCTGGGCCTCGCGACCGCTTTCGTGATGGCGGCCAGTAATGCTTCGGTGTCGCCGATCCGGCGCTGGGTGCCGGGCGAAATCCGCATTCCGGTATTCATTCTGATCATCGCCGCCCTGGTCACGGTGATCGACCTCGGCATGCATGCCTATCTGCAGGCCCTGCACGCGGTGCTGGGCATCTTCATCCCGCTGATCGTAACCAACTGCATTGTGCTGGCGCGGGTGGAGGCCTTTGCCGCCCGTAACGACACCGGGCCTTCCGCTTTGGATGGCCTGATGATGGGGCTGGGCTTGACTCTGGTGCTCACGGTATTGGGCGGCATGCGCGAGTTGGTGGGTCACGGTACCTTATTGTCTGGTATCGATCTCGCTCTAGGCACCGCTGCCAAGCAATTCGTGCTGACGATTGTACCGAACTATCATGGTTTTCTGCTCGCCATCCTGCCCCCCGGCGCGTTCATCGGCCTATCCTTGCTGATCGCCGGACGTAACTGGATGGAGAGTCGCAAGAGCGTCGAACAGGCTTCTCCAGCGGTTGCCCTCGCTGCAGGGCACTGAGCACCTGTTCAGATGAATGCCGACCAGCGTCGCGAGATCTTTCGGCGCTTGGCGCTGTCTATTCCTGATCCCAGAACTGAACTCAATCACGCCAGCACTTTTGAGCTGCTGGTTGCGGTGATTCTCTCGGCGCAGGCCACCGACAAGGGGGTCAATCTCGCCACCAATCGTCTGTTTGCGGACGCCAGTTCACCACAGGCTGTGCTGGCGCTGGGGGTGACGGGGCTCGAAGCTTATATTAACAGCATTGGTCTCTATCACGGCAAGGCGAAACACATCATCGAAACCTGCCGTCTCTTGATCGATCGTCATGGCGGTCAGGTGCCTGATTCGCGCGCAGCGCTGGAAGCGTTGCCGGGTGTGGGCAGGAAGACCGCCAATGTGATCCTCAATACCGCTTTCGGTCACCCGGTCATTGCGGTGGACACCCATATTTTCCGGCTGGGGAATCGCATTGGTATCGCGCCCGGGAAAACGCCTCTGGCGGTCGAACAGAAACTCACGAAGTCCACGCCGCCGGAATATTTGCCGGACGCCCATCATTTGCTGATTCTACATGGACGCTATGTGTGCACTGCGCGCGCACCAAAATGTGGGACATGCGTGATCCGGGATCTGTGTGAATACAAGTCCAAGGGGCCGGCTACATGAAGGTGGCAACAGGCCTTGCCACTGGCCGCGAGGCCAGCTCTTCACTTGCGCGTGATGCGGTGTTGCAGGCTATGCGCGCCGCCGACCTGACTATAGCCAACAGCGTGTTGCTGTTTCTGACTTCCGAATTCGCCCGCGATCCCGGTCCCGCCCTGCGCGCGGCAGCGGCCGCAGCCAGTTGCCTGGAGGTGATGGGTTGTTCTGTTTCGGGCCTGTTTACCGAACAGAACTGGGTAGTAGATGGCCCGGCTGCGGCCGCCATGGTATTCGGCGGCGCGGTCAGCCTGATGCCGATGTTTAAAGTGGAGGCAGGGCACCCACTGCTGGCCCTGGCTGCGCCCAGCGGCATTAATATCAGCTGGCTGGCCAAGTCTGGCCTGCGTTTTGGCGGAGTTTCCGGGGATGCTACAGGTCAGGGTCCATTTTCCGTGTGGCAGCATGGCAAGGGGGTGCCGGTCGGCCATTGCGAGGCTGCATTCTACGGGGTAGAGGGGGTGATTGGCGTATCGCATGGTGTGCGGATGTTGTCTGAGCCGGGCTTGGTCACCGCTGCACAGGGTTATGACCTGATGTTTCTTGAGGGAAAGCCGGCACTGGATAGTTTGCAGCGTGCCTACGAGGGTAGGCGGGGTGCTAACGGCGATGCCCTGCCCATGCATCGCCTGATGATGGGAATGGCCGACAGCCTCGAGTCTGCGCTGCACGGGGATTACCGTCTGACGGCCTTGGTCTGTGCCAACGAAAGTGAACGTTCGGTTACTTTGACGGCTCGCCTCCAGCCGGGGCAGTTTGTGTTCTGGTTGTTGCGCGAACCCGATGCGGCGCAGCGCGATCTCGAAGTGACCGTGACACGCCTGCAACAGCAGTTGTCGGCGCCCTCGGATTTTGGCCTGCTGTTTTCCTGCCTGGGGCGAGGTCCTTATTTTTACGATGGTGTGGATCGCGATCTCGACCTGTTGCAGCAACGACTGCCCGGCATGCCCTTGATTGGCTTTTATGGTAACGGCGAAATTGCACCGGTGAACGGCGTAAACGAATTGCTGCAATATTCCGCCGTGTTAGGATTGTTCCATGGCACTGTTTAATCCCAGTCGCGATCAGGTGCGCCAGTTCTTTTTTGAGGTCTGGCGCAAATATCGCGCCGTTGAACCTTTGACCCCGCTTGAGCGCATGGCGGTGCAGGTGGTGTTGATGCACGCCGAATACCAGCCGGTGCTCGATGCCCCGGAGAAATATCTGGAGCGGGAATATTTTCCGGAAAATGGCGAGACTAACCCTTTTCTGCATATGAGCTTGCATCTGTCCATCCTGGAGCAGCTTTCCATTGATCAGCCGCCCGGCATCGCTGTCGCCTATCAGGCGTTGCGGCAAAGACATGGCGACGAGCACCCGGCGCAGCATGACTTGATGGACTGCTTGGCCGAGACGCTCTGGCAGGCGCAGCGTGCCGGGGCGCCGCCGGATGGAGCGGCCTATCTGGCGCGCATGCAAACTATGGTAGTGCGCTGAGCCGTCACTCAGGTCACGATGGCTTTTTGCAAGGACTCGGCTTGCCTGTCCTTGCAGCGTTTGCAGATCCAGCGCTGATGCAGTTTATCCTCTGAGATGACCTGCATGCCCCCAGTTGCGGGGCAGGAATCCCGACACTGGGTGCAGAATTTGTCGCCTGGCTGCCTTGAGGGCACCCATTGATCCGAGCTTTTAGTCATGACTTGCCTGAAGCTGCATTAAAACTCCATCATACCCCCCCAGTTGCCGGCTTTGTTTTGTTTAACTGGCTTCGTCTATCCATGCCTGCTGAATAGCTTCCAGTACTTTTTCGCCGCCACGCTGGTGGTCGTCGTCAAAGTCATCCAGTTCGACGACATAGTTATGCAGGTCGACGAATCGAATGGTGTTGGGATCAACCTCCGGGTGCCGATCGAACAATTCTTCCGCAATTCTTTGTACATCAGTCCATTTCATCGTTTGGCTCTTTCATATTGGATCGGCCACGTTACGTCCACGCCCAGTTCGCGTGCGGCATGAAGAGGCCAGTAGGGGTTGCGCAGCAGTTCACGCGCAAGAAAAATGACGTCGGCCTGCTCGTCTTGCAATATTTGTTCAGCCTGCTGCGGCACGGTGATGAGGCCGACAGCGCCAGTGGCGATTCCCGCTTCTTTACGGATGTTGGCGGCAAATGGCACCTGGTAAGCTGGTGCTATTGGCACTTTCGCATCCAGGATCAGTCCGCCGCTGGAGCAGTCGATGAGGTCGCAGCCGACCTCTTTCAGGCATGAGGCGAAATGGATCGATTGCGCCAGATCCCAGCCGGCTATTCCGTTTAACTGCGGCACCCAGTCGGTGGCTGAAATACGCACCAACACCGGCCATTGCTGCGGCCAGATCTCCCGAATCGTTTTTGCCACCCTGAGAGGCAGGCGGCACCGGTTTTCCAGGCTGCCGCCATATTCGTCGTCACGTTGGTTGGACAGCGGTGACAGGAACTCATGCAGCAGATAGCCGTGTGCGCAGTGCACTTCAATCACTTCAAATCCTGCCGCCAGCGCACGGCGCGCGGCATCGGCAAACAGTTCCACCATGGCGTCGATTTCATCTTCGCTGAGTGCGTGTGGCATGCCATGGGCAGGTGTTACAGGAATTCCAGACGGCGCCACTGTCGCCCATCCGCCAACTCCAATCGGTAAGTAGGCGCTGCCGTTCCATGGCGTGTCCGTTGAAGCTTTGCGACCGGCATGCCCGATTTGAATGGCTGGTACTGCACCTTGACTCTTGATGAAGTCGACGATGGGGCGAAACGCCTCGGCGTGCGCTTCCGACCATAATCCGGTGCACCAGGGCGTGATGCGCCCTTCCGGACAAACGGCGGTGGCCTCGACCATCACCAGTGCCGCCCCGCCAACGGCGCGCGTTCCATAGTGGATCAGATGCCATTGGTTCGGTATGCCACCAGCCGCCGAATACTGGCACATGGGAGAAACGAAGATGCGGTTCCTGAATTCCAAATCGCGCAGTTTTAACGGGGAGAACAGTTTCGCCATGATTATTTTACCTGCCTGTAAGCTATTCTTAGGATATCTGCAGGACGAATGCCTTGCAGTTCTTCTTAGCGCTGGTTAGCGCTGGCGGTCTCGTCTGCACGCTTCATCAGGCCACTCGTGTGACTTTGCAGGCGAGACCGCCTGCGCTACCTGAAAGTTTGAATGATTTTTTTCCATTCGGCGGGGCCGCTTTTGTGGATGGAATGGCCCCGGCTGTCGACGGCTACTGTCACCGGCATGTCTTCAACGATGAATTCGTAGATGGCTTCCATCCCAAGATCGGGGAAGGCGACTACGCGTGCCGCCTTGATCGCGTGAGAAACAAGGTAGGCGGCCCCGCCGATGGCGATCAGGTACACTGATTGGTGGCGACGGATGGCAGCCACGGTGGCGTCACCGCGTTCAGCCTTGCCTATCATGCCAAGCAGGCCGGTGTTTTCCAGCATGAAATTGGTGTAGCGGTCCATGCGGGTGGCTGTGGTAGGCCCGGCCGGGCCCATAACCTCATCTTTCACCGGGTCGACCGGGCCGACGTAGTAGATGAATCGGTTGGAAAAATCCACCGGTAATGGTTCGCCGTGAAGCGCCATATCCTGCAGTCGCCGGTGGGCGGCATCGCGACCGGTTAGCAGGCGCCCCGACAGCAGCAGTTTTTCACCCGGCTGCCAAGTGCTGATATCGGAGCGGGAGAGATTGTCGAGGTTGACGCGGCGCATCGGTGTTCCAGAGTCTCGCGCCACCTTGGGCCAGTCTTCCAGCTTCGGCACCGGCAATTGTGCCGGGCCGCCACCGTCAAGGCTGAAGTGAACATGCCGCGTGGCCGCACAATTGGGAATCAGCGCCACCGGCAGGGAGGTGGCATGAGTGGGGTAATCCAGTAGTTTTACATCCAGTACTGTGGTGAGCCCCCCCAAGCCCTGGGCGCCGATGCCGAGCGCGTTGACCCGGTCGAAAATCTCCAGCCTTAACGCCTCGGTACGGGTTGAGGGGCCGCGTGCCTGCAAGCTCTGGATGTCGATCGGCGCCATCAGGGATTCCTTGGCTAGCATCATGGCTTTTTCTGCCGTGCCACCGATGCCGATGCCGAGCACGCCAGGCGGACACCAGCCGGCACCCATGCCAGGCACGGTGTCGATGATCCATTGCACCAGGTCATCCGCCGGCTCCAGCATGGCGAGGCGTGCCTTGTTTTCCGAGCCGCCGCCCTTGGCCGCGATGCGTACGTCCACTTTGTCGCCCGGCACCATTTCCACATGCAGGATGGCCGGCGTATTGTCGCGGGTGTTGGTTCTGGCGCCTGCTGGGTCACTGACGATGGAGGCGCGAAGTGGGTTGTCGATGTCTTTGTATGCCTGACGTACCCCTTGGTCCAACATGTCCTGCAGGCTAATATCGCTATCCCAGCGCGCCTGCATGCCAATTTGCACGAAGGCGGTGACGATGCCGGTGTCCTGGCACAACGGCCGCTGCCCTTCGGCGCACAGGTAAGAATTAATCAGGATTTGCGCCAGCGCATCACGCGCGGCCGGCGATTGCTCGCGTTCATAGGCCTGGTTCAGCGCCTGCAAGAAGTCGGGGGCATGGTAATAGGAGATATATTGCAGCGCATCGGCGATGCTTGTGACGAAATCCTGTTCGCGGATCAGGCGCATGGTGGAATTTTAGACTGGAGTATCAAGGCTGCAATTATAGCGCCGTGAAACTTAAAAATGACCTTAAGTAACGACGAGTGAAGTCGTCAGTTGTTCTAAATCCACTGCAGCGTTCAATTTTAGTACTTCTTGAATCCGTGTCCTTCAAGGCCGCACTTACCACACCTACATGTTTGCCATTATTAACAGGATGTTTAATTCTATGCTACACGTATCTTTTTGAAATTCGCAGAGGTTATTACTCCGAGTAGGATTCCGAATAACAATGATTCATCATCGCAATAATCTTGATTAAGTTTGTTTAAAGTTGGCAAAACGGACGGCAAATCTCTATCTAGCCAGATTAATCTTCTGAAAGCATTATGAGTTATGTCTGTTGCCGCCCTATTATCTCCATGCAGCAAGGATAAGTCGGCATCTACGGACAGAGATGTCGCAAAAGGAAATATAACGTAAGCATTAATTTTATTTTCATCAACTAACCTTCTTAGGTATAGGTCATATGGTAAGTCCAGCGAATTTTCAGACTCAAATAAATCTAATATTTTTTTTCCAGATTTTGGATTTACTAAATAGGCCGTTGCTCCGGCATATACTATATTTTTTTCTTTATTAAGATGGATTAGAGAGATCTGTTTTTTTGAAGCTAACTCTTGCCTTACATTCATTAGATTTATCATTGTTAATAAATTAGGTACGCACAAATCTGTAAAGATAATATCCCAATCTACGTTTGAGGAATCAGAAACGAACTTATCAATAACTTCGCAAGTTTGATCCCCAAAAATAGCATCATCCTCCAATACAAGGATAGGATATTTATCATTTAAATGTTTGGTAATTAAGGAGGTATGACTTAAGAAACAAGCCTTTTCAGCAGGTCTTATTTTTCCTACAATATTGTTTTCTTTTACATTATCGGTATTAATTGCCGAAAATCTGGATAAATTCCATCCGGCTTTTTTGTGGGCATTAAAGTTGTGCTCCAAATTATTTCTTCGTGCTAGAGCCGAGTCTAAATTAATATAGATGCATTCCATCGCTTCTTTAGCCTCATATTTGATTGACTACATTGATGTTTTTATTATTGTATTCGCATTTTTCCAGGTCGTCACGGCCCTTTAGCTTCCAATCTGCCGTCACGCTGTCGCCAAAATGTTGTCATTGCTAATTGGAAGTTAAAGGTAAGCTAGCTTTGCCAGGTAACGATTCGATGGCGGGCGTCAACCATGATAAAATTAACGAAAATTTTCACCCTCTGGAATCTTGACCATGTTTAGCGCCTCACTCAATCTTGCCAAATTCGACCCGGAACTGTTTGCCGCCATGGAGGCCGAGCGTCAGCGTCAGGAGGATCATATCGAGTTGATCGCATCGGAAAATTATACCAGTCCGGCGGTGATGGAGGCGCAGGGTTCGGTGCTGACCAACAAGTACGCAGAAGGTTATCCGGGCAAGCGTTATTACGGTGGTTGCGAGTTTGTCGATATTGCCGAGCAACTGGCCATCGATCGCGCCAAGGCCTTGTTTGGCGCTGAATATGCCAACGTGCAGCCGCATTCCGGTTCGCAGGCTAATGCAGCAGTTTATCTTTCCGTACTCAAACCTGGCGATACCATCCTCGGCATGAGCCTCGCTCATGGCGGGCATTTGACTCATGGTGCCTCGGTTAATTTCTCCGGCAAGGTGTTCAATGCCATTACCTATGGTCTGGATCCGGAAACCGAAGCCATTGATTATGATGAGGTTCAGCGTCTGGCGGACGAGCACAAGCCGAAAATGATCGTCGCCGGCGCCTCGGCTTATGCTCTGGTGATCGACTGGAAACGCTTTCGTAAGATCGCCGATAGTGTTGGGGCCTATCTTTTCGTGGATATGGCGCATTATGCCGGTTTGGTTGCGGCTGGCCTCTATCCCAGCCCGGTTGGCATTGCCGATTTCGTCACCACTACCACTCACAAAACTCTGCGCGGTCCGCGCGGTGGGCTGATCCTGTCCAGTGCGGTACACGAGAAGGCGCTCAATTCAGCGATCTTCCCTAACATTCAGGGCGGGCCTCTGATGCACGTCATCGCCGCAAAAGCAGTGGCGTTCAAGGAAGCCGCTTCCAAGGATTTCAAGCGGTATCAGGAACAGGTCATGGCAAATGCGCGCGTCATGGCGACGGTATTGGCGGAGCGCGGCTTGCGTATTGTGTCTGGCCGGACTGAGAGTCATGTGTTTCTGGTCGATCTGCAGCCTAAGAGTCTGACCGGTAAGGATGCCGAAGCGCTGCTCGGTCGCGCCCATATCACGACCAACAAGAATGCCATTCCGAATGATCCGCAGAAGCCGTTCGTCACCAGCGGCATTCGCATCGGCACACCTGCCATGACCACCCGCGGCTTCAAGGAAGCCGAAGCTGAAAAGCTCGCCCACCTGATCGCTGATGTGCTGGACGCGCCTAACGACGAGGCGGTGATTGCACGTGTACTTGCCGAGGTTAAAGTGTTGACTGCCAAGTTTCCGGTCTATGGTGCCTGATGCCGGTCTGCCTAGTCTCTAGTCCCTAGTCCCCAACAAATGAAATGCCCATTTTGTGGTGCCATGGATACCCAGGTTATCGATTCACGAGTCAATGACGAGGGTGACAGCATCAGGCGGCGGCGGCGTTGTGCCTCCTGTGACAAGCGTTTTACCACCTATGAAACGGCCGATCTTCAGCTACCGCAGGTGGTGAAGCAGAACGGCACGCGCGAGGAGTTCCTGCGCGACAAACTCAGGCTTTCCTTCACCCGCGCCTTGCACAAACGTCCGGTGCCGACCGAGTTTGTCGATCGCGCCATCGATCATATCGTGCAGGATGCGCTGAGTCGTGGCGAGCGGGAAATCAGTGCCCGTGAACTGGGTGAGCGGGTGATGCAGGAGCTCAAAAAACTCGACAAGGTGGCTTATATCCGCTTTGCCTCGGTCTACCGCAGCTTTCAGGATGTGGACGATTTCCGCGAGGCGATCCGCGACTTGAATCAGCCGGCGCGGCACAGTCCGCCGGAGTGAACCCTGTGTTCACCGCGCGTGATCATGGTTTCATGGCGCAGGCGCTCCAGTTGGCGGAGCGTGGCATCAATAACACCATGCCAAACCCGCGCGTCGGCTGTGTCATCGTCAAGGATGACGAGACCATCGGTCAGGGCTGGACCCAGCCGGCAGGGCAGGATCATGCTGAAATCCAGGCCCTCAAGTCCTGTCAGAGGGACTCGCTCGGTGCCACGGCTTATGTCACGCTGGAGCCATGCAGTCATTTCGGCCGTACGCCGCCCTGTGCTGACGCCTTGATCAAGGCGGGGGTAGCGCGCGTGGTGGCTGCCATGATGGATCCCAATCCCGAGGTGGCTGGTCGCGGTCTGCTGAGATTGCAGCAGCATGGCATAGCGACGTCTTCCGGCCTGATGGAACTTGATGCCTGCAAACTTAATCCTGGTTTCATCTCCCGCATGACTCGTGGTCGTCCCTGGACGACACTCAAAATTGCCGCCAGTCTGGATGGATGCACGGCACTCGCCAATGGCGTCAGCCAGTGGATCACGAGTGCCGCCGCGCGCAGTGACGTACAGCGCCAGCGTGCAAGATCCTGCGCCATCCTGACGGGTGTCGGCACGGTGCTGATGGATGACCCGCAAATGACGGTGCGCGAGTCGGACACCGGTCGCCAGCCGCTACGCATCGTGGTGGACAGCCAGTTGCGTACGCCACCTGCGGCCAGAATTCTGCACGGTGGAAATACCCTGATCGCCTGCCTGGCGGGGCAGACAGTTAAATCAGCGGTGCTGCGACAGGCTGGCGCGACGCTGCTGGAATTGCCGGAGCAAGATGGCAAGGTCTGCTTGAGCAGTCTGCTGCAGGTGCTGGCTGCGCGTGAGATCAACGAAGTGCTGGTGGAGGCAGGCGCCACGCTCAACGGTGCGTTGTTGCGGCAAGGATTGGCTGACGAGCTGCTGCTGTATTATGCGCCAACACTGTTGGGTGAAAGTGCACGCGGCATGTTCGCCTTGCCGTCCCTGATCGGGATGGAACAGCGTATGAATCTCGATATTCAGAGCCTTGACCGCGTGGGACAGGACATTCGCATTCGTGCGCGGCCTGATCGATAGTCATTGTCATCTGGATGCGGCCGAGTTTGATCTCGACCGCGAGGAGGTGCTGGCATCGGCGGCACGTGCGGGTGTGACTGGCATCGTCATCCCCGCCGTGGAACGGACCAGCTTTGATGCAGTGCTTGAATTGTCGCGGCGTCATGCGAGTTGTTTTCCGGCGCTGGGAATTCATCCCATGACTGTGCAGGCGGCAGTTACGAGTGATCTTGCCGTGCTGAAGCAGGCCCTGATAGAACACAGGATTGTCGCAGTGGGAGAAATTGGCCTGGATTATTTTGTTGAAGGCTTCGATGTCGAAAGACAACACTTTTTCCTGGTCGAACAACTAAAACTGGCACGTGAGTTTGACTTGCCGGCATTGCTGCATGTTCGTCGGGCACAGGATGAGGTTCTCAAGCAGTTGCGCCGATTCAAGGTCAGGGGTGGCATCGCCCATGCTTTCAATGGCAGTCGGCAGCAGGCGGACGCTTTCATTGATCTCGGTTTCAAGCTTGGTTTCGGTGGCGCTATGACTTGGCCCAAATCTTTGCGCATTCGGGAATTGGCGACAACGCTGCCGCTGGAATCTATTGTGCTTGAAACCGATGCCCCGGATATTCCGCCATTCTGGCTGGGGCGGGCGGGTCGCAATAGTCCGGATCAAATGCCAAAAATCGCGCAAGTGCTAGCTGAATTGAGAGGGCAGACCCTGGCTGAAATAGTTGACGCCAGCACCCAAAATGTGCTCGCAGCGCTGCCGAAAATGGCCGAGTTGTGCACATATACTCAAGTATCACTTTAACTGGCATGAAAAAACCTTAAGCAATCAAAGGCGTTTTTTAACCTATTGATTTATAATTAAATATAAATTAGTTCAATTTTTAGGCGATTGTAAAAAAGCCTTATGCCAGCTTGAGTTACAGTTTCAAGTCACAGCTATTCACAGAGTTATCCACAGATATTGTGGATTGCATTTCAAGCCCGTTATTGGCACTGATGCAGCAGATTTTGCAAGTTTTTTATCGTTTTTATCCGCATGCTGTTATCCATATTGAACGGCGGTGAAAAGCCGTTTGGTTTAATATGGCATGCCATGAAAAGTGAAACTTTGCCATTTGATCCTGATTGCTGTCGCTGTCCACGCCTAGCCACGTTTCTGGACCAAATCAAAATTCAACACCCCGATTACCATGCGCGTCCGGTACCGCCCTTCGGTGACCTCCAGCCGGAATTGCTGATTGTTGGGCTCGCGCCGGGGATGCATGGGGCCAATCGCAGTGGCCGGCCGTTCACGGGCGATCATGCCGGTGTTTTGCTATACGCCACTTTGCACCAGTTCGGTTATGCCAGTTGTGCGTCGTCAAACGCCTGCGATGACGGACTAGTGCTCACCGGGGCCCGCATTACCAATGCCGTCAAATGCCTGCCCCCGGAGAACAAACCGCTGGGAGCTGAGGTCATTGCCTGCAACGGCTTCCTAGTGTCAGAGCTTGCCGGATTGCCATCCGCAGCTGCCATCCTTGCTCTGGGCAGTGTTGCCCATTCGGCCGTGCTGAAAGCCCTGAAGCTGAAGGGTTCGGCCTATCGTTTTGGCCATGATGTGCGCCATGTGCTGCCGGATGGCCGCAATCTGTATGACAGCTATCACTGCAGTCGTTACAATACGCAGACTCGACGCCTCACGGAAGCCATGTTCCATGCGGTTTTCACCCACATACAAGAGGACAGGAAAGGACTCTGAACATGCCTTATGTCAATGTAAAGCTAGCTGGCAGCATCAGTCGTGAACAAAAGCAGAAAATTGCCCAGGAGATTACCGCCACACTGGAGCGCCATGCCCACAAGCCGCCCCAATACACCTATATCACGTTTGAAGAGGTGGCGTTGGAGGATTGGGCGATAGCAGGGCAGTTGTTGGACGGGAAGTAATATGGTCTACGAACAAGACCGCGAAGCCAGCGCGGTACTGTTGCGGCTTGCCGTGCAGCACATGAGCCAGCATGCGGCCGCGCTGACGCCAACCTGTTACGCCGTGTGGTATGAGTACCTGGCTGGCATTAACCCTCGCCTGACGCTTGGCATGGACGAACGGTTGATGGATGGCGGTGTGCTGGCCGATGCCAGTATTGAAGAACTTTACCGTAGCTATTGTTCCGAATTCAGCCTTGAGAAGCAGCAAAGCATACGCGAGGCCTCGCAAAATGTTCTGGGTAGCATCAGGCAGCAGGCCGAGGCAGTGCGTGCCCATAGCCATGAATTTGGCGGCCAGCTGGAACAGTCGGCGAGCAATATGAACGGACAAACAGATGCCGGGGTGCTGCGCGATATCATTGCTCAATTGCATGGTGAGACTGCTGCCGTGGCATCTTCCATGCATGATCTCTCCCATAGCCTGGAAAGGAGTCAGGAAGAGATCGACGAACTTCGTTGCCAACTCGATAATGCCCGTGCCGAAGCTTTGCTCGATCCCTTGACCGGCGTCATGAATCGACGCGGGTTCGATAAAAGGATGGAGGAGTTTTATGGAATTGCGCGTCAGAAACAGCTTCCTCTTTCGCTGGCTGTGCTGGATATTGATCACTTCAAGCTGGTCAATGACAGCTACGGCCATCTGTTTGGGGATCGCGTGATCAGGGGCCTGGCACAAATTTTAAAAGCCAACATCAAGGGCCGTGACACGGTGGCGCGCTTGGGCGGCGAAGAATTCGGCTTGCTATTGCCGGAAACCGAAACTGAGGGCGCTCTGGCGCTGTGTGAAAAAATCCGCAGCACCATGGCCGGCAGCCGCATCCGTCGGGCCAGCAATAACCAGGAGATCGGCGGCATTACGGTCTCCATCGGCGTGGCGACCCTGATGCCCGGCGAGGACAGGAATGCATTCTTTGATCGCGCCGACCAGGCGATGTATGCCGCCAAGGCGGCTGGTCGAAACCAGATTACTGTGGCGCAGATTTGATCTTTCCGGCATGTTCGACGCCAAGGAATTCCTCAAGACCCTGACTCACCTGCCTGGCGTTTATCGTATGATCAATGCTGGCGACGAGGTGATTTATGTCGGCAAGGCAGGTGATCTGAAAAAACGTGTCGCATCCTATTTCCAGAAGAATCTGCCAAGCCCGCGCACGCGCATGATGGTGTCGCAGATTGTGCGTATTGAGACCACAGTGACGCGCTCCGAGGGCGAGGCGCTGCTGCTGGAAAACAACTTCATCAAGCAGTTGATGCCGCGCTACAACGTGCTGTTTCGCGACGACAAGTCTTATCCCTACATCATGCTGTCAGGTGACGAGTTCTCGTGCCTCGCTTTCCATCGGGGCTCACAGCAAAAGAGCAATCGTTACTACGGTCCGTTTCCAAATTCTGTAGCAGTACGCGAGAGTATCCAGCTGTTGCAGAAGGTGTTTCGTCTGCGTACCTGTGAGAATTCCGTGTTCAGCAATCGCTCGCGGCCTTGCCTGCAATACCAGATTGAACGCTGTACGGCACCCTGTGTAGGATATATTTCAGAGCAGAATTACCGGCGTGACGTCGAGCATGCCGCCCTGTTCCTGGAAGGGCGTGAGCAGCAGGTACTGGATGACTTGAGTGCGTGCATGACGGCGGCGGCGACGGACCAGAACTACGAACTTGCTGCCATTTATCGCGACCGTATGCAGAGTCTGCGGCAGGTGCAGGCGCGGCAGTTCGTCAGCGACTTCAGGAGCGGGGACGCCGACGTGGTGGTATGTGTAACCAGTTCGGGCCTGATGTGCGTCAATCTGGTGATGATACGTGGCGGGCGGCACGTGGGGGATCGCAGCTATTTCCCCAGGAACACCGATGACTGTGAGCCGCAAGCTGTGTTGCAGGCCTTCCTGCAGCAGCATTATATGCAGCAACCAGTGCCGCCCTTGATCATTACCGGCGTGGAACTGGAGCCCGATGGGCTGGAAGAAATCCTGAGCGAACGTGCCGGCAAGAAGGTGCAGATTAGCAGTTATGCCGGTGGAGATAGACGGGTTTGGTTGAAAATGGCCGAGACCAATGCCGAGCTGGCCTTGGGGCAGCATCTGGCGCAAAAGGCAACGCAGGAAGGTCGATTGCAGGCGTTGCGCGAGGCACTCGAGTTACCGGAAAGTCTGGCGCGCATTGAATGTTTCGATATCAGCCATACCATGGGGGAAGCGACCGTGGCCTCTTGCGTGGTATTCGACCAGGGCACGATGCAGAGTTCACAATATCGGCGTTACAACATCGAGGGCATCACGCCGGGCGATGACTATGCCGCCATGCGCGTCGCCTTGACCCGGCGCTACACTAAAATCGCGTCAGGCGAGGGCCGTGTGCCTGACCTGATTTTCATCGATGGCGGTCGTGGTCAGCTTGGCGTGGCGGGGGAAGTTCTGCAGGAAGTCGGCTTGCCCGGTATCTTGTTGGTCGGCATCGCCAAGGGTGAGGAGCGCCGGCCAGGCCTTGAACAGATGATCTTCCCTGACCGCGAAGACGCGCTGCAACTGCCCAAGGATAATCCGGGCCTGCACTTGCTGCAGCAGATTCGTGACGAGGCGCACCGCTTCGCTATCACCGGCCATCGTGGTCGCCGAGCCAAGGCGCTCGTGACATCGAGTCTGGAAGATATCGCCGGGGTGGGAGCACGCCGACGGCAAAAACTGCTGACACGCTTTGGTGGACTGTCTGGTGTCATGAAGGCCAGTACGGACGAGCTTGCACAAGTTGAAGGCATCAGCCAAACTCTGGCACAAACCATCTACGAGGCTTTGCATTGATGCAATGGAATGTTCCGAATGTTCTGACCCTGTTGCGGATTCTCATGATCCCGCTGTTCGTCGGTGTGTTCTACCTGCCAGAGAGCCTGATGTCATCCCCATTGCGGGATTTCTATGCTACCCTGATTTTTGTGCTGGCGGCAGTGACTGACTGGCTGGATGGCTACTTCGCACGCAGGCTCAACCAGACCTCGGCCTTCGGTGCCTTTCTAGATCCGGTGGCGGATAAACTGATGGTCGCAGCAGCCTTGATTGTGCTGGTCGAGTTCGGCCGGGTTGGCGCGGTGGTTGCGCTTATCATTATCGGCCGCGAAATTACGATTTCCGCTTTGCGAGAATGGATGGCCGGCATCGGCCAGGGCAAGGGGGTAGCTGTGGCCATGATAGGCAAGATCAAAACGGCAGCACAGATGATCGCGATCCCGTTTCTGCTTTACTCCCATCCGGTTGCAGGAATTGACGCAAAATTGCTCGGTACCGGGCTGATTTATGTCGCGGCATTTTTGACTTTGCTGTCAATGGCTTACTACCTGAGGGCGGCCTGGCCGCAAATGTGCAAGCAATAAAACTGCAACACAACGTGCGTCAGTGCTTGACGCAAAGTTTGAAATCCTTATAATGGCGCCTTCTCCAAGCGGGAGTAGCTCAGTTGGTAGAGCGCAACCTTGCCAAGGTTGAGGTCGCGAGTTCGAGACTCGTCTCCCGCTCCAGTATATTTTAAAAAGCATGAATGCTTGAATTTTGCCGGGTTTCGGTCAATATTTAAAGTACAGAAAGCTTTTTTAAAGTGGTGCATAAAGTTTAAAGTACAGAAGTTAAAGTGCAGAAAGCCGGGACTGAGAGGTCGCTGGCTTTTTTTACGTCCGGAATTCTACTGGCTGATTGCTTATTTTCTGGCTAAAACGGCAGTTTTGCGTCAGGATGGTCGGCCAGAATGACCAGCCTGAATTGCTTCTGGATACGCTCAAGTGCGCTGCTATTGTCGGCCTCGAAGCGGAGAACGAGTGCGGGAGTGGTGTTGGACGAGCGCATCAGGCCGAAGCCGTCGGCATACTCCACGCGCAGGCCGTCGATGGTGATGATGTCTTGCGCGCCTTCGAATTTTGCCGTCTGTTGCAGCAGGCGCTCCATCAGCAGATGCGGTTCGCCTTCCTGCATGGCCAGGTGCAACTCCGGCGTAGAGATGCTATCTGGCAGAGCATTCAGGATGGCGGATGGATCCGCAGTCCGGCTCAGGATTTCCAGCAGGCGGCAGGCGGCGTAGAGGCCATCATCGAAGCCATACCAGCGTTCCTTGAAAAAAATATGTCCGGTCATCTCGCCCGCCAGTGCGGCACCTGTTTCTTTCATCTTGGCCTTGATCAGCGAGTGGCCACTTTTCCATAGCAATGGCACGCCGCCATGTGCGCTAATCCATGGATGCAGGTGGCGGGTGGATTTGATGTCGTAGATGACGGTGGCGCCGAGTTGGCGTGACAACACGTCGGCTGCAAACAACAGCAACTGACGGTCAGGAAAGATAATGTTGCCCTCCCGGGTAACGACGCCCAGGCGATCAGCGTCGCCGTCGAAAGCGAGGCCCAGTTCGGCGTCACCATTCTTGACGGTGTGAATCAGGTCGGCCAGATTTTCTGGCACCGAAGGGTCCGGGTGATGGTTGGGGAAGTGGCCGTCCACCTCGCAGAACAGTTCTTCCACCTGGCATCCCAGCGCGCGCAACAGTTTCCCCGCGTAGGCACCGGCCACACCGTTGCCGCTGTCCACGGCGATTTTCATTGACCGTTCAAGTTTGATGTCGGACGTGATGCGGTCGCTATAGGCGACCGCGATGTCCTGTCGTGCGTAGCTGCCATTGCCGCTAGTGAAATCGTGCTGTTCGATGCGGCTATGCAGACGCTGTATGGCGTCTCCCGACAGCGTTTCCCCGCCCAACACCACCTTGAGGCCGTTGTAGTCCGGCGGATTGTGACTGCCGGTCACCATTACGCCGCAGCCGGTTTCGAGATGGCAGGCGGCAAAGTAAACCATGGGCGTGGTGACCATGCCGAGGTCGATGACATGGATGCCGGATTTCTGCAAGCCGCGAGCCAAGGCCGCGGCCAGGCAAGGGCCGGACAGTCGGCCGTCGTAGCCGATGACAACTCGTGCCTGACGGCGTGCCGATGCCTCGCTACCGATGGACTGGCCTATGGCCTCGACGATTTCCGACGTCAGGGTGTGGCCGACGATGCCACGGATGTCGTAGGCCTTGAAGATTTCCTTGGGTATCAGCACGATGACGCCTGTCGTGATTTGTTACTTGAGTCGGCCTGAGATTCTTAACAGCCGCGCGCGAGCTGCACTCAATGCCCTTCGCCCGATAGCATGCATACCCATGCCATGGCGTCGCCCTGGCACTTGAGGATGGTTTGCATCGGGATGTGAAGTCTCGCCGCCAGGCTCTCTATCTGGTCGAAGTCGCCGGATTCAAGATTTTCGCACAGGGATAACAGGTAGCCGATGCGGCCCTCGCGCTTGAGCAGGGCATCTCGTAAAACGTCTGCCGGATTAAGCAGCTGGATGATTTCTTCCATGCCCATGCCGAGCAGGGCGTCTGCCAGTGAAAGCATGCCGGCCATATGTGCCTGTTCCTGAAATGATCCCAGTTCGTGGCTGGCATGTTGCGCCAGCAATTCCATCAGTTTGCCACGCTTGGCTGCGAGTTGCAGCAGCGCAGAGGGAAAACCACCCTTGTCGTCGAGCGAGTACAGTAGCAGTTGTATCCAGCGGATGAGCTGGTTGCGTCCCAGCAGGTTAAGCGCCTGACGGATCGAACCGATCTTGCTGCTAGTGCCGAAGGCTGCCGTATTCACCAGTCTCAGCAGGTGGTAGACCAGCCCCGGATTTTCCCTGAATATCTCTTCTATCACGCTGCCATGTGCATCGGCCATCAATTGCGCCAGCAGATTGACGACGGTAAGCTTGGCCGGATCAGGACGTTTGCCCTCGATAAAGGTCGGGCGGGCGAAGTAGTAGCCCTGGAACATGTGAAATCCTAACTGGTGGCAGAATGCCGCGTCCTCGGCAGTTTCCACTTTTTCGGCCAGCAGTTTGACATTCCAGGGCTTGAGTTGCAGCACCAGAGCGGCAAGCTCGGATGCAGGCACTTCCTGCAGGTCTATCTTGACGAAGTCGGCAACGCTCAGCAGGGGTGAATGCCCGCTTGGCACGCAGGTGAAATGATCCAGTGCGATGGCGTAGCCGCGTGACTTCAGTTCACGGCAGCGGCTGATCACGGCCTCCGTCGGCGCCAGGGTCGCCGGTAATTGCAGTGTCACGTTCATGCGGGGGAGGAATTCGAGCATTTCGCTCATCAGCAATTCTTCAACGATATTGAAGAACAGGTTGTACCTGCAATGCGCGGCATCCCCGTTGGCGTGGATGAAGGCGCTGATGATGACGCCGGCGGACATGGTGGTTGGATCGTCGGTCTGCGCCCGCATGTCGAGGCGATCCCGGTACAACAACTCCATGCCGATAATGGTATGAACGCGATCCAGAACGGGCTGGAAGGCAAAGGCAAAATCTCTGGTGTCGGATGGTTTCATCTGCGCGGACTTTATTAAATTAAAGGCGCAACGGCGAATGTTCGGGGAGTTTGGTGGCTCCGCTGTCATTTGGCTGTCTGCCAGGAAGATCGGAAACTTTGCGTCACTGCCTTTCGGTCAGTTTTGCCCTTGTCAACATGACGCATATTCCGACTAATCGAGTTTTATGTCAATGAAATGAGCGGCATGAGTTGCGGGGTGCAAGAATATTGAGTTCGGGGGTTATAATACGTGCCATGAAATTATCTGCTGATTTGCTCCACAAATACGTCAAGGCCGGTCCGCGTTACACCTCGTACCCCACTGCGCCCTATTTCAACGAGAGTTTTGGACCTGCGCAATGGGAACAAGAGTTGCGTGCCAGCCAGGACCAAGGGCGCGACATCTCGCTGTATGCGCATATCCCGTTCTGTGACACGCTGTGCTATTACTGCGGTTGCAACATGATTGCGACTAAAGATTACAGTAAGGCGACGTCCTATCTGGAGGTGCTGTTTCAGGACATTGAACGGATCGCTGCCTTGACCAATCCGGCGCGACAAGTACGTCAACTGCACTGGGGCGGCGGAACGCCTACTTACCTCAAGCCAGATGATATTCGTCGTTTGGCTGCGCACATGACGGGCAAATTCAACATGGCGGTGGACGCGGAAATCGGCTGTGAGATGGACCCGCGCGAATTGACGCGCGACCATGTGCGCGCCCTGCGTGCATCTGGCTTCAATCGCCTGAGTCTGGGAGTGCAGGATCTCGATCATCAGGTGCAGGTGGCTGTCAACCGCGTGCAACCGGAAGTCTTGATCCGCGAAGTTTATGGCTGGATCCGCGACGAGGGTTTTGCCAGCGTCAACTTCGACATCATGGTCGGCCTGCCGCACCAGACTCTGTCCAGCTTCGAGCGCACGCTGGATACGGTGATCGCGATGGCACCGGACCGTTTCGCCGTGTTTAATTACGCCCATGTGCCCTGGATGAAGAAGCACCAGAAACTGATTGTGGAAGAGACTCTGCCGCAGCTCGATGTGCGTCTCGAGTTGCAGAAACTGACGCTGGAGAAACTCACCGCAGCGGGTTACGTCTATATCGGCATGGACCATTTCGCCCGCCCCGATGACGAACTGGTCAAGGCGCAGCAATTAAAGACCTTGTATCGCAATTTTCAGGGTTATACCACACACAAGAATTGCGACATCCTGGCCTTTGGCGCCTCCGCCATCAGTCAGACCGATGATGTTTACGCGCAGAACAGCAAGGTGCTGTCAGATTACCGCAGCATGGTCGAAGCGGGACAGTTGCCGGTCGAACGGGGCTTGCGCATCAGCCATGAAGACAAGTTGCGGCGCGAGGCCATCACCAGCATCATGTGCGATCTGGAACTGGACAAGGCGGCGTTTGGTGGGCAATGGGGTATCGATTTTGACCAGTATTTCGGCCAAGCATTGGAAGACCTCAAGGCCATGCAGGATGATGGTCTGGTCTTGCTGGAAGCCGACAAGGTGCGCGTGACCGAGGCGGGGCGTGTTTTCCTGCGCAACATCGCCATGGCATTCGACAGCTATCTGGCACAACCGGCAAGCGACAAGCCGCGCTATTCCAAGACAGTCTGATTGCCTTCGGTCAGGCGCAGCAGGAAGTCGCGAAAGGCATATTTCACCTTCTGCATGTGCTGCCGTTTGTAAGGGAACAGGTCCTCCGGGTCCATCGCATGTACCACCATGGCGTGGTCAATTTCGAATACCAGCAGTTGTCCGTCACGGGTCTCCGCGCAATCGATGCAAAGATAATCGAGCAGGGTGCGCTGGTAAATGGCCTCTAGTGCTGATCGGTGGCGATCGACAAAGCCGTCGAAATTCGCCATGAATGTGGCTTCTTCTGCCCTTTTTGCGGCATCTTCGTACATGTCCGCATTGACGTAGTGCACCATCCAGTTTGATGACACCGCCATATGGCAAGCATAGGCCCGGCCGTTGATCAGGACCACCCTGACCTTGCGGAACAGGCCGTCATCATTGCGGTAATCGATGAATCGCGACAGGAAAAATTCGGTGTCCTTCACGCGGGCCAGGTAAGCAGCGAGGTCTCCAGCACGTTCGATCTTGTCCAAATCGTGCCCGGCCTGGGATGCCAGTGGGCGCAGGATGATGGGAAATTCGCAAGCCTTAAACTGGCTGGGTAGCGTTGCATTGCCGGCCGCGATATGCAGCAGGGTCTCGCGGGAAGCGCGCAGAGTGGGTGGGATGAGCAGACCCGGAACGTCGGCCAGCAGGACGCTTGCCTGGTTGCGGTCGGTGCCGGGAATGTATTGTGGCGCATTGATGACCGGTTTTGGCCAATGGCGCAGCTGAGACTCCAGAAACGTCAGTAGCGCCTGATTCTGGTCGGAGATGCCTATGGTCACGATCAGGGCGTCGTGTTCAGGTACGCTCCCGGATAAGGGCATGTCTGGCGTGACGTAATGGAAGATCAGGTCGATATCGCAGTCTTCCAGTAGACAGTCGAGCGGCGTATTGCCGGCAAGGTCTCCTTCTACCATCAGCATTAGCAGCTGGAGCTTTGCTGGTTGGCGGGCGGCTGTCAGCTGGTAGGTGCGTGTCATCGCCAGTGCCTGAGCCTGGATGGCCAGGCCGGCATCGCGTTGTCCGAGGCAGAGCAGCGCAATCGACAGGTTCATCCACAGCTTGGCATTTTCAGTATCCTGCTCAAGCTTGGCCAGGATCTCGCGCGTGAGGGGCAGGAAATTGATGCTGGCAATGCTCATGCGTAGAAAAGGAGCAAGCCCAAGGAATCGGATTTCAGGCTGTATATTGAGGGGAGTGCTCATCAATTCCTCGGGAGTTTCTCAGTTTGCACCGGTTGGGGATTACCGTCACGCAGGCGCATTTCGGTAAAGATCTGTTCGAGGCCACGGGCGAAGGCCGCAACATCCATCAGCGGGCTGTGCTCCATGCTGCTGCGCAAATTGTTGCGAATTTTTTTCAGCCGAGCACGATCGCCGGCAAGAGCTGTCGCCATGCGGACGTACTCGTCAGGGCAGGACGCCGTCAATTCCTGTAAATCCAGCACGCGCAATAAATTGCTTCCAAGGCGTGAATGCAGGGCTTGTCCTTGCATGGTGATATAAGGTGTTCCCATGTACAGGCAGTCAATGCCGGTGGTCCCGCCATTGAATGGAAACGGGTCGAGAGCGATATCGAGTTCGCGATAGGTGGCGAGATAGGTGTCGTAATCCATTCTGCCGTGTATGGTCAGTCGATTGAAATCGACCCCCATGCTGGCAAAACGATTCTTGATGTCCGCAACCAGACTCTGATCATTGCCACCGGTTGCTACCAGCACCAGGCGCGCGTTTGGCAGTTCGCGCAAAATGTGTGCCCAAGTACTCATGGCTGATGGGCTGACCTTGGTGAAATTATTGAGGCAACCGAAGGTGATGAAGCCATTGACATCGCAAGGGGGACAACTCGGCACCGGCAGCGGGATTCTGAATGGATCAAGGACGTAATAACAGGCCGGTAGCGCCATCGGGATTTCCGTACACCAGTGACCTGCCAGCAGAACCGGGTCTGGCGGAACCAGAATGTAATCCATGGCACTGAGCCCTGAGGTGCCAGGAAAACCCAGCCAAGTGACCTGAATGGGTGCGGCCCTGCGGGCAAAAACTGTCAATCGGTTGCCGCCGGTATGGCCAGATAAATCGACCAATATATCGATGCGGTCGCGACCAACAAGTTCTGCAACCTGATCGTCCCCCAAGCCGGAAATTTCCCGCCAGCATGAACAAGCGTTTTTCGCCCGCAATGTCAATTCATCCATCACATAAGAGTTGGAATAAATAATTGATTCAAAGCTGTCGTGATCCAGGTGCTCGAGTACCGGAATAACGAAAAATCCGACTGGATGCAACCTTATGTCGCCGCTTACCCAGCCAATGCGAATCTTGTCTGGAGTTGGACGGGCAGCAACATTGAGGCCGATATTTTGAGTGCCGGTTTCCTGGCGCACACGCTGATCGAATTGGCGGGCCGCAGTGACAATCTCATCTGATGTCACGGCATCGGAATGCAGCATCGCCCACAGCAAATTGCTGAAATCTTGCACGTTATTGGGGGCGGCATCGATGGCGCGCTGAAACCAGTTAATGGCCTCGTTTGGCATCCCGGCGTCTTTGCACATGGTGCCAAGAGCGCTCAAGGTTGGTGTGTCATCAGGCCTCCTGGCCAAGACCTGATCGGCCGCATGAATAGCACGATCAACCAAGCCAAGTCTTGAATAGGCGACCACCAGATTGCTCCATGCCGACAGATTGTCGGGATTGAGGGCGACCGCTTTTTCCAGGTTTTCCTGTGCGATGTCGAACTGTTCTCTCATGCAGAAAACCAGGCCGAGTCCGACCAATACCTGATCTTCCGGCAGGCCGAGACGAAAGGCATCGCCATAAGCGTCAACCGCCTCGGCCCACCGACCAGCTCTGGCCAGTGTCAGTCCAAGATTGACGCGGGCGCTTGGATCTTGAGTATCAAGTCGAATGATCTGTTGCCACAGTTCAATTGCTTCCAGCCAGCGCCCACGCTTGGCCACGGCCTCCACCTCGATAAAAAGAGCGGTCTTGGTCGCGGTTGGCGTCGGGAGTTTGGTCATTAAAGGTCTCGCAGGAGAGCGACGGTGGCGCGGCGCAGGTGATCTTGCTGCCAGACTTGCCGCAGGGCCGTAGTGTCGTCGAACATGGCAACACGGGATTTCATGGTGCGTAGCGGCGCCAGGGGAGTATTCGCATCCAGTCCAAGACTGGAGGCATGTTTTGTGACAAAGCGTTGCCGATAGCGCTGCCAGTCCTGCCCCATCACGCCTGGCGACATATGAATGATCGCCACATCGGTCATGACGCCGATACGCAGTCCAAGCAGATGTGCAGAAAAGCTGAAATCAAGATCGTAGAGGTGAAATCCATCGAATGTCTCGGTATCGAAAGCCAGGGCGTCAACGCTTTCACGACTGGCAACGAAACAGAGTCCGTCCAGGGCCTGTATGTCTTCCTCAACTTCTGAATCAGTCACTCCATAGACATTCAGGGCGATTTGGCGTCTGTTGGAAATTGCGTGTGCCACAACGCCACGCATGTGCTTTGGGCCGGCGGCCCACCAGTAACCATCGCTCAGTTGAGTGGTGCCGGCAAATCCGAGCAATTGAAAGCCGCTGGCTATGCGCAGCTCAACTTTGGCTGCAAATGCCTGATCCAGTATCAGGATGTCGTCATGTGAAAAAACAAGGATGTTACCCCTGGCACGCTTGATCCCGCGGTTGTACCCTTCCGATAAGGAAGTGGCATCATGAATGCCGATGATTTCAAACACAGTCCCTGCCAGCAGGTGCTCGTAACACTGGCTGACCTGAGCAAATTTGCAGGCATCAATGCTGCAAATGATGATGGACCAGGCAGGCTTCATGGGAATTGCTCCAGCGTGCCACCTTGTTGTCGCCAAAGGTCTTTGAGTACCAGACCAAAGGCAGAGGCATAGCCGTTGGTGTCGCTGAGAGGAGATTCTTTCAGGCTGTCCCGCACTGATTTTTTGTCGCGTCCGGTTTTGGCTATTTGTGTGGCGAGGTCTATGTAATCTTGCGTCGACTGCGCGAGATAATGATCTAGCTCCAGTTGTTGTAACATACGGCCAGGAGCGTGCCCCCAAGGGGTGGTATTGCCACAGGCAATGCTGGGAATGTCTAATGAAATGCCAAGCAGAGTAGACGATGTGCTATCACCGGTCAGTGGGCAGAGGCCAAGATCTATCATTGGCCAGAATTCAGAACTGCACATCCCGCCCTTGATTGCTACCCATAGTATACGATCATGATTTATGTTGTAGCCCAACATCTTGTCAATCACGTGCCGTTTGGCTGACTCTCCAAGTGCTGCTGAATTAAGCAACAAATGCGTAGCCGGATTAGCGATCAGGATTTTAGACCAAGCGATCCAGGTTTTTTGTGAGATTTTATTGATTGGAATCAGGCAGCCAAAAATGAAGGGTCGTTGCCTCGACTTGGCCGGAAATTTGATGCAATTAATCTGCTGAAATTCATAGGCGGCATGGGTCAAAGGCATGCGCAAGTATTGCTCGGTTTGGAATGGGGACGGTTCGGTTGGCTCGGAGTCGGTCTGAGGCCCGGTGATGATGAAATCCATGTTGCACAAGCCCGTGGCCACCGGTGGGTTAGTCCAGTTGAGTTGGAGCGGTGCCGATCGCCTGACAAAAGGTTCCAGTGCCGGCAGGCAGGAATAAGCTTCAACATTGACCAAGATGTCGGTGCTCATTTCACGGATCAAATGATCGGTTGCGTCAGAGTCCAGGTGCGCGGTGGCCTTCCAGTGGTCGGCAATCAGGTATAGCCGCTGCGCGTTCTCTCCCTGGAACGTGTCCTTGGCAAAGATGATGGTTTCAAAGCGCGCGCTGTCGAGTTTTCGGATCAGCGGTTCAACCCGACAGCGAATATCATCAGCTGCCAGATTGCCAATCACGAAGCCAACACGCAATCGTTGTCGCCTCTCTGCAGGCAGAGTCTGCACCGAAGCTCTGCCGTGCGTGTCGGCAAACTGGCTAATCTGAGCATGGTATTCACTGACAGTTGCATCATCGCACCAGGCCAGTAATTCGATGCCACGAGCGTGGGTATCCGGATATTGCGTGGCACGAAAGTACAGTGAGCTTTCCAGTTCCAGATCCCCTAATTGCCTGGCCAAATCCAGAATGATTGGCAGAATCTCGGCTGTTGCAGCTGAATTTTTATTCATCGCCGAGATCAGGAGTTGTAGTGCTTCGGCATGGCGCCCTTGACGCCACAATGCATCGGCCAGTTGTACAAAGGCAGTGATCAGGGTGGGTTTTGCATCAATCACAGCGGTCAGGTAATGTTCGGTGTAGGCCCAATGTCCTGCATTCATGCAGTGCTGACCGATACAAGTTTTCATCTTGGTGTCATCGGCCGAAAATTCAATGGCATGATCGAAAAATACCTTGGCATCCTGATGCAATCCGGAAGATAGAGCGATAAGCCCCAGATGAAGCAGTGCCTCGGGATGGTTGGGCTCGGCATCGAGGACATGCAACCAGGCGTTGTACGACTCCCGCCATTGCCCATTTTGGAAGCAGGTGAGGGCAAAATCCATGCTGCTGTGGGCCGGTTGGGTCGAAATAGCAGGCAAGTCTGTGCTTGGATCAGATTCGGTTGCCTGGTTCTCAGGTTTTTTCATTTATAACTCTTGAATCAGTGGCCATGCTTAAGCCTGGAAGTTTCATTCTAACCTTCAAGACACGAGGCTTGCCAGGCAATTTAAAACTTGAAGCTTAAGTTTACAAGGTGAAGCATCAAAGCTTGCAATGCCTAGCGCTTGAGGGGCCGGCAGTTAAATGCTTGCAAAAAATCTAAAGTTTTTCTGCGCGCTCCCGATAAAGGTCTAACGGCGGAGAACTCGCCGGTTAAAACGGCAAGAGCCGTCATGAATTTTGAGCTAACTTTGTCAGGAGAATTAAAATGGCCTTAACGATCAACACCAATATCGCATCTCTGAATGCCCAGCGCAATCTGATGGTTAGCCAGCAGTCGTTGCAGTCTTCAATTAATCGCCTTTCTTCTGGCCTTCGCGTCAATAGCGCGGCTGATGATCCTGCCGGTCTCGCCATCGCAACACGCATGGCCCAACAAGTATCCGGCATGACGCAGGCTATTCGCAACACTAACGATGGTGTTTCGATGATGCAAACGGCAGATGCTGGCCTCGCCTCCATGGCTGATATCCTGGGCCGGATGCGTGACCTTGCGGTGCAGGCCCTGAACGGAACCAATGGCAGCGCCGACCTGAAAAATCTGGACACGGAATATCAGGCCCTCAATTCGGAATTGACCCGGATTCCAACGGCGACGGTGTTTAACGGCGTGACTGTTATTGGTGCATCTGCTGGCACGACGACGCTGCAAGTTGGCGCAAATGCTGCCGATACGATTTCTATTATCACCAATACTGCAACAACCTATGCTCCAGCGGGTGCTATCACGGACGCGGCATCCGCGTCAACCGCGATGACCACAATCGACACGAATACTGCCTTGGTCAATACCGACCGTGCAACCTATGGCGCTACGACCAATCGCCTTAATTATTCGATCACGGCGTTGTCAGCCGACGTGACTGCAACTCAAACCGCCAGGGGACGTATCGTTGACGCCGACTTTGCCACAGAAACGGCGAACATGACGCGTGCCAATGTGCTGCAACAGGCAGGAACCGCTGTGCTGGCACAGGCTAACGCCATCCCAAATCAAGTGTTGACCCTGTTGCGATAGAATAGAAATTAAAATTGCTTGAATTAAGCCAGGTTAATGAGATTGATCTGGCAATTCATGTAGGAGGTGAATCATGAGTGTACAGTCAGTAGCAGCCTCACCTGCTGTCACGCCTTCGGTAGTTGGCAGTGGCGCAGGTAGTGGAGCGGTCTCTGGGGGCATGGGCGTATCGGCGGCAGCGCCAAGTACCATTGCAACAGCTCAGGCCGCAAATTCAGAGTCGGTCCAGCAGGCGGCGGCTAGTCCTAGCGCTGCCTCGGTTAAACAGGCAGTGGAAGAGTTGAACCACTTCGTGGCGGGTGTCGCGCCGGATTTGCAGTTTTCGATGGATCAGTCGTCGCACACGCCGGTTGTCAGGTTGGTTGATAACCAAACCGACCAGGTGATTATGCAGTTCCCATCACAAGATGCGCTGTCTATTGCGCATGCCATTGACAGATTCATGAAACAGGGCGCGCTGTTGAAAGAAAAGGCATAATATAAAGCTAATCGGCATCTGAAGGATTTATTATGACCGCCTCATCTCCTCTTTCATCAACCGCCTCCATCGCTTCGGGGGCGGGTGTTCTGTCGTCGCCGGGCATCGGGTCCGGCTTGAATGTGAGCAGCATCGTCTCGCAATTGATGGCGGTCGAGCAGATGCCAGTGACAGCATTGCAGAAGCAGGTGACGAAAGATCAATCAAAGATTACGGCATTTGGCCAGATTAACAGTTCCTTGACGGCTTTCCAGTCGGCGGTTGCAACGCTGGCCAGTTCTAGCGGTTTCCAGAGTTATACAGCGACTCCATCGAATACCGCGGTGCTCAGCGCCACCGCCGCCAGCGGAGCGCTGACAGGTTCGCATAATATTACCGTGACATCACTTGCGGCCTCACAAATTCAGGCTGCAGCGACCGGTTATACCAGTACATCGACCGTATTGGGCCTGTCGGGCACGCTTAACTTTTCCTCTGGATCATCGACGGCTGCCGTGACAGTGGCGGCTAGCGATACCCTGGCCGATATCCAGGCCAAGATCAACGCGGCAAGCGGCAATACGTTTGCCAGTGCCTCTATCGTCAACGACGGTTCTACGAATCCTTACAAACTGGTCATCAGTGCCAGCAATAGCGGCACAGCGGGCGCAGTGAGCGTGACGGATAGCTTGAGTACACCATTTGCTTTTGCTCAGAGCCAAGCGGCTGCCGATGCGAAACTCAGCGTCGATGGCATCAATATAACTAGTGCCTCCAACACTGTGACCAGCGCTATTTCAGGTGTGACGCTGTCTTTGTCTGCCACTGGCAGCACGTCGCTTGGAGTCAGTCTGAATACGTCAGCCGTGACTACCAATGTCCAAGCGCTGGTGACGACTTATAATACTTTGTTTCAGCAAATCAACACGTTGCGGGCAACTGGCGGAACGCTGCAGAGCGATGGCACGCTGTTGAGTCTGCAAAATGGCCTGAAAAATGTCTTTAACGCCGCAGCCTCTGTCAGCGGCAGTAGTCTTAAATACCTGACTCAGGTGGGAGTGACGTTTCAGAAGGATGGTACTCTGACGCTCGATTCAGCGGCTTTGAATACGGCATTGACTAATAATTACAATAACGTCGTGTCATTGTTTAGTGATTCCACGCAGGGATTCGGTACGCGCCTCAAAACTTTTGCGACTAATTTTCTGAATCCCTTGAATGGTTCGTTAGCGTCTACGACGACCAGCCTGAACAAACAAATTGACAACCTCAATAGCTCCATCGCCCATAAAAATGCGAACCTGGTGCTTGTGCAAGCCACCTATCAGGCGCAATTCACTGCGCTCGATACCCTCATGTCCAGTATGACCAATACCAGCAGTTTTCTGACGCAACAGTTTGCCGCGTTGACCAAGAGCACGGCTTAACTTGTGATGATGAGTTATGCCATTTTGAGCTAGGGAGAATTAAAATTAATTCCATGACACGTAATGCCCTGGGTCTTTACTCGCAGAATGGCGTCGAGGCAGGCGTCGAGTCTTCGACGCCACAGCAATTGATTGCAATGCTGTATGAAGGCGCGTTGCTTGCTATTTCAAGCGCAAAAATCGCGATCAGCCAGGGCAATGTTGCAGCACGTGGAAAAGCCATTTCGCATGCCATTTCCATTATTTCCGGCGGTCTCAGGCTCAGCATCAATATGCGGGAAGGCGGCGACATAGCAAAGGATCTCAACGGCCTTTATGAGTACATGACTTTTCGCTTGATTGATGCTAACGTCAGGGCAGATCTGACCGTTCTGGAAGAGGTTGAGCATCTGCTCAAGGAACTCAAGAGCGCTTGGGACTCTATCGGAAAGCTGACGCTGGTGAAGGATCCGGTCGTGGAAGATCCTACCTCGCGCACTGCAATAAGTTATGGCAAAGCCTGACACTCAACTATCGGCCTATCGATGCTTGCTGGAAAATGCACGTGCCATGTTGAGTGTCGCACGCGAACAGCGCTGGGATGAACTGCCTGCGCTGAAAAACGAACGGGAAATTTGCCTTTCCCACATCGTGGATCCCGAGCTTTTATCGACGTCGGGCTCTGATGTCGAGTCCAAGCTCGAGATGATTCAATCCATTCTTGAATGTGATGAATTGACCAAGGCGCTGGTAGCCACCAGACAGGGAGATTTGGTGGAGTTGATAGGTTCTCTCGGGAATGAAAGGAAACTTTCAGATGCCTATCAGACCGGTTGAGGCTCCCGCCAAAATCACTGTTCAATGGCAGTACCAGGCATCGGCCGATCAGGTTGAACCTATTCATGATTACAACATTCCCATCTTGCCGTTCAAACACCCGCCCACACGGCAGGACTTTCCTCAGATCCGCCGACGCGAAAAATTCCCAGATCAAAAAAAGGAAAAGCCACACTGGCCACCGGCAGATCATGGACATGTCGATGATTATGCCTGATGTCTGAGTCTGGTTTCGATCCGCACACGGAGTTAGCACATAGCAATTTGTATCTTTAGTGAAATCTGCCACCTGACGTCAATGCTTGGATAGAATGCATATTTTGTGATCATCAAGTTTGGGGGCAACGAGTGGAAAGTATCGTCATTACCTGGCGTGAATTGCTGATGGTGGCCGTGTTGATACTGGCTGTGTATATTGCAGAAATGTTGCTTTTGGTGCGCAAGGGTGCTAACCCAACGCATAAGCCAAGCTGGCTGGATAGCTTGCACGAAAAGCAGGCCGGGCATGACTTGAATCACGAAATTGAACAGATTAAATTGCGCCTGACCCTGCTGGAGGCTGGGCGTGACAAGCCGGCGGACGTTGATAGTAATGAGGCTGGTGCTTACCAGCGCGCGATCGAGCTTGCGCGCCAAGGTTATGACGTCGCCAATATTTGTGAAAGTAGCGGCTTGTCTCGCGGTGAAGTCGAGATGATTGTTTCCATGCATGGGAAACTGGCATGATCTATAGTGATATCCAGAATCAGCTCCAGTTGCTGATAAAAACTTCTGCGCCACCACTGCTTGAGGTGGCTGATCATGTCATGTCCTCGCCACAATGGACACCTGGGCAGCAAATTCCAGCTCACGTACTGTCAAGTCTGCCTAACGGTCGGTTCCAAGTGCAAGTCGGTGACCAGATGCTGGATCTCAATCTGCCCCATAATACTCAGCCTGGTGAAACCGTGCAGTTGACCTATGTATCCAACTCCCCACGGCTGACCTTCGCTTTGCTGCGAGATGTCGCCAGTTCAGCATCGCCCAATGAAGCGGTCGCGCTCAGCAGCACCGCAAAGTTCATTGGCAATTTGATGCAAGGTCAGATGGCCAGGCCGGCACCGGGTGGAGCGGCGGGGGAAATTACGATGCCCCTGGTGCTGGCTGCAGCGCCTGCTGAGACCGTGGCCTTTGCACAGGCCTTGCGTGCCTCGGTATCGCAAAGTGGCTTGTTTTATGAGGCCCATCAAGTTGAATGGCTCAATGGCGAGCGCAGCCAAGCCTCGCTCAGAATGGAGCCTCAGGGTCAGCTTGCGCCATTGCTGCAGCCCGCACCATCTGCACCAGAATTACCGCAACCGCAACCGCTAACACAACTCGAACTAGTCTCAATTGAGCAAGTCCTGTTTCAGCCGGTGTCGCCGCAACAGCAGCCAGAACCTGCACAAATGCAAGCGTCTGGATCGGCTCAACAGTTGCCGGAAGCGATGCCATTGCATTCGACTGAACCGTTTCAACAGCCGTCATTGTTGCCGCAACTATCATCTCAGCATCCGTTGGATTCAGCTGCACAATCCCACACGGACATCTTCACTGCGGCTACCTTGCTTCCCTCCTCGTTGCACGCTATGGGCATCCCGGGCAGGCTATCCACGGTGGAGGGTGGCGTTCATCCGCAGGCTGTGCCGCTGGTGCAGCAACAGTTGCAGACGCTGGATAGTCGCCAGGTAACTTGGCAAGGTCAAGTGTGGCCGGGTCAGGTCATGCACTGGACCATCAATGAGGACCAGTCCCGTCATGGCCAAAGCGGGCAGGGCGAAGACACGGCAGCGAGTTGGCATACCCGGTTGAGCCTGCAGTTACCAAATCTGGGTGGGGTGAGTGCGAAGTTGGCCTTTGTGAATGGTGCCGTGCAACTTGATATTTCGGCAAAAAACTCGATCAGCGTGGCCATGATGCGCCAGCGACAGACCGATTTGGCCGAGAGGTTCGCTGGTTCCGGCTTGCAACTCTCAGGTGTGACCATCACGCGTGGCTAAAGACGCGCGACAAATCGCTGTGGCCATCGCCTACCAGAGTGGGCAGGCTGCACCCAAAGTGGTGGCGAAGGGGCGGGGCCTTGTTGCGCAGGCCATCATCGACCGCGCCAGGGATGCCGGTGTGTATGTGCACGAGTCGCCTGAAATGGTGTCCTTGCTGATGCAGGTCGATTTCGATCAGCATATTCCGCCGCAACTATACTTGGCTGTGGCCGAGTTGCTGGCCTGGGTGTACCAGCTTGAGCATGAACCGGACCAGCCGTCGGGTCAAAAGGAATTGCAGTAACTTCTTTGCATTTGATGCTTTCATTTTGAGCACGCGGTCCCAAGAAGTTAGTTGCGCTCGGATTTGGTGGAAGAACCAGAATGTGAGTGCGCGTGATAAAATTCGCGCCTTTCATCTAAGTTCCTCGCCATGACCATTCGTACACGTTTTGCCCCCAGTCCAACCGGATTTTTGCATATTGGCGGTGCACGGACCGCACTGTTTTCTTGGGCCTACGCCAGGGGACACGGCGGTAAGTTCATCTTGCGCGTCGAGGATACCGATGTCGCGCGTTCCACACCGGAGGCGGTACAGGCGATCATGGATGGTATGAACTGGCTGGGCCTCAATTACGATGAGGGCCCGTTCTACCAGATGCAGCGCATGGAACGCTACAAGGCGGTGATCCAGGAGATGTTGGCGGCAGGGACGGCCTATCTTTGCTACACCTCGCCTGATGAATTGACCGCCATGCGTGAGGCGCAGATGACGGCCGGGATCAAGCCGCGCTATGACGGCACCTGGCGTCCGGAGTTGGGTAAGAATCTCGCCACATCGCCGATCGGCGTGCTGCCAGTGGTCAGGTTCAGGAATCCGCAATCTGGTGTCGTGACCTGGGAGGATCAGGTCAAGGGCCGCATCAGCATTGCCAATGATGAGTTGGATGACTTCATCATCGCGCGTGCGGATGGTACTCCGACTTACAATTTCTGCGTGGTGGTGGACGATTGGGACATGGGCATCACGCATGTCATTCGTGGTGATGACCATGTTAACAATACGCCACGTCAGATTAATTTGTTGCATGCACTGGGTGTCGCCGTGCCGCAATACGCGCATCTTTCCATGATCCTGGGCGATGATGGCCAGAAGTTGTCTAAACGCCATGGTGCGGTGAGTGTGATGCAGTATGACGAGGATGGCTATCTGCCAGAGGCGGTGCTCAATTATCTGGCCCGACTCGGCTGGTCACATGGTGATGAGGAAGTGTTCGACATGGTGCAGTTCTGCCAGTGGTTCGACCTCGATCACATCACGGCTTCGGCCGCACAGTTCAACACCGAAAAGCTGAACTGGCTCAACGCGCATTACATCAAACAGGCCGATCTTGGGCGCCTGGCGACTGAAGTGACAAAGCGCTTGGCCTTGCGTGGAATTGCCACGGATGGCGGTGCGGAAATGGCTGGCGTGGTTGCCCTCTATCGGGAACGTGTGTCAACCCTGAACGAGTTGAGTGATGCCGTAGAATATTTCTACCAGCGCATCCATCCCGCGACTGAGGTGCTGGAGAAACACCTGACTGCAGAAATTCGCCCCATACTGCTGGCACTGACGGGACAGTTGGCTGATTGTGCCTGGACGGCCCTGTCCATTCATCACCTGATCGAGCAGGCCGTGGTATCGAATGGTCTGAAGTTCCCCAAGGTCGCCATGCCACTCCGTGTGTTGCTGACAGGAGGCGCGCAGTCGCCCAGCATCGATGCGGTGATGGAACTTCTGGGGCGCGAAGAAGTGTTGCTTCGGCTGAACGAGTACCTGGCTTAGCCGATGTCAAACAGCTTTAAGTGCCTCGAATACCTGACCACTGACGCCTGAACTGTCGCGCCCCATGAGGTAGAGATAAAGCGGCATGATGGCTTCCGCCCGGGGCAGATTTTCGTGCACTTCGCCCGGATGGGATCTTTTGCGTTGTGGACATTGCACCGCACCTGGAATCACGATATTGATGCGCAGATTGGGGCAGGTTTCAAGTTCCAGTGCCCAGATCTTGACCAGCGTCTCCGCAGCGCTCTTGGATACGGCGTGCGCCCCCCAATAAGCTGATGGGTGGTGCGCGGCGGTAGTTGAGGTCATGATGACAGAGGCGTCAATCGCGCGTTTGAGTAAGGGCAGGCAGGCACGGGTCAGGGCAAACGGCGCGATCAGGTTGGTTTGTAGCATCTTGCCAAACCGCTCGCTAGTCTGGGTTTCAAGTGGACTCAAGTTATCGAAATGACTGGCGTTGTGCAGGATGCCATCGAGACGCCCCAGTTGCTGGTGGACGCCTTCTGCCAGCGCGCTGTATTCCTCTTCACTTGCCTTTTCCAGGTCTAGCGGAAAAATAAGCGCTTGCGGATAGCCTGCCGCTTCGATTTCGTCATAAACCGTTTCCAATTTCTTGAGTTTGCGTCCCAGCAGGATCACGGTGGCGCCTTGGGCGGCGAAGGCGAGGGCGGCGGCACGGCCGATGCCTTGCCCGGCACCGGTGACTAGGATGACGCGTTGTGCCAGATGCTGCTGAGGTGCCTGGTAGTCGTTCATATGCTGATGGTGTGGCCGGTAGGAATCACGACCGGACTGCTGCCGGGAATGAGAAGCTCGATGAAGAAACCGAACATGGCGATGAAGATGCTGGCAAAGAATGCGGTCCAGAAACCGGAAACCTGGAAGCCTTTGACCAGGGCTGCCACCAGTTGAATGATCAGGGCGTTGATCACCAGGAGGAACAGGCCGAAGCTGACCAGCGTCAGCGGCAAGGTCAGCAAAATCATGATGGGCCGCAGGATAGCGTTGGCAAAGCCAAGCAGCAGCGCCGCCACCAGCAGGGATGAGCCGCTCGCAAACTTGAGGCCGTTAAACAGGTAGCTCGCAACCCAGAGCGACAGGCTCATGATGCCCCAGTGGACGAAGAATTCGTAGAGTTGTCCGTGCATTTAGAGGTGATCCAGAATCAATTGTGCGCATTTTACACCGCTACGCACCGCGCCTTCTATGGTCGCCGGATAATCGCCCGCAGTGAAGTCCCCGGCCAGGTAGAAATTCGGCAGATTTGTGCGCTGTTGGGGACGCGGCAATCCCGGGGTGCAGGCAAAGGTGGCGCGCTTTTCGGCGATGACCTTGTGCCACAGTTGCGCCGGCCACCCGGGGAAGGCGATGCGAAGTTCCTCGGCGACGGCAGTTGCCAGTGCTGCCTGCGTCAGCGTCTGGTGTGCACCTGTGGCGCTGATGACCACCGCCAGCAGGCCTGCTTGTCCATCAAGCGCACCACGATCGATCACCCATTGAGCATGGCCGCCAGTGAGGCAGATGAGGGGCGTTGGCAGTCGAACGTTGTCGGGGTATTGCAGATAAATGGTGATGATCGGCTGGTAGGTGAAGGCCTCGCACCAGCGTGAGGCATCCGCCAGGGCTGGCAGGGCGGACATGAGTTCACCGGCTCGGAACGGGGAGACTGCCAGGACAACATGGCTGAAGTAATCGGTCAGGTTGCCATGATGAACGGCAAATCCGCCATCGTGAGTTTGAATGGAACTGACCATAGTTTCCAGGCAGATAGTGCTGCCTGCATGGCGAACGAACTGTGCCAGTGGATCCATTATCAGCGTGGACAGGTCCTGGCACGGCAGTAACAGGTCGCTGTCGCTGCGGGCGCGCGAAAAACTGTCGCGCAGCACGTTGAGAAATACCTGTGCGCTGGCCTGATTGAGAGGCGTGTTGAGTACTGCCAGGCACAGCGGTTCCCACAGCAGGCGTACCAATGATTCCGGCTGGCGATGCCGCTCGAGAAACAGGCTCAGGATTTCGTCCTGAGGCAAGCGAAATCGAGTCAGTTTCAACAGGGTCATCAAGCGCAGGGCGGCCAGGCGTTCACGCCAGGACAGTCCCTTTGCCCGCAACAGGCCGCCCACGATATGGAATGGCGCCGGCAGATGGCGGGCCGCGTGCAGCTCGAAATGCGGGTGGACTGTCAGTTGCAGCGGCAGGCGCAGCATGTTTTTGGCGACATCGACCCCAGCCAGGCGCAGCAGGCGCATCGTCTCATGGTAGGCGCCGAGCAGGATGTGTTGGCCGTTGTCGAGTCGCCGCCCGTTCCAGTTCAGTCCGCGGGCGCGGCCACCAAGTTGTGGCGCTGCTTCAAACAGAGTCACTGGCATGCCGGTCGCGGCAAGCTGGGCAGCCGTAGCGAGTCCGGCACAGCCGCCGCCGACGATGGCGATGTGTGGTTTCAGTTGAACACCCAGGTCTTCCAGGCCAGCCACAGCTTGCAGAGCGGGGTGAGCGAGATGCGGCCATTCATCACTTTTTCAGAGCCGCCTGCCTGGATCTCGTCGAGCAGGGCACGGTAGATCGCCGCCATCATCAGTCCCGGGCGCTGCGCATGGCGGTCGACCTCCGGCAGTTGGGCCATGGCGCGCTGGTAGAAGTTTCGTGCGCGCTCGATTTGGAATTCCAGTAGCTTCTTGACCTGCTCCGTTTCATGACTCTGCAGGATGTCAGTTACCGATACGTCAAATTGCTCCATTTCATCAAGCGGCAGATAGATACGGCCACGGCGCGCGTCCTCACCGACATCGCGGATGATGTTGGTGAGCTGAAACGCGAGGCCCAAATCATGCGCGTACTTGAGCGTGTGGCGGTCGCTGTATCCAAAGATGGCGACTGATAGCAGTCCGACCACGCTGGCGACGCGATAGCAATAAAGTTGCAACTCTTTGAAGTCGCGGTAGCGGTTCTGGTCAAGATCCATTTCCATGCCGTCGATGATTTCGAGGAAATGTTCCTGCGCCAAATTATAGTCACGTACGCCGTCACTTAGGGCCCGGGTCACCGGGTGCTGTGGGTGTCCCTGGTAAAGATTGGAAATCTCGGTGCGCCACCAGGCCAGTTTGGTGCGGGCGAGGTTGAGATCAGAGCATTCGTCGGCAATATCGTCCACTTCGCGGCAGAACGCGTAGAGCGCGGTGATGGCCTGGCGGCGGAGCTTTGGCAGAAACAGAAAACTGTAATAGAAGCTGGAGCCGCTGGCTGCAGCCTTCTGCTGGCAATAGTCTTGGGGTGTCATTTCTTGCGGATCGCCTTGAAGAGGATGCGGGCCCAATCCCAAGGGCGCAATACGGGTCGGTGTTGGAACATATCGCCATGGTGCTGGTGCAGCTTGCGCAGTATGGTCTCACCGCCGGCGATGATGGTGCGCATTTCAAGTCCGATGCGCCCTGGCAGGATCAGTCCCAGTGGTGCGCCTGATTGTAGTAGTTTACGCGCACGCTCAATCTCGAACTGCATGAAGGCCCACCAGGTGCCGCTGGCGTCACTGCGGGCGATCTGCGCTTCGGTGACGCGGAATTTCTGCATCTCATCGAGTGGAAAATAGATGCGATCCTTCTGGTAGTCGATGGCCACATCCTGCAGGAAATTGATGAGCTGCAACGCCGAGCAAATGGCGTCGGAATAGCCAATGTTGCGCGGGCTGGCCGCATCAAAGAGTTGCAGCAAAAGGCGGCCTATGGGGTTGGCGGAACGGCGGCAATAGTCCATCAGTTCGCCGAAGTTTTCATAGCGCGACTTGATCACATCCTGGCTGAAAGCATCCAGCAGATCATCAAAGGGCTGCAGCGGCAAATCGCGTTCGATTATGGTGCTGGCCAGGGTCTGAAACAATGCACTCTGTGGTGTAGTGCCGGCCTCAATCAGGCGCAGTTCCTGACGGAAGCCATCGAGCAGGGCCAGGCGTTGTTCGGGAGCAAGATGGCCCTCGTCGGCAAAGTCGTCGGCCTGGCGGGCAAAGCTGTAGATCAACCCGATCGGCTGACGCAGGCGTAGCGGCAGCAGGATGGAGGCGACCGGGAAATTTTCGTAATGGCTGTTGGCGAGGATTAGGCTGTCTTGGATCACGGCATTCATGCGTGAAGTATGCCATAAATGGCGATGCATTCTTGCGTTACAATACGACAAAATCTAATGGATAGACACAATGCTAGGCATCATCGGCGGCACCGGCCTCACTCAACTGGAGAATCTCGAGATTACTCACCGTCAGGTGATTCGTACCCCATACGGCGACCCTTCCGGCGCGCTGACATTCGGCAACATCAAGAATCATCAGGTTGTATTTTTGGCGCGGCACGGCTATGGGCATACCATACCACCACACTTGGTGAACTATCGTGCCAATCTGTGGGCGCTACATGCGCAAGGCGTGACCGAGGTGGTCTCGGTGGCCACGGTGGGCGGCATAGATGACACATTGATTCCAGGATCCATTGTCATTCCTGACCAGATCATCGACTACACCCATGGTCGTAAGATGACTTTTCATGATGGCACGGACAAGCCGGTCACGCATATCGATTTTACCGGGCCCTATGCTGATGTTCTGCGTTCGCTATGCATGCAGGCGGCCAATGAGGCGGGGGAAAGTTTCACTAATGGTGGCGTTTATGCGGCGGTGCAGGGTCCCAGGCTAGAGACGGCGGCTGAAATTAATCGACTGGAGCGGGATGGCGCCACCATCGTCGGCATGACTGGCATGCCGGAGGCTGCCCTGGCACGCGAATTGGACATGGCCTATGCCGCAGTCTGCGTAGTGGCCAATCATGCGGCAGGCCGTGGCAACAGTGCCAGTGGCATACGCTATGATGAAATCCAGGCGGTGGTGAGCACTACCATGGGCCATGTGCGCAATATTCTCGAACATCTGGTGGTGTTGCATGGCAATTAAGCCGGTGTTGCGCATGGGCGATCCGCTGTTGCTGCAGCAGGCGCTGCCTGTGGTGCATTTTGACACGGCTGAGTTGCATGGATTGATCCAGGATATGCAGGAAACCATGGCAGCCATGGATGGGGCCGGTATCGCGGCGCCGCAAATTGGTGTCAGTTTGCGTGTGGTAATTTTTGGCGGAGGTAAAAACCCGCGCTATCCTGATGCGGAATCCGTGCCCTATACCGTGCTGGTCAATCCCACGCTGAATCCCCTTGGCGATGTCATGGAAGACGGTTGGGAAGGTTGCCTTTCCGTGCCTGGCTTGCGCGGCGTAGTGCCCCGGCACGTGCGCTTGCATTACACCGGCCAGGATCAGTTTGGAAAGTCCATCGATCGCATGGTCAGTGGCTTTCATGCCCGCGTGGTGCAGCATGAGTGTGATCACCTCGACGGCATCCTCTACCCGATGCGGATTAGGGACCTGCGTCAGTTTGGTTTTTCCGATGTGGTACTCCCCGGGCAGGCAAGTCCGGAATGAATGAAATTCATTGCTTTTCCCAATCCGCTGCCTGATGAGCGCAGATCGATCAATTTCAGCGCAGACCGGCTTGCAACAAGCCATGGCGTTTCATCAGAATGGACAGCTGACGGAAGCACGGGCGCTTTATGAAGAGGTGCTCAAGGCGCAGCCGATGCAGGTTGATGCGCTGCACTTGCTGGGGGTGATCTCTGCCCAGAGCGGAGACTATCAGCGGGCGGTGGACCTGATTGGCCGGGCCATAGAACTTCAGCCTGAGGTCGCGGTTCTTTACTGTAACCGTGGCAATGCACTCCTTGAACTAAAGCAATATGATGCGGCGCTTGCCAGTTATGAGCGGGCACTCGCCATTCAATCCGATCTGGCAGAAACCTGGGTCTATCGTGGCAATGCACTACGAGCCCTCAAACGGCTGGAGGCGGCTGTTGCCAGTTATGACCAGGCCATCGTTATTCAACCAGATTATGCTGAGGCTTGCCTGGATCGTGGCAACGTACTCAAGGACCTCAAGCGGTTCGAGGCGGCTGTGGCCAGTTATGATCGAGCCATAGCTCTGCAGCCGGATGACATTCTGGCCTGGTGCAATCGCAGCAATGCCCTGATGGAACTGGGTCAGCCCGACGCGGCGCTGGCTGGCTATGACCGGGCAATCACCCTATATCCGGATTTCCCCCAGGCTTGGAACAATCGCGGCAATGCCTGCTTTGCACTCGGACAGGTGGAAGCGGCGGTGGCCAGTTACAGTCAGGCAATTGCCCTGCAGCCGGACTTTGCCGAAGCCTGGTTTAATCGTGCCAGTGTGTTCAGGGGCCTCAAACAACTGGACGAGGCGATGGCCGGTTGTGATCAGGCTATTCTCCTGAGACCGGATTATGTAGAGGCCTGGACTCTTCGTGGGGATCTGCTGGTGGAACTCAATCGGCTTGATGCCGCCCTGGCAAGCTATGATCAGTCGATTGCCCTTCAGCCGGATTATGCCGAAGCCTGGTGCAATCGTGGTAATGTCTTATTGGGCCTCAAACAGCCGGATACGGCGTTAGACAGTTGTGATCAGGCGATTGGCATTCGTCCGAATTTTGTTGAAGCCTGGACCAATCGCGGCAATGTGCTCATGGCACTTGAACAGTTTGATTTGGCTCTGGCCAGTTATGATCAGGCGATTCTCCTCCGGGCAGATTATGCCGAAGCTTGGTCCAATCGCGGTAATGTGCTGATGGATCTTAACCAGCCTGGAGCGGCCTTGGCCAGTTATGACCGAGCGATTGCCATCCGACCGGGATATGCCCAAGCCTGGTCCAACCGTGGCAATGCATTGTTCGACCTTGAGCAGCCAGAGGCTGCATTGGCAAGCTATGAGCGGGCGATTGACCTGCGGCCAGATTATGCCGAAATGTACGCCAATTGTGGCAATGTACTCAGGGATCTCAAGCAAGTGGATGCTGCGCTCGCCAGTTATGACCGTGCGATAGCCATTCGACCGGATTTTGTCGAAGCGCAATTCAACAAGTCGGTGGCACTGTTATTGAGCGGAGATTTTGGCGCTGGATTCAAGCTGCATGAATGGCGCCTGGATGAGAAGATCAGCGGATCAAACACGGGCCGCGTTTTTTCGCAAGCGCTGTGGCTGGGAGCTGAGTCGCTGCAGGGCAAAACCATCC
>CAIJXJ010000263.1 GCA_903824575.1 uncultured Methylobacillus sp.
CAAACATCAGCGCCTTGACCACAGCGCAACTGGTAGCACTGACCACCACGCAAGTGGCGCAAGGCCTGACTACGGACGATATCGTCGCACTCAGCACGGCACAGGTAGCGGCGCTTACCAGCGCGCAAATCCGCAGCCTGAATACAGATAACATCGCCTTGCTGTCAACGGCGCAAGTTGCGGCGCTGTCGACCCGGGCCATCGCTGCATTAACTACGGACAGCATGGCCGCATTGAACACTTCAGATATTGCCGCATTGACCACGGCACAAATCGCAGCCCTGACCACGGCGCAGATCCTCAGCCTGAGTACGGATAGTGTAGCCGCACTATCCACAGCACAGATTGCGTCCCTTTCAACACGGGCCATTGCAGCCTTGACTCCCGGAGATATGGCGGCATTAAATACAACGGCGGTGGCCACTCTGTCGACGTTGCAAATTGCTGCATTGACGACCGCACAAATTCGCGGCCTTAGCACGGGGAATGTCGCCGTGCTAAGCACCAAACAAGTCGCGGCGCTAACCACGGTTCAAGTCGCGGCACTGAACACAGACAGTGTTGCTGCCTTGAGCACAACTCAAATCGCAGCGCTGTCGACCCGTGCAGTCGCCGCGTTGAGCGCAACAGAGATGGCTGCCTTGAACACGGATGCCATTGCCGCCTTGACCACAATACAAGTCGTTGCCCTGACCACAGCGCAGATCCACAGCCTGACCACGGGGAGTATCACCGCGCTAAGCACGACCCAGATCGCGGCCCTAACCACGACACAGATTTCCCGTGGCCTGACCACGTCGGAAGTCGCCGCCCTGACCACTTCGGGTGTCGCAGCCCTGTCTACGGCACAAATGGCGGGATTCACTACGACACAAGTCAGTGCGTTAACAACCAGCCAAATTTCACTGGGGCTATCCACTAAGCAAGTGGCAGCACTGACGACACAAAATTTCCTTGCCCTGACCACGACACAGGTGGCTGCCCTGACCGCAACGCAAGTACTGGCAATCACAACCTCGCAAGCCAAGGTCATGATGTTGGCAAAATATAATGCACTGACGAGCCCATTGTCGGCGGCCAGCGCCGGCATGGTCACTGGTACTACGCTGCAGGCGTCACCACTGGTCCTCGATCTGAGCGGAAATGGCATAGAAACACAGAGCATCGGTGCAGGGGTGTCGTTTGACCTGAATGCTACAGGCCAAAAAGTTAATACCGGCTGGATCACCAGTGGCGAGGGGTTTCTGGTGCTTGATCGCAATAACGATGGCGTGATCAATAGCGGTAGCGAACTGTTCGGCAATAACACCCTGCTGGCGAACGGACAAAAGGCGTCCAACGGCTTTACCGCTCTAGGCGCGCTGGACTCCAACGTTGATGGCCTGATCACCAGCATGGATGCAGAATGGTCTCAACTCAAAGTCTGGGTGGATGCCAACTCCGACGGTGTAAGCCAATCAGGCGAACTCCACACCTTGAGTTCCCTCGACATTACAGCCCTGGACCTGGCTTATACTTCGCCGATGACCGCCAATCATGGAAATGTCGTGGGCCAGTTATCCGGCTACCAGACGACGGATGGAAAGACGCATGCGTTAGCCGATGTCTGGTTCAGCTATGCGCCGACACAGGCCACAACGCCGTCCGTAGAGGTCAGCGCGCTGACATCTGGCGTCAGCGGACTGGTCCAGGCAATTAGCAGCTTCAACACATCCACACCGGGCAGGACAACCCCGTCGCTTACAGACCCCATCTCGCAGACCACGAGCACGGAGGTGCAAAATGTCACGGCAACCGCTAGTGGAATCGCAAGAGCGTTGTCTCAGTTTGATGCCAACGGCAAGCTGATCACGACGCAACCTGCACTACAGAGCGTATCGTCTGCGGTCAACCTGTCACCGAACCTGACGCCGGTAAACCACGACATTCTGGCAACGGGCAAATAGATCTGGTCCAGCACAACTCAAGCCCCTGGCATTCCATCCGGGGTACTGCCACTGGAACGTATTTCATTCGATCACAGTAGCCGATGTATACTAATATGACAGAGTTGATACTCACATTTTGAAGTTGAATAGATAAGCTATGGCGCTGGAAAAAAAACCAGAAGCAAATGCGGATGACGAGCAAAAATTTATCGTCAACAACCGCAAAGAGATTTTGCGTATCTTGCGCAGCCTGGCGCAGGACATGGCTGCCGTCAGCGCGGTTTTTGGCAGTGGAAAGGACATTCTGCTGACCGCAGTATTGGATATTGATGCCGAGGCGAATCTTATTTACCTCGACACCAATGCTAACAATCTGTTTAACGCTCCACTGCTCGCAAGCAAAAGAACAATTTTTGTTTGCCTCAGAGATGGCGTCAGAATACAGTGGGTAAGCACGGAAGTCCGCATGGACGAGTTTGAGGGGCGCGAGGCCTTCAGCACACCCATCCCGGAGACGCTGAGATATGTTCAGAAACGGAGCGTGTTCAGGATCGAAACGCCCCGCATCAACCCGGTGAAGTGCACCATTCCAATCAACCAGGGACAGATTATCGAGGTACCTCTGGTCGACATTTGCGCCGAAGGTGTCGGCATCGTGCTGCCAGATGTCAATATCCCGGAAATCGAAAAAGGCGCCATGTTTCAAGATTGCTCGCTTCATCTACCCGAGATCGGCATCGTGCCGTTAAACCTGGTGGTAATGGGCATCTGGGAAATCACTCTGAAGAACAATGCGAAGAGCCGGCGTGCCGGCTTGGGGTTCGTCGATACCAAATCAGGAATTCAATCTCGAATACAGCGCTACATCAATACGCTGCAACGCAATCGCATCACGAATCAAACAGAGCATTAAAACTGCACCAACGGAACCATAGGACATGGCACCTGCGCTTCCCATCTCCGTCTGCATGATTGTTCGCGACGAAGAAAAAAATTTGGCCGCAGCCATCGAGTCGGTTCAAGCGTTTGCTGGCGAAATCATCGTGGTCGATACCGGCAGTCATGACCGCAGCATGGAAATTGCACGAGCCCTCGGCGCCACCGTCCTGGTGTTTCCATGGCAGGATGATTTTTCACTGGCCCGCAATGTTTCCTTGCATGCGGCCAATCATGACTGGATATTCACGCTGGATGCCGATCAGCGTTTCGATCCAGCTTCTATCCCGGCACTGACTGCTGCATTGCAGCGCTCATGCATGGCGCAAACAGTCACCATCGACCTGATGGCCGAAGATGCCGACGAAGAAGGATCAAGCTCCTACCAGGCACTGCGTCTTTTCAGGCGCGATGAACGCATTCAATACCAAGGTCGGGTGCATGAAGACATCTCCGAATCGCTGCAGGAGTTGGGTAGCCTGGACTGGCCTGACTCCGGCATTCACTTGCGCGACATTGGCTATGTCAGTGCCTCGGAGCGACAAAGGAAGCGCGACCGCAACCTGATTTTGCTGGAACGCTCATTGGCTGAACTGCCGGGCGACCTGTTCCTCGCCTACAAACTGGCCCTGACCCTGCCAGCCACGCGTCAGGATGAGCGCCGAATGATCCTTGTTGCCGCGATCGATCAGGCGCGAACACGTGAGTTTGACGATCTGCGCGGCTGGTCATTCATGCCAAGACTACTGGCGGCGGCCGTCAACGCTAGCGTCGAGCAGGGGCGCCTGTGCGAGGCATCGACAATGGCGCAAGCCCTGCTGCCCGGGCTTGGCCACAGAGCCTTCTTTTGCGCCGGCCGGGCGATCGCGAGAACAGGACAGACCGCTCTCGCCACCGAACTGCTGATCAAATTTCTGGAGTCTGAACCGCAAAACGAGCATAAGGCCATGCAACAGGATCTTGATGCAAACATCAGCGAGGCGTACCGGTGGCTTGGTTGGCTGGCGCGACTTAAAAGTGACTTCGCCCAGGCGGGGACTTGGTTACAACAGGCATTGAACAGCGCAAGCCCGGCACAGCAAATGGCTGTTGAATGTGAATTAATTCGCCTGAGCCTGGCTGAAGGCAAGATGAGTGACATACCCGGCGCACTTGACCGTCTCTATCCCATGGCCCGGAGTAATCCCCATGCCCGTGCCGAATTGATGCTGGTGAGTGCCGAGGTATCGAATGCGGTCGGTGACAGTGGCGGCGCGATGGAGTTGGCACGGGCGGCAGTAAATACCAACGATGACAGAACCTCGGCACTGCTTGCCTTGCTTGAACTGAGGAGTGACATTGCCGATCAGGAGCGGCTTCAGCAGCATTTAATGAACATTCCAGGTCGCCGTTTTGATACGCTGGCGGTTAGAAACATGCTGGCACAAAGCTTGGGATTGGAGCTTGAATTTGAACTTCCTGCGGCGACCAAAGAACTGATGTTAAATAAACAGCAGTGGCCGGACGCCTGGGGCAAGTCCAGTGACGTTCTGCTTGCGACAGGATAATTCAGAGAGGCATGAAAACTGATGTCCGCAACAAGTCCCTCGGCCGAACAAAATCTGCCACCGCAGGCAGAGCCACTTAAATCCGGCGGAGCCATGACAACACAGCATGAAAATTTGCCGGATTCACCGCCGCAACATCCAGAGTTGCTAGCTCATCAAGGTGCAATGGCGATGCAAGCTGGAAACATCGCAGAGGGAATTGCCCTGATCGGACAGTCGCTCGAAATTGCGCCAGATCAACCACAGGCGATACTGAATCTTGGCGTTGGCCTGCGAAAACTTGGGCATCTGGAACTTGCGCTGGCGAGTTATGACCATCTGATCACACTCCAGCCTGATTATGCCCAGGCCCATTACAGCCGTGGCAATGTGCTTCATGACTTGCGAAGGTTCGACGCGGCACTGGCCAGCAATGACCGGGCCATCGCACTCGAACCGGCTTATGCTGCCGCACACTACAATCGTGGCAACGCACTGCTGGAACTGGAAAGATTTGAGGAGGCCATTCTAAGTTACGATCAGGCAATTGCATTTGATTCGATGTTCGTGCTGGCCTGGAACAACCGTGGAACAGCCCTGCAGAATCTGAACCGCTTGAGCGAGGCGCTACAAAGTTATGACCGGGCGATCGCGTTGCAACCTGGCTTTGCCTCGGCATTCATAAACAAATCATTTCTCAAACTGCTCATGGGAGAGTACACCGAAGGCTGGCAACTGTTTGAATGGCGCTGGACGAGTCCATCGGGAGCCAGCTTGCACAGGTTCTCCCAGCCACTTTGGAGCGGCGAGCCATCGATAGCGGGAAAAACTCTGCTGATTTATCCCGAACAGGGACTCGGGGACTTGATCCAGTTTTGTCGTTATATTCCACTAGTGGTGGCTCTGGGCGCAAAGGTCATCGTTGAAGTGCCCGCCACCCTTTCCTCTTTGGTCAGGACACTCAAGGGTCATTTTTCCATTCTGCAGCAGGGCGAACAACTTCCTGAATTTGATTTGCATTGCCCGATGATGAGTCTGCCACTGGCATTCAAAACCACAGTTGCGACCATTCCGGCAGAGGTCCCTTATCTCTTTGCCGACCAGAGAAAAGTGAAGGATTGGCAGCAGCGCCTGGGATTCAAAACCAAGACCAGGATTGGCCTGATCTGGTCTGGCGGGTTCAGGCCGGATCAACCCGAACTATGGGCCGTAAACAGACGTAGAAATATCGACTTATCCCTGTTTTCCTGCCTCAGGAACCTGGACTTGGAATTTTACAGCCTGCAAAAAGGACAACCCGCCGAATCCGAATTGCACGCCATCAAATCGGCCGGCTGGGATGGTCCGGATATTCTGGATTTTACAGCACAACTGCATGACTTTTCAGACACCGCAGCGCTGATCATGAATCTTGATCTGATC
>CAIJXJ010000264.1 GCA_903824575.1 uncultured Methylobacillus sp.
CGATGGGTAATGACAATGACTGATGCTTTACGAGCCTGAAGTTCTTGAATGGCGCGCACCAAAGCGGCTTCGCCCACTTCATCCAAATTGGAATTAGGCTCATCGAGTACGACAAGGTTGGGTTTTCCGTAGAGGGCTCGAGCCAATGCTAAACGTTGCTTCTGACCACCAGACAGACCCACTCCACCATCACCAATGCGAGTGTCATACCCTTCCGGAAAATGCAAAATCATGTCGTGCACGCCAGCCGACTGTGCGGCAGCAATCACATCTTCCGGCTGAAATTCTCTAAAGCGAGCAATATTCTCACTGACCGTCCCCGGAAAAACTTCAATATCTTGCGGCACATATCCTAAGGCAGGTCCGAGTTCGTCTTTATTCCAGCGATAGACATCTGCCCCATCAATACGAGCGGCATTGGGGGTGGATGGCCAAATACCGACGGCTACTCGAGCTAAGGTCGATTTACCCGCAGCGCTTGGCCCAATCACACCAAGTACATCGCCCGGCTCAATAGCAAAAGTAATGTTCTTTAATACAGGTTTTGTTACTCCAGGAGGGGCCGCATAGACACCTTCCATACTTAAGTAACCCTTAGGCCTTGGCAAGCTCATGCCGACTACGCGGGGTGGATTATCGGAGAGTAGCTTTTTAAGACGATCATAGGAGCTCACGACACCACGCCATTGCTTCCAAGAGCCGATGACCATTTCGACGGGGGCAGTTGCTTTGCCGAGCAGAATCGTGGCAGCAATCATCATGCCAGGTGAGAGTTTATTTTCCAATACCAAAAACGCCGCAAAGCCTAATGCCAATGATTGCATGAGGGTACGAAAGAACTTGGTCATTGCCCCCATAGTGGCAGCGCGTTGACTCGCGACTGCTTGCATATGTAAGAACTTGCTATGCAAAGCAAACCAGCGATCACGTAAGGCGGGAAGCATCCCCATGGATTCCAGCACTTCTGCTTGGCGCAGGTTGTTACTAGCGATGTTAGAAGACTGAACCGATAAAGTACTGGCTTCAGACAATGGTTCATGGGTCACTGATTCATTTAAGAATGCCAGCACAATGAGGATTAGTACACAGACTGTAGAAAATAGCCCTAGCCAGCCATTAAACAGAAAGATCACTACCAAATAGAACGGGAACCATGGCGCATCAAAGAAAGCATATAAGGATGGACCGGTGACAAACTGACGAATCGTTGTTAAATCATTAAGGGCCTGGCCTGCATTACCGCCACGAACCTTTAGGTTTTGCTCAAAAGCCGCTGTATAAGTTCGGTGATTGAGCTCAGCATCAATCTTCTTGCCCACTTCAATCACAGTGTGACTGCGAATCGCATCTAATGCGGCATAGATCACATACAACAACAAGATGATCAAGGAGAGCATCAAGAGTGTGAACTCATTACGACTCGTTAGAACACGGTCATACACCTCCAACATATAAATGGAGGGAACCAGCAACAACAAGTTCATGCAAGCAGTAAAAAAGCCCACTGAGCGAAAGATCTTCTTATAGCCATATAAGGCAACGAGAATCTCGTTATCTGCTGGAGGGGGTTTAAGGTATTTTTGCATCTATATTGATAAATCTATTGTTATTGGAGACGCGAACTGCGAAGAACAAGGGTTAGCCAACTCTAGAGCTGACTAACCCGTACTC
>CAIJXJ010000265.1 GCA_903824575.1 uncultured Methylobacillus sp.
ATATTAACTCTAAAGAGGGCAAGCGTTTTAAGGAATCTTATGCTGCTCGCCGTTATATTTTCTCTATGGCACATCGACTGAGTCCAAATAAACCTTGGCGCAAGCCTTCAACGTATTATCGTGGATGTCCAGAACGGCCCGGAAATTTGATTGATAACCGCCAGCCAAATTCCACGCAATTGGAATGCCCAGCGCATGTCCACTTTCAAATACGAGACGATCACGCCGGCTGAGTTGATTCGTGGTCAACCACCCGCCTAAGGGATCTGCCACATGCGGATCAGCGCCAGCCTGATAGAGAATCAAGTCGCAGTCGGCAAATCGATTTCCGGCGTTAAGGAGCCATTTCGTTTTCGGCGTTAAAGCGCCACCAGATTGTCGACGTAATGGAGTTCAAATTATCGCAACTGGAACCACAGGACGGATAATTAATGCGTCGGCGTGCCGGGAGGTTTGCCTATAAAGGTTTCAATTCCCTCTGCATCAATTGCATCGAGTGCTTCAGCCAGTGCCTCATGATCAGTTTGAAACGGCTCCTCCCATACGGTGGAGTTTCCGAAGTCATCAATTATTTCCAACAGCCAGCCACCGTTACCATCTTCAAAAATGTTAACGTTAACTGTATCTCCATCCAGTGTTACCTCTTGGGTCAATGGGGAATGGTTTGGTGCTTTGTCATCTTCAGTCATCAGCGGTTGCCAATCAGGATATTATTTAATGCGAGGTTGATGTAATAGTTGCTGCGGCCCATCTTCCGCTTCTCCACGAAGCCTTCAGCAGCTAGAGCGTCCATGTATTTGGTGGCTGTGATCCGGGATACCTTCAGATCACGCTGCACGTACTCAATTTTCGTGTACGGGTGTGTGAAAAGATTGTTGATCAAATCCTGACTGTAGAACTTGAACCCGGCACGAATACGGTGCTTGTAATCGAACAGGGCACTCTTGATTGCATGAATCGTGGTGATGGTCTGCCCAGCAGCCTGCTCTACACACTCCAGCATATACAGTACCCATTCCTCCCATGCGTCCTGCTCACGCACAGTTTGCAGCAGTCGGTAGTAATCAGTCTTGGTTCGCACGATATGATTGCTCAGGTACAGCACGGGTACGTCCAGCAGACCTTCCTTGACCAGATAGAGCACGTTCAGGATACGTCCGGTACGACCATTACCATCATAGAACGGGTGAATGCTCTCGAACTGGTGGTGAATCAGTGCCATCTTGATTAGCGGGTCTGCTGGAAACCGGTCAGCATCATTAATGAAGCGTTCCAGATCGCCCATCAGTGCCAGTATCTCAGCGGGGTCTTGTGGAGGGGTGTAGACCGTCTGACCACTACCATTTTTCAAGGCAGTACCAGACAGCTTACGGAAGCCAGCATTGTTCTGTTCTAGCTCAGTCTGAATCTGAATAATGTGGTTATTGGTGATCAGGCCGGTCTGCTGCACCAGATCAAACCCTAACCGTTGTGCCTGTCTGTAACGTAGCACTTCCTTGGCGGCTGGGTTGGCAAATGACTCTGGCAACACATCATCCTTGAACAGTTCGTCATGAGTGGTGACAATGTTCTCTATCTCGGAACTGTCCTTGGCTTCTTGTAACCCAAGCGTGTTGATCAGGATACCTTGGTTGGGGATAGATGCTGCAATACCCTTGAGTTCAGCCAACTGCCTGCTGCTACTGGCTAGTTTTTTGAGGATGGCTGGGGTATCAAAGCGTCCAGCGTCCAATTGATCAAGTGGTGATAAGGTTGGCATCTCAATACAACCTTCAGTTCAACATGTATAGAAAACTAATATTTCTATACATATTACCAGCGATGTGTATAGAAAACAGAGATTTCTTACATAGCTAAGCTGATTCATAGAATAGCACTCTGGTCGTAACATGTTGATATTATTGACATGCGCATAGAGCCTTCCTTTGCTCCGATTGCTAATGCCTGCAATGCTTTAGCTGCACCGGACTCCGCCGTGGGGTAAGCTTGAGCAATTCAACGATTCCAGAACTTTTCGATGTTCACGGGCAAGGGCTGTTTTCTTTGTTGTTAGCTCAATTTCAAATCAGTTCAAAGTCAGCAGCAATGGTGTTGGCGATTGTCGTGTTTAAACCAGCCTCCTTGGAGGATTGTTGCCAACCATCCAGGGCGGCGCGCACTTCAGCCAACAAATCCAGGGGGCGGCGGACACCGAAACGATCGGCTTCTACCAGTAAATCCGCACGCGTGATCCCACTGAATTTACCGTTGACGCTCATCAAATGCTGGTAAGTCCATTCCCCCTGAGGATTGTAGGCATGTGTTACGTCGTAAGCCGGTGCCAGCTCCCATGATTCACCTTGCTTTAAGCGGAAAGCAAAGTTCTTGGTGTGATCGTCACAATTTTTTGCCATGACATTAAATGCCATGCGCCGAAATGCTTGGCTGATGGCATCGTCGCCGAGTTTGAGCCTGGCGATGGCCATGAAGAGCTGTGCGTAGGCATGGGTGGCGCGCTGCTTGTAGTCGAGGTGGTCCATTGCACAGAGCGTCTGCACGTGATGCTTGATCGTGCCCTTATCATTCACTTCACGGTCGAAGCGGTTGGTCATAAAGTGCGCACGACCACTTTCTTCCAATAGCCGACAATCTGACATTTTGATACCTGCGGCTTTTGCCATGAGATGGTAGGCATATTCGATCCGTCCGTAATCCGCACTTCCACCCAACTCTGAATCTTTGCCAACGCCATCAAACTTGAGGAGCCAATGCTCGAAACCAGGTGCCGCATCGAACTGGCCGCTACGAATTTGATTAGTTTCAGGGTTCCAGGTAACAACGGCTTTTGCCCGAGCGCCGCCAGCGGAAGTACCAACCCCGATAATGTTTGCCAGCGCAGCCTGTGCTTCCACATCGCCAGATAGATCGCCATGTATGACCATGCGGGCGGCCTCCACCAGGTTGTTCATTTCCAGCGGCTCGGCACCCTCACGATGAGCACCGAGCGCGGGTTTGAATTCCAACGCACCCATACCGCGCTTGCCCATGTAGGCCAAACGGTCGAGTGTGGTGACGGCGCGTTTCTCGACACCCTTGCTGGACATCCAGGCATCAATGAGAGCATTGCCGAAGTCGTCGGGCAGGGTGTCTGCGAGGAGCCCTGGCAGCCGTTTGTAGCTGGGCTCAGAAAGATCAGCGAAGGCGAATGTCGTGCGCGAATCAACCAGCGGCATGGTTAGCGGCGCCAATTCGATACCACGTCGCCTCCACGCGGGGTCATAAGCAAAAACATAACAGCCCAGGCGTGGGTCTGGTGCCACGGCACCAACACGCTTACCCCAGATGCGTACCTCGATGACTGGGGTGTCCATTAACTTTCTTTCGGTGGCTTGGCGCTACGCCGTGCACGCTGTGGTGCTTTGGGCTGGCGTAATAAATCGAGTGGGTTGACGCTGATTTCCGGGGCAAGCATGTCAATCCCCTGGAGATAGTCAAGCGCCTTCAATAAGCGCATCAGGGTTTCCACTGTTGAACCGCGCCCGCCTTCGAGGTTGCGTAAGGCTTTTTCTGAGATGCCGGCTTTCTCGGCCGTGGTGCGCTGATCCAGATTGCGGTTAAGACGTAAGCGACGCAGCCGTTCACCCAGTACGGTTTGGAGTTCTTCTGGCGTGTTGAATAACAGAGCACTCATTCGGTCATTATGTGCCGGTTAAATGGTTTAATGGCTTATAAGCGGTCATTATGTGTCGAATTGTTGGATGCGGTCAATTTTTATCTTCATTAAGCGGCATTATTATACCGTTTAATTATTAATTATAAATATAACCGGCATAAAAGTACCTGTTATAACGCTAAATCTGCACGGGTCCATAAAACAGTTTGTCCCGCACGCTTTTTCTTACTTCAGCCAACTGAGGCTTCGTGGTCAGCTTCAGATCGTAATATGCGACGAGATGCAGCCACCGGCTGGGCTGGACAGTGAGTTCCAGCTTTTGTGCGGCCAATGTCAGTGCGCAGCTTAGTTGGCCGCGCAAGGCATCGCGTCTTTCCGCCCAGCGTTGTGGCGCTGGCCTGGCAGTCACACGTTTCTGGAAGGTTGGCAATGTGGACTATAAGAAGGTACAAGGAACTGGTCGGCGTTGATCTTAATCAGTATCGTGGCAAGCTAGGTGGTGCGTGTCGGTGTGGCTTGATAATGAGGAGTGCAGCTGAGGTCATTCGATCTTGGCTACAATTTTTGTCGTAGCAACGAGAGAAATAATTAGTCGACCTTGAATAATTAACAACGCATTGATTATTAGATATAAATTTGTATTTTTAGTGGTCATAAATTGCAAGAAATGAGATAATAACGGCCTGATTCCTTGCAAATTTGTGAGAGAAAATGG
>CAIJXJ010000266.1 GCA_903824575.1 uncultured Methylobacillus sp.
CCCCTTCTTTGCAGTGCCGCTGCCTTACAGCCGTCTGGAGTTGGAGCTGGCTCGGCTGGTGCCGCGCCGCGACACACGAATCGTCTTGCTGGACGCCGCTGACGGCATCGCAGAGCGCGCTGCGGCGCGTCTGCTGGCATTGGCTTATACCTGAATCCGTGATGTGAGTGTAAGAATGTGTCATTTTATTAAATTAAATCAATGACTTAGTGATAAAATGCGGCTCACCCAGAAGGTGAGCCCGACATGACCGACTTCATAATCAAAAAGCTGCCCTACGAGCTCAGTTCCCACGCGGGACTGGCATTCGTTGGGAAGTATCTCAAACGAATTAAGCTCAACTCTTTGGTCGATTCGGCCTTTCCCGTACGCTCTGGCGTTGCCAATAGCGACATCCTCAAATGCTACCTGGGCTTGCTGTGTCTGGGTAAGAACGATTTTGATGCTATCGAGAACTTTCGGGGCGATGAGTTTTTCAAGCGCGCTGTGGGGCTTGGCGGTGTTCCATCGAGCCCTACCCTGCGTCAGCGTCTGGATGCCAACGCCTCGTCCTGGTTTGACCTTGCAGCCCAAATGAACCAATTGCTGCTCAGCAGCAACATCAACGGTAAGCCGATTGACTTCGGTGCGCTGGAGTGTGGCTACACCCCGGTCGATCTCGATACCTTTGCCATGGACAACGGAGGCACCAAGAAAGAGCTGGTCGGGCGCACTTACGCCGGAGTCGATGGCTATTGCCCGTTTGCGGTGTACCTGGGTAGCCTGGGCTACTGCCTGGAATTGGCACTGCGCCCTGGCGTACAGCATTCGGCCGCTGAGAGCGAGTACAACTTTGAGCGCGCCTTGCCGATGGCCGCAAGTCTCGTATTGGGGGCTTTGTTGGTGCGCGCCGATTCTGGCTTTTGCTCGGTCAAGCTGATGCAAGAAATCACAGCCCAGGCCTTCGAGCTCAAACGTGAGATCGCCTTCATCATCAAGTGGAATCCACGCAGAGCACCGGTGGAGACGATTGCTGCGGCGAGGGTGGCCGATACCAGCACACCGTGGGTGATTGATCGTCTTGGCAAGCGTGAGTGCATCTGGCAAGAGAGTCTGGAATTGGTGGGTGTGGGCTCTGATGCCAAAGCGGCCCGGCGCGTTTACCGTCTGGTCGAGCGCACCATCGACAAGCGTGGAGTCGTGTTGCTGTTGCCCGAGTACGTGCTCGAAGGTTGGACGACGACACTGCCAGAGCGGTTCAGCCCGGCTGAGATCATTGCGCTGTACTGCGATCATGCCACGCATGAGCAGTTTCACTCGGAGTTCAAGAGCGATATGGATCTGGAGCGCCTGCCCAGTGGAAAGTTTGACACCAACTACCTGGTGTGCCAGTTGGCGGCGCTGGCGATGAATTTGTTGCGTTTGATTGGGCAGAACACTCTGAACGAGCCCGATGCGCCGATGCGCCACAGCGCCAAGCGCCGGCGCATCAAGACGGTCATGCAGGAGTTGATGTTCAAGGCGGCCAGAATGATCAAGCATGCCGGGCGTTGGTTTCTTGGTCTGGGAGACAGTGACAGTGGCTATGCGGTGTTTGAGCGCCATTACGGCCGACTCAGCACCGCGTAGCGGCACCGCCAGAGCCTTCTTGCACAGTGTTCGGGGATAAGCTCGGGCGAAATCAGCCCCGGTTCCAGTAAAACGAGTTCCAAGCAGCACAGAATGACGCAAAACGGCTGGCAGGCAACGCGGCCCACGCGGATGGAGCGCTTGAGCAAACAATATCACGACATATTCCTCGAATATCTCGGGATTTGAAGTTGAAATCACGTACAGTCATTTGGAATCACGGATTCAGGTCAATGGCA
>CAIJXJ010000267.1 GCA_903824575.1 uncultured Methylobacillus sp.
CACTCCTTCCCATCCCGAACAGGACAGTGAAACGACTTTGCGCCGATGATAGAGTACATTACGTATGTGAAAGTAGGTCATCGTCAGACTCCTATAAACAGAAAAGCCCTCCTTGTGAGGGCTTTTTTGTTTATGGTGTTCGGTGTTGACCTACTGCAACGAAGTGACAATACGCCGCGCAGCGGCTTATTGCGGCGGCAAGCGCTTAGCCGCTCCACCTATGAAGCGGTTGGAATTTGTGCTATTGGTTTGATGGGCAGGAGTTCGTCGATTCGTCTCATGGTCCAGACGGGAAGTTTTTCCAGCGTATCTTTCAGCCAGGCAGCCGGTTCGATGCCATTGAGTTTAGCCGTGGCAAACAGACTTTGAATTGCCGCCGCCCGTTTACCGGCACGTTCACTCCCTGTGAACAGCCAATTCTTCTTGCCTATGGCAATCGGGCGAATCGCATTCTCGACAGGATTATTGTCGATGGGCAGATTGCCAGTTTGGGCATAGCGAATCAGACTCGCCCAGCGACCCAGGCTGTAGTCGATCGCACGGGCCAGTCCGCTGTTATTCGCTGTGGAAGTTCGCAAACGAATCAGCCAATCATGCATGTCCGTGAGTATGGGCAGGCTGTTTTCCTGACGATGCCGTTGTCGACCAACCGAGTCCATAGCCGAAGCTTCTTCTTCGATGGCGTAAAGTTGGCCAATGCGTCTTAACGCTTCTTCAGCCATCGGGTGCGCACCCGTGACTTGAAGATCAAAGAATTTGCGCCGGGCATGCGCCCAACAGCCAAGCTCGGTGACGACGTGTGTGGCATCGCGGGCAAACAGTTTCTTGTAACCTCCATAGTCATCAACCATGAGGCTACCCTGCCAACCCTGCAAGAAATCTCGCGCATGCTGACCGGATCGACTCGCTTGATAATCAAACACCACAATCGGCGGACCGGCATCCAAATCATTGCTGCGATAACTCCACAGGTAAGCCCGTTTGGTTTTGCCAGCTCCCGGATCGAGTTGCTTGACGGGTGTTTCGTCAGCATGCAGCACTTGTCGCTGCTTGAGTAACTCCATCAAGCGGTCGGCCAAGGGTTGCAAAGCAAACCCCATGCGACCGGTCCATTCGCTCATGGTGCTACGGGACAGGTTGACTTGTTGCCGGGCAGCAATTTGTTCCAGACGATAGAGTGGCAGGTGGTCCAGATACTTGCCGATGGCAACCCAAGCCAACAATCCTGGAGCTGCCAGCGATCCGTCGATGACGGCTGGTGCCACAGGCGCTGCCGTAATGGTTTCGCACTGGCGGCAGGCATATTGCGGGCGGATATGGCGTATCACGAAGAACCGTGCCGGTTCCACATCCAATTGTTCGCTGACATCCTCACCAATCTTGACCAGATTGGACTGGCAAGCCGGGCAGGTGCAGGACTCGGGTTCGTGGCGGACCTCGACCCGCTCCAGATGTTCAGGCAGCACCTGACGTCCGGCGCGGCTTCTGGGTGCAACGGGAGTGGCTGGCAACTTGAGTTCGGACTCAACGGCGGCGATGTCCTGCACAACGTCCTCATCAAACAACAGTCGCTGTTCTGCGGTCATCGCTTCGCTCTTCACTCCGTAGCGAATACGCCTGAGGTAGGCCACTTCCTGGATCAGTGCCTGAATCTTGATATCCTGAGAACGGATGATTTCGGTGAGCCGGATAATTTCGGCATCATGGGACGAAATTTGAGGGGATAAAGCCTCGCCAGCGGGGGCTGAAAAATGGGTTGAAATAGCCGTTTTGTTCAGTGATTTCATTGGCTTGAATTGTATCACAAGCCAACCGGTAATGCACTAAAAATAAAGGAAAAACACGCAAAAAATGCAGAACTATTACACTAAACCCGCCACTGCGCGGGAGGCGTTGCACACAGTCGTTGCCAGTCTATTCCGGTGGTGAGCCAACGCCATTGCTCGGCACTCATGCGGCACAGCGTTTCATCAGGGCCAGGCCATCGGAACCGTCCCTTGTGCAAGCGACGATGACAAAGCCAGACGCCGGTGCCGTCCCAGATCAGCAGCTTGATACGCGAACGGGTACGGTTGGTAAAACCATAGGCTGTGCCATCGCATGGAGAACGTCCGACAATTTGCTGAATCACCACTGACAACCGATCGATGCCCCAGCGCATGTCCACAGACTCCTGAAGCAGAAATACCTGTTCCGGACCTATCATTTCAGCCATGCCCCCAACCACTGGGCGCAGGCCTCCGCCTTGTCTACGGGCCAGCGGATGTTAATCCGGGTCGAGCCACGCCGGATATCGAATTGAATATCTTCGTTAGCGGACGCAGTGGTGGACGGTTCGACTTGGACCGGAACAAGCTTGGCGGGTGTCAGCACAACCGGAAGTTTGGCATCGACAGGAAATTGTTTCATCCAGCGGCGCAACTGATTGGCGTTTATCCCATGCGCCAGTGCTACCCCAGAAATAGACACACCGGGCTGGCATAGTGCGATTAATTCCTTTTTGAATTCGATTGAGTGACGCCGACGGCATCTGATTGGGGAGGATGAGTTCAAAATAAGTGTCCACTTAAATTTAGGTGGACACTATGCTCTTAGGTTTCGCTTACTTATTCAATGTGGAACCGCCGGACGCTTACGGTCAAACTGATCAAACGGGTGGTTATTCCACCGCCCAAACCGCGTCCTGCGGTGAGCTGCACCTGCTGCGGCAAGCCGATGCGGATTGTGCGCACGCGAGTGAAGTGCGCGGGGAATACATCACGCAGCCTGGTGCCGATCAGGGAGACAGCCATGTAGCGCAGCGCACCCCGCAAACCTGC
>CAIJXJ010000268.1 GCA_903824575.1 uncultured Methylobacillus sp.
ATTGAGCCGCCGCCGGCGTTTGGCGCCAAGATCCGTATCGATTTCGTGCGTGGCATGGGCAAGGTGGCCGGCAAGTTTGTCATCATCTTGAATGTCGATCGTGTGCTGTCGGTGGATGAGATGGCGGAAATCTCGCGTATCGGCGGCGATGACTTATCTCGTGCGGTTTCTGCTGCTGTGGGTTAATGAACAGACACTTGGGTCATCTTGGCCATCATGGTGCACAGATATCTTCAGGGACTTAAGCCCAACACCGTAGGCGGTGTCGTATTCGTCATCTGCGCCACAGCCTGGGCGGCTTTGATCTGGTATTCGGAAATTGATCGCTTGCATAATTATCGTAACCAAGTCACAAGTCATGCCACGATCCATGCTCATGAACTAGAAAGTAATATCAACAGGGCCCTGTCTGCCACCTATGCTTTGGCGGCATTGGTAAAACAGGGCCGGGGAGACATTGCAGATTTTGAAACCGTAGGCCGCGAGATGTTGGTCATGTATCCGGGAGTGTCAAGCTTGGCTCTCTCTCCACGGGGAGTCATCAGCAAGATGGCGCCACTAGCAGGAAACGAGAAAGTCATTGGGTTTAATCCCCTAAATGATCCGAGCCAAGGTAGAGACGCATTGCTCGCCAAGGAAAGTGGGACATTGATCTTGGCAGGCCCCTTCAGCTTGGTACAGGGAGGAGGTCAGGGGCTAGTCGCAAGGCTGCCGGTATTCATAAAAAAAACTGATAGTGCCAGTATTCCAACCTTTTGGGGATTTACTGGTGTAGTCATCCGCTTGCCCGTCATTCTTGCGTCATCTCAGTTGCCCAGTTTGGTGAGCGATGGCTTGAATTATGAATTGTGGCAAACTGACCCGACTGGCGGAATAAAGAAGCTGATTGTCAGATCTTTCTCTGGATCATTGGTGGAGGCAGTCAATGTGCCGATTAGTTTACCCAATGGCGCTTGGGAGTTAAGTGTTGCTCCAATCAGGGGATGGCGTGATCCCGTTGGATTGACCATCAAATCCATGGTTGGATTTTTCTTGAGCCTTTTACTGGCTTATGTCGGTAAGTTGCATGCTGAATCCAAGTTGCATGAAGTGGAATTAGAGAAGCAGGTTGCCGAACGAACAGCAGAGATTCTAGCAAGTAAGGAACAATTGCGGATAGCTGCCACCGCCTTCGAATCTCACGAAGGTATCTTGGTCACCGATGCCAATGGAATCATTATCAAGGTCAATCAGGCCTTCACTCGCATTACCGGCTATGAGGAGGCGGAAATCATAGGCAAGACCCCTGTTTTATTGAAATCATGGCGGCATGACAATACGTTCTACCAGGCCATGTGGGCCGACATAAATCGCGATTACTGTTGGCAAGGTGAGATCTGGAATAAGCGTAAGAACGGTGAGATCTATCCTGAATGGCTCAGTATCACGGCAGTGACTGATGAGTCGGGGCAGGTCATAAACTACATTGGTGCGTTTTCCGATATTACGGAATATAAGCAAAAAGAACAGACGATCTACAATCTCGCCTTCTACGACGGATTAACCGGGCTTCCAAATCGCCAGTTGATGAGGGACCGGTTGAAGCAGGCGATGCTTTCCAGTGCGGAGAATAATGATCGTGGCGCTCTCTTATTTATTGATCTGGACAAGTTCAAACTCCTAAACGATACCAAAGGACATAAAATCGGTGATCAACTCCTGATTGAGGTGGCCAAACGGATCCGAAGTTGCTTACATGCAGATGACACCATTGCCCGGTTGGGGAGTGATGAATTTGCAGCCATCATTGACAAGCTGAGCCTGGAAACTGACCTTGCGGCCATGCAGGTCAGGAAAGTTGCCGAAAAAATACAACGAGCGATCAGGCAACCTTTTGATCTGGATGGCCACGAGTACCACTGCAAAGCCTGTATCGGCATCAACCTGTTCCAGGGCCATGAAGACGCCATGGAAGAAGTGCTTAAACGCGTAGATTTGGCGATATCTCAAGCTAAATCGACCGGATCCGACATTATTCACTTTTTTGATTCTGCGATGCAAAATGCTCTGGAAGAGCGTGTTCTGCTGGAGTCCTGGCTTCGTAATGCAATACCACAACAGTTCATGCTCTATTTCCAAGGTCAGGCCGACGGTCAAGGGGTGTTCTATGGCGCTGAGGTTCTGATTCGTTGGCCGCATCCAGAACGGGGCATGATCTCTCCAGCCAAGTTCATCCCGGTGGCAGAAGATTCCGGCTTGATTCTATCTGTCGGTCAATGGGTGTTGGAAACTGCCTGCCTTCAGCTTAAAGCCTGGCAAGGAAATTCGGCCACAAAGCACCTGGCGCTTGCCGTGAATGTCAGCCCGAAGCAATTCCAGCAGCCAGACTTTGTTGATCAAGTCCTGGATATTCTGAATGACACGGGCGCCGACCCAGCAAAACTCAAGTTGGAACTGACTGAAGGAATGCTCGTCGATGACGTGGATGGAATCATCGCCAAAATGAATGCGCTGTTGGCTATAGGGGTCCGCTTCTCGCTTGATGATTTTGGCACTGGATTTTCATCACTCTCCTATCTGAAGCGCCTTCCACTGCATCAACTGAAAATAGACCAGTCCTTTGTTCGTGACTTGCTCGACGACAATAACAGCGCGGCGATTGTGAGAACAATCATTGCTCTTGGGCATAGTCTTGGATTGGATGTGATCGCCGAGGGGGTTGAAACAGATGGGCAAGTCGGTTTCCTTTCGCAATTTGGTTGCACAAACTATCAGGGTTACATGTTTTGCCGACCTGTACCCCTGCGGGAATTTGAACAAATGATGGAGTCGCAATCGACTTTAGTTTAAAACTTTGAATGCCGTTTTAAGGATGACAGGTTTGTGTTGATGATAGTGCGCAAAATGCCACTCAATCTAAGGCAATTCCTTATAGCTATTGGTTTGCAATCAGCGCAACATAAGCTACCGAATTGATACGAGTTAAATCAGGTTCTGATGGATGGGTAAAATGAAAGGGCGAATTGACAATTTTTTGAATAAGCGACTGCTCCGCGCCGAAAGTTGGCGTGTGACACTTTTATACGCTGTTCTCACATCGACCGGGATTGTCCTGTCTGATTCAATACTGACTTTCTACGTTCCAAACCCACAACAGCATTTCCGCATTGAAATCACCGGGGGCTTAATGTTTGTGGTGCTGACAAGCATACTGCTGAAACTCCTCTTGAATCGCTGGTATGGGGTTCAGCAAACACTGGATCAGTCAATCACGGATGCCTATACGGCCTTGCATTTGAGCGAGGAGCGATGGAAATTTGCCTTGGAAGGCGCGGGGAATGGGGTATGGGATAGGAATGTTCAGACAAATGAGGCCTATTACTCCACGCGATACAAGGAAATGCTCGGATTTACAGAAAGTGATGCTTGGAAAACTTCCAACGAATGGTCTGATCGCGTTCACCCTGAAGATTTTCCTAGTGTCATGGCAGCGATCCAAGATCACCTGTCGGGAAAAACGTCCTCGATTGTGCATGATTATAGGATGCGATGCAAAGACGGTAACTGGAAGTGGATCCATGGGCGCGGCAAGATCATTGACCGAGATCCTGAAGGAAAGCCCCTGCGTCTGGTCGGAACAATTGTAGATATCAGTGAACGCATGCACATGATTCATGAATTGGAACATCAAGCCAGATATGACTATCTGACGGGCTTGGCCAATCGCCGTTATTTTCATGAGCTAGCCGAAGTGGAACTGGCTCGCGCTCAGCGCTACGGCAGTCTGCTGACCTTGCTGATGATGGATATTGATTTTTTTAAAAACATCAATGATACCTACGGTCATAAAGTCGGTGATCTTGTATTGCAGCATCTTGCCCTGGTTTGTAATGAGGCCTTACGTGAAATCGATTTGATCGGACGCGTAGGCGGGGAAGAATTCGCCATTTTGTTGCCTGAAACTGCCGGCCTATCGGCACTGGAAGTTGCCGAGCGCATGCGGCAGGAAATCCAAAATACGGGTGTCCTTATAAACGAACAAAATGATCACATTAAATTCACGGTATCCATTGGCGTTGCCATGATGCTGAATGAAAATGGGACCGTTGACAAGATGCTGCAAGATGCCGATGCTGCGCTTTATCAGGCAAAAGAAACCGGGAGAAATAAAGTCATCGTGTTTTCTTCTGGAACCAGTGTTTCAGAGAAGTAGTTTTGGCTAGCAGGTGAGTTGTTATAGCGGATTAGGGTTGAAATCAGTTGTTCTGGCTTGATGGGCTTGGCGACGAAGTCATTCATGCCGTGGGCTTCATAGGCCACGCTCTCCAACGTTGAGATAATAGAAGTGAGCAAGCATGTTTTCCTTCCCGATTTGACCAACCAGTCCTGCTGCTTCTAGTTTATCCAGTACATTAGGACGTGCCCCACACAGAACTAAACGCGTCTTGTGCCGTTTGCACGTATCCAGCAAATTCCACAGGGATTGCAGTCCTGTTGCATCAATGAAGGGAACTCGGCCCAGGCGAAGTACGAGAATCTCTGCATGACCATGCACGGATTCGAGCGCACTTTCCAATCGTTCAGCCGCGCCAAAGAAGAAAGGGCCATCCATGGCAAAGACCACCGTTTTTGGCGGTAAGATTAGTTCTCCGTCTGCAATTTCCTCTGCCAGATCTTCATGCTTTTGTTGTTGAATATTAACGCTGTCAGACATTTTCTTCATGAACAATAAAGAGGCAAGCATGACGCCAATATTGACCGCAATCACCAAGTCACCGAACACTGTAAGCAGGAATGTAATCAAGAGCACAGCGACATCCGACTTCGGGGCCGTTCTCACCATGTGGCTGAAGCGATGCAGTTCGCTCATGTTGTAGGCGACAACAAACAAGATGGCCGCCAGCGCACACAAAGGAATATGCGATGCCAGCGGGGCCAGCAACAGAACGATGATGACCAAGGTGATTGCATGGACTATACCTGCCAGTGGACTGGTGGCTCCATTACGAATGTTGGTGGCAGTTCTGGCAATGGCACCAGTCGAGGCAAAGCCGCCGAATAATGGTGAAAAGATATTGGCGATGCCTTGCCCGATCAGTTCCTGATTGGAATCATGTTTTGTCGCCGTCATTCCATCGGCGACGACTGCGGATAGAAGTGATTCTATTGCACCAAGCAAGGCAATGGTGAAAGCAGGACCGATCAGTTTCAATACTTCTGAAAATGACATTGAAGGCAACTCAAAGTGCGGAAGATTTTGCGGAATTCCACCGAAAGCACTGCCGATAGTGGCGACACCTTCAAAATTGAATTGCCATTGCAAATAGGTAGCAGTCACCATGGCGACCAATGGCGATGGGATGCGCTTGAAGACACGGGGCGACATCAGCAACACAGTCAAAGTCAGCAGCGCAAGCGAGGCTGTCATGGGATGGAATTGTGGAGCAGCCTCAATCAAGTGCATGAATTTCTCATGAAAATGATCACCCTCGATCATGGGGGTCAGTCCGAAGAAATCTTTCCACTGCCCGACAAAAATGATGACGCCGATACCACTCGTGAATCCTACGATGACTGGATCAGGAATGTATTTGATGACTCCGCCAATTCGCGTCAAACCCATCATCAACAGCATGACGCCCGCCATCAGTGTGGCAATCTGCAGGCCTTCGATACCGTACTTGGCGGTAATGCCGGCAAGGATAACGATGAAGGCGCCGGTTGGCCCGGCGATCTGTAGCCGGCTTCCACCGAATAACGAAGTCAGGCCGCCTGCCACAATTGCCGTATAGAGTCCTTGTTCAGGTTTTGCACCGGAGGCGATAGCAAATGCCATGGCAAGAGGGAGTGCCACTATTCCAACAATCACACCGGCCATGATGTTGTTCACCCAATGTTCTCTGGCAAACAGCCCGGCCTTTTTAGCTTCGATAATTGCAATCATGGGCATCCATTCATGTCAGGTGTAACTGCTTCTTGCCGGTTGATAGGTCCGGTTTCAACTCGGTGGCAATTGGTTTTTCTTCACCCACTCTCGATAGCGCGAGCCTAGAATAGATCCACTTCCCCCCCAACATGGCCGTCTTTCAAAGCTGACAGGACCTTATCAAGTTGCTCATCAGACTGGTCACCAGTTGTTCCCAGTAAACTGAGAATCTTATCAACCGAGCTGAGCATGATCTTACTGATACGTTCTTCCTGGTCGCGACTTATACCAATCCAACTGTATGTTTTTTCAATTTTTTCCATCAGATCCTGTAGCAGAATGCGGATATCGACTTGAGCGTTGTGGCTTCGCTCATGTAAGGTGTCGATGGCTGCGACGGCCGTGGTGAGGGCCACCTGTAGTTGCTCGGCGCGTGAACTGGAAGCCAGACGCATGTCAACGTTGTCGCACAAAGTGTTGGCCATTTCTGCCAGTGTTGTAATGTTGTCCCGCATGCGGCCGGATTTTCCCTCATCATCCATAGGCAAATTGTTCACAATCACGGAAACGCGCTCATAGTTCACCACGAGCCTATGCCCAAACTGGAAGATACGACCCATGGAGCCTGACTGCTCTAGAATCATACGTTCCATTTCACTGGGCTCGCCCCGCGAGTTCAGCACGGTGGACACCTGACTGGTACGAATCAGTACGCTACATTCCAGACCGAAGTCCGTGATGGCCTGCACAAGGCTTTCCCCAAGGGCCTTGGAAGTGCTGCATGCCATGCTGGAGCGCATGAATTTTTCCAGCACCCCGCTTTCTCCGACCGCAGAAAGGAAGCCCATGGCCATGTTCTGCAATGTGCCATTCTCATTGATAAGGTTTTTCTGCTTATTTTTCTGGGCGATGGCCAACGCTATTTTGTGCAGTAGTATTTCTCGAACCACCGGCTTTATGATGAGGTCGTCACCGCCAGCGTCAAATGCTTTCAAATGCTCATCCAGTGTTTCGTTGGAAGTTGCAAAGATGATCGGGATGTCCGTAAACTGCCTCAACTGTCGGCAGGTTTCATAGCCATCAATTCCTGGCATCATGGCGTCAAGCAGAATGAGGTCTGGAAGGTGCTCTCTGCATATTTCCAGTGCTTCTTGTCCAGAGCCGGTGGTCTCGATATCGAATTTCTCTGCCAGTACCGTCCGATGGATTGCGCGGGTGATGGCGTCATCATCGACGATCAGAACTCTTCCGGGGGCTGCGGTCATAGGGTTGGTATCCGTTCAATTATCCACACAAGCAGGTTATAAACGATCTTGGATGAATTTATCAATAGCTTCGCGGGTTGGGTTTTTTAATTTCCCGATTTATTGCAATTCGTCTGCGACTCAACTAGTTGCGTTAACATTTTTTTGGTTGTTCTGAATCAAGCTACAGTAACTCTAACCCACTTATGAAAGAACCACATCAGATTTTTTGTGATACTGAGGCATCACACCCCAATGTCCTGTTGCTGTAAGGGGTATCTGGCCTGAATATTAGGTGAATTTATGGAATGGCCGGTTCACTCTACACGAGCTATTGAAAACCAAGTTGATGCGCAATTTTGACGATTTTCTACCGAGTTGTTGGAGCGAAGTGAATCTGTTGATCAAGTAAGCTAGAATCCCTGAGCCGATTCGTGCGCCCAGGTGCCTGAAATGGCCTGAGCATGATTTAAAGGTTCAATGTCGATTTTTAGTTCGGCGCATAATTCCCTGATCTGCGATTTGTTGCATTGTTCACAGGCAATGACGAGTTGCAACAGACGTGCGCATGGCCCGTATTGGTAGATGATGGCCTCCCCAACCTCCGGCGGCAGTGACAACTGCGAAAGAAGATGGTCAATTCGTATCTTTAACATCACATCCAGCAGAGAAAACATGCCTGTCAGAAAAAGTATTTGTTTCATTTCTGCAGAAGTTCCAGGCTGTGCCAGAAGTTCCATCAACCGCCCACGCGTCAATGCATTCTCCAGTAAAGCTTGTTGGCCAGGAGAAACTGGTGCCGTTACACAAAGAAGCAGTGCAAGCCACCGGTAGAGTGGTTCTCTGCCGATGATTACTGCTGCCTCTTTGATCGATATGACGGTATAAGCGGCTCCGATTGCCGCCGAATTTGCAACGCGTAGAATGCGATAAGAAATCATCGGGTCGAGTTTTATTAACTCGGCTATCTCTTCCAGTTCAGCGCCTCTTCGCATGCGGCTCAACATGTCACAAATTCGTAATGTGCCTGGATTGGCCTGGGTACTGCTCCACTCTTCACGGTGACGAATGAACGATCCCTGGAAGAATACGAAGTTCAAATGGCAACATACATCAAATTCATCCTGATTTTCTATGCCGCTAATTCCTAGTTTTAAAGCAGGGTGTTGTTGAGAAAATTGATGGGAAATGTGCAATAGATCGGGGGGAAGGAAGTCAGGCATGGAAAACAAGGCGATGGTGATTGCATCAGCTAGCGCGGCGTTTTTCAATGCCCCATGACCATCGGCTAATCCCACCAAAATACCGGCCTTTTTCAAGGCTAACATCCGTTCGATTTGGGGTTTGTCGAAAAAATCAAAAGACGTGGCTCTGATCATCGGAAAGATCTTTTTTCCGGCGAGAACTTCAATCAGGGGATCGTTCAGCAGCAAACTGCCAACCCTTATAAAAGCAATCCTGTCGTCTATAAGTTTTCGTGTATGGTCGCTAATAACATAATTCAGAAGCTGTTTGTCCCGTTCAAATTCAAATTTAGCAGAGGGTGGTTCGCTCTCCTGACTAAATTCATATCCAATCACTTCCATTTTAGGGTTGAATACCGATTGACGCATGACAACAAATTCAGTGATCGACGGCCTGTCCGCAGTTATTTCACTAGCCTGAGCGTGACCGCTAGCAGAGAACTCCTTCTCTTTAACCGGAGTGCTTTCTGAATGATCATGGTGTAACAAATGCCAGAATTCTGACAAGTGCATCATTTTTTTATCCTCCCATTTTCCCAGGAGACTTTCATATGGCTCTGGATGTTTTCTTTGAGGTGCGGTAAGACAATCAATGCATGTTGGTGACGAAATAGGAAATCAGTCCAATTTTCGACAACCGGCGTGACTTAAATCTTCCTCGATCGCTAATTTAAAGAGTTTTTCTATGCTTTCCATATTTTGCTCTAAAGGTCGTGACGAGGGGTATTTTTTTGTTGGGTGCACAAGACTTTTTCTGGCGTGTTCATGATGGCCTAGGTTGCCAGTGCTTCTGGACGAATCAGAACGCAAAGGGTTTGTCGTCCAAGATTATCCACTGCATTGAAGAAGAGTCTGCTTGGGAAACTTTCTCCATTCGGAGAAATGACTTCAAACAGGTGACCTATGCGCGAAAGAAAACGCAAGCGTGTATTGATTTCCCCATTCTCCATCAGGATGGTGCCTGTCAGCTTCGGCAATATTCCTGTAATAGGTTGCCACAGTAACTGGCTGGTCATACAACCCAATATATTTCCTGCGACCGAATTACAATTCAGGATTAAGCCGGTTTCATTCAGCATCAGCACGATCATTTTTTCTTCCGTTAAAGACCCTTCGTCCACATCGAATGGACGCAACCGGCGCGGGAGCTTTGATTGGAATAGTTGAGCGATCATGTGACGTCCTTCTCTGCGGCCAGCCAGTCTTCCAGATCATGTCCGGATTTAAAGCCACGGCTTTCTGATTTGTAGTAGGCCGCAGTGGCGACACGAGCCCATCGATCCTCATGGTCTGACCCATAACTCAAGGCATGGACTCTGCTGTGGTCACGGACAGGTATTTTCTTTGCGAGCACTTTGCTGGATTTCATATTGGCCTCATGTCATCAAGAACAAAAACCGGCGGCTATTGTTGGTATCCGGTCGATAGAGGCAATTTTTAACTTTGCGGGAAAGTTCTCATGCCATCGGAACAGGCAATTTACAGAGACTCCTTTGAAGCATAAATACGCGTGAGCACGTATAGCCGCTTTGATTGCGTGGCTATTCCTGCGCATCTCTGCAACAAAAGGTGGTTTGGGAGGTAATGGCAGAAAGTCGCCGTAACATTTGCCGATGAATTTCGGCCATCATTTCCTGGATTCCGGGTTTCGCTGCGCAGTCCCGGAATGACGGCCGATCGCGGAATACGCGTTAGTCGCTACGACCGGACAGGAATATTAACGATCCAGGCCGGCTTCTTGTGCAAGTCGCGACAGATCAAGCAAGCTTTCAGCACCGGTTTTTTTCATGATATGGGTTTTGTGAATTTCTACCGTCCGGAAACTGAGGCCGAGGTTGCGTGCGATTACTTTGTTGGGGAGGCCTTTTATGGCAAGTTCCATCACCACTTTTTCTTGCTTGGTCAGGAGCGCCAGAACTGTTTGGGCTTGATGGCGCTTGGCATCCTGATCAAGAATAGTGTCACCCAGTTGAATCGCAGAGTGCACACATTCAAGAAATTTGTCACGGCTTACCGGTTTGGTCAGGAACTCTACGGCCCCTGATTTGATCGCCTTGACACTCATCGGAATATCGCCATGACCGGTCAGGAAGATGATCGGTAGAAGAATTCTCCGATTGTTCATTTCTTGCTGCAACTGCATGCCATCCATGCCTGGCATGCGCACATCGACAACAATGCAGCCGTAGCGATCCTGTTGCCAGTTCGCGAGAAAACTTTCCGCACTTTCGAAAGTTTCGACATGAAGGCCTTCCAACTCGATCATCAGGCTCAATGCATCCAGTATCGCCGGATCATCGTCAACGATAAATACGGTGGGCGATGGAGTATTCATGAGGCAAAGGGTAGCGTGAAGTTAAATTTGGGACCTGACTCGGTGTCCTGGTCCAACCAAAGTTGTCCACCATTTGATTCAATAAGTGAACGACTAATGGGGAGTCCAATCCCCAGGCCGTCAGTTTTTGTCGTAAAAAATGGCTCAAAGATTTGTTTCGCTATAATGGTATCAATGCCGGGCCCTGTATCCTGAACGGATAGCTGTGCCATATTATTCTCAACGCCAGTTTTTACGGTGATGGTAATGTCACGCCCCAGCATGTCTTCCCCGCCTAAGGCTTCGATACTATTGCTGAGTAAATTGACCAGAACTTTCTGCACCTGAATTCGATTAGCCAGCACCAGCGGAAGGCGCGAATCAAGGTCTAGCACCAGTTTGCATCTCTCAAGTCTGTCATGCTGGGCAAAATGGGTTGCATCCATCACAACGCTGTTAAGATTGATTGGCTCAATGGCGAACACGCCTTTTTCGACCGTCGTGTTAATCAACTCATGCAGACTTTTCCCGGCACGCTGCGATTGTTCGACACATCCTTTGAGGGCTCGTCTTAATAGTTCGGGGTTAATGACCTCTCTATCCAGTGCCTCTAGTGCGACTTCGCTGTAGGCAGAAATGGCGGCCAATGGCTGGTTAAGTTCATGTGCGATGGATGAGACCGTAACGGCTGAAATCTTAAGCTTTTGCAGATAATCCATTGCATTTAGCTGCTCTGTTTTTTCCTTTTCTATCTGTTTTTGTTCGCTTATGTCACGCAAAATGCCTATGGTACGGACCGGTTTGCCGGACTCGAAAAATACGCGCGCGGTTGCAGCCATCCAGTGAGTGCTAGCGTCAGTTGGCCAAATGATACGAAATTCTGAATGGTATTCGCCGTGGCTGGAAGGGTCGAGCGCAGGATGCAGGTTAGTTTTTCTTGACTCACGGTCATCCGGATGAATGGTCGCCTCAAATTCTTCGTAACTGATGGTCTCTGCCGGATCCAGCCCCAACAATTCATGTGCTCGTTCATCTAAAAACAGCGTTCCTTTTATAAGATCTCTGTCGAAGATACCCAGGCCAGCAGCACGTTTTGCAAGTTTTAGCCGACTTTCAGTGTTGCGTAACGAATCCTCAATCTTACGTCTCTCGGAGATGTCGATGATTGATCCAACATAATTTGTCGTGCTGCCATACTCATTTTTTACCGCAGTGATGGTGAGATGCTGGGGATAGATTTCTCCATTTTTTCGACGGTCCAGGATCTCGCCATCCCAACCTCCGGAACGATGGATGGTTTCCCACATGGCGGCATAAAAATTTGCATCATGCTGCCCGGAGCTGAGCATGTGAGGGCTCTCGCCGGTCACGTCAACGGGGTCGTATCCCGTGATATTAGTAAATGCTCGATTCACCTTCAGTATCGAGCAATTCGCATCGGTAATCATCATCCCTTCCTGGGATTCAAAAGCAGTGGCAGCGATGCGCTGCTCCAGTTCTGCGAGTTTACGTTCAGTGATGTCGGTATGCGCGATCACCACGCCCACCTGCCCGGTTTGACCCAAGGGCGTAACGCTCATGCTGAACCATCGTTGCTGTTGCGGGGAATCACAGGGGTATTCAAAATGGAAAAATGGTAAACGGCCATCCAGTACCTTTTGGATACCGTCAACAGCAATAGCCCCATCATCTAATGGCAGGTCTGAACCAGACCGGCAAGCCCTCAGGTAATTGTCTCCAATATCACAACCTGATGCCGGTTTGCCGTGATCGGCACTATTCTCCTTGGCAAAACGTAGCCATGGCTCGTTGACTGCGACGATGAATCCATCGTGATCCAGTACAGCAATTTCAACAGGAACAGAATTTAAAATTGATCGCTGGAACGCTTCGCTTTTCAACGTCGCTTCTGCCCGTTTTCGATCACTAATATCAGTCAATGCGATTCGTAATATTTTGGCCTCATCCACATCAACAATGCGAAGGCAGTTGAGCGTTACATCTAAGGTCGATTTTTTGCTGGTGACTAGTAGTAATTCGAGGCTTTTTTCTTCCCCCTCCGCCATTGTCTTCATGTGCAGAAACTGACGATACCAGCGCTCTTTATCGACATCTGCAATAAATTGCGGAAAACGTTTCGAAATGAGATTGATCCGCTCAAAACCGAGCATCGTTGATGCCTTCAGGTTGATCTCGGCGATCACTCCGTTGCCGTTGATGGTGAGATAACCGACCGGAGCAAATTCATAGAGATCGACATAGCGATCACGTGATCTCTCTAGCGATAGTTGTGCTCTCCGCAATTCTTCATTCTGCATTTCCTGTTCAATTTGATGGACGTGGAGTTCATGCTGTAAATGATCTACCGACTGTGCGTTGGATTCTGTTGTTGGATCTTGCACAAGGTGTGACTCTGCTCCAGTCTGCAGGGGTTGAAATTTCTGCTGATGTTGCGGGGGAATCACGCACTAACCTCGATTGAGAGCAAAATAAATTGCGGTTCACCGACCTGATCAGAAATCGGACGAGCGTTAAGAAGCAGTTTCCGGTGGCCAATCGTCGGGAAGTCATGTTCCACCGCGTAACTCTCAAAGGCATTTTTTCCTGGCAGGATGTTCTCCAGCAGTTCGCGCAAGGCTGGAATGTCCCATTGATGATTGCCAACTTCGTATATTTGGTGACCAATCGTCTCATCCGTCGTCACCTGGAACTGCTGGTAAAACGATCTGCTGGCAAAAATCACTTTTAATGTGCTATCAAGCACGACGAGTGGTTCACGTACGGTATTGACGATGCCTTCCGACAGTGCAAGCGCATCTTGTGTTACCAGGGTCTTGATGCGTAAAGAGATATCGGTAAAGGTTAGCACGACACCGTCAATCACGTTATCCAATGTACGATAAGGCTGGATCCGGGCCAGCATCCAGGTGTCGCCATTTATTTTAATTTCCCGCTCATAGGGAATCAGTGAATCAAGTACGGTTTGGGCTGGGACCAGCAGATCCTCCCCTTCCACAATAGAGCGAATATCAGTTAACGGTCGGCCTACGTCTGATGCAACCAGACGATAGATCTTTACTGCCTCACGCGTAAAGCTACGGATCATCAGATGTTGATCGAGAAAGATGATGCCGACGTTAATATTGTCCAGCAGATTCTTCATGTCGTTCTGCATGCCAGCTAATTGTTCGATTTTGCCTTGCAGTTCGGAATTGACCGTGATCAGCTCTTCGTTGACTGATTGCAGTTCTTCTTTGGAGGTTTCCAGCTCTTCGTTGCTTGACTGCAATTCCTCGTTCGTGGATTGCATTTCTTCATTGGTTGATTTGAGTTCCTCATTAGATGCCTGCTGTTCTTCAACAGTGGCCTGGTAGTTTTCTTTGAGATACGCCAGTTCACGTTCCAGCCCCTCGGTGCGAGCTAGTTCAGCTGGTTTGCTGACAGGTTTGCGCTGAGACTTGGCAGAGATTGCGATGTCCTGAAAGCTTAACAGCAGCATTTTCCTGCCGCTATCCGGATCAACCAGCGGCCGTACGCCAAGATTAACAGGGGTAAAATCTCCATTGGTCTTTACCATCAGTTCGCGGTTCAGCGTGGGCGTGCCCTCAGTGGCAGCGCGAATGGCTGCATGCAATTCCAGCGCTAAACCTTCTCTTGCCATTTCTATGACGTTGAGGCTGGCATCGCCTTGAGCTGGCCGCAGGTATTTACCAGTGTCGCCATGGACGTAGAGGGTGTTGCCATCCAGATCGGTCACTACAGACGCCGGTGCAAAGCATTGCACCAGTGCTCGACGGGTGAGTTCTGCATAGTTGATGACCTTGGTTTTCTCTAGGCTTTCCTCCGGTGCTTTTTTGGTTCTGTCTATTGCCAGGTTAAAACCATGCGTCAGCACAGCACGTGTTGATTTGTTGGAGTGCGTGGCACTATAAAGCTTCCATTTGCGGTCGAATGCCGAGAATAGTTCTGTATGGTTGCCGATGCTCTCCGATGGTGACAGGAACAGCATGCCGTTCGGATTGAGGGCATAGTGGAACGTGGTAATTAATCGATTTTGAAGTTCCGGTTCCAGATAGATCATCAGGTTGCGACAACAAAGCAGATCAAGCTTGGTAAAAGGGGGGTCTTTGATTGCATTCTGGATCGCAAACACGACCATCTCCCGGAGTTCCTTTTTAACCCGATAGCCAGCGTCCTCTTTGATGAAAAATTTTCGCAGTCGTTCCGGGGTGACATCCTGAGCGATGTTGAGAGGGAAAAGGCCGGCGCGTGCACTGGCGATCGCATCATCATCCAGATCTGTGGCATAAATCTGTGTCCTGATTTCAGACTGATTATTGTCCATCCACTCGCGTAGCAGAATGGCAATGGAATAGGCCTCTTCACCACTGGCACAACCAGCCACCCACACGCGGAATAAATCATGATCCGTTTTGTTCTTGTATAGTTGGGGCAGGACTTCATTTTGCAGTACGGCAAAAGCTTCCGGATCACGAAAGAAACTGGTGACATTGATCAGCAGTTCTTTGAACAATGTGTGTGCCTCTGTCGGGTTTTCTTTGATAAAACGGGCATAGACTTCAATGTCGTCGATACCGTGGCGTAGCATGCGGCGCTGGATGCGACGACCGATGGTGCTTTTCTTGTAAAGCGAGAAGTCATGGCCGGTAATGCTGCGCAATTGCATCAGGATACGGTTCATGCCGCTTGCCGCTTTGGGTTCAGGTGGCGTCGCAGCTTGAACTGCCAGGGTGCGTGCACCGATCAGCAGGGCTTCAGGCATCTTGTCGGCAGGCAGTATTTGGGTGGCGTAGCCTGAATGAATGGCGCTGGTTGGCATTCCGTCATATTTTGCAGTTGTCGGATCTTGTACCAAGGTGAGGCCGCCAGCCCCGAGAATGGCACGTAGTCCCAATGTGCCATCAGTACCCGTACCGGACAGAATAATGCCAATGGCGTTTTCTTGTTGATCCTCAGCCAGTGATCGCAAAAAGGCATCAATCGGCATGCGCTGTCCACGAGGTTCATGTGGTTCGCTTAATTGCAGCTTGCCATGGAAGATCGCCATATCCCGGTTGGGTGGGATGATATAGACCGAGTCAGGTTTGACCTGAACCTGATCAATTGCCTCAATCACCGGAATATTAGTGGTGCGTTGTAATATTTCAGAAAGAAGGCTGGCGTGGCTAGGATCAAGATGCGGTACCAGTACGAATGCCATTCCGCAATCGGCAGATACGTGGCCGAAGAATTGCTCGAAAGCTTCCAGGCCACCAGCGGAGGCACCTATGCCGACAATAGGGAAAGAAGTTGCTGTGCTTGCCGGCGACGTTAGCAAAGATGCTTGCTGCGGGCTTGGTGGTGATTTTTTATGGGTTGACACATGGACCTCTTTGCAGAATTACAACCATACAGTGGTTAACGCCATCCCATTACGGTTGCAATGGGTGCGGTAAGTCGTTGCTGATAAAAATGCCTGATTCATGTAAACATCCGCTTGGCGCGAAGCCTGATATGCGGGTCCCTGCTATTTACGGGGTGTGGCAACCGGTTCAGAAATTTCAATCAACTTGATGTTTTCTTCCCTCTTGCTCCGCTCAACTGCCAGACTTACCGAATGCTCCAGCATTTCCAGTGCGGCATTCTTTGCCTTTTCCAGCGTTTCCAGTGCCGCAATCCGTGCATTTTCCAGAACTTCCAGTGACACATCGTCGATCCTTATGGGTAACTTTTTAGCCGACAGGGTTACCAATTCTGCTGCCGCCATTGCTGCCTGTTTTACCACCTCCGCCGCAGCCAATGCAGTAAATGCTGCCAGTTCTTTCTCGGCTATGGCCAATGACTCAGTAGCGCTCAGATACTCATACTTTATGTTTGACTCATTCAGGACTGCTGCAATCGTTGCTTTATGCGCCATCTCCAGGTTTTTTATCTTTTCTTTAACAACCTTGTTTGCTTCATCTAATTTATTCTGCGCGGGCATATTATTCTCCGTGATGGCCTTCGGTCGTAAAAAGCTTTTTAATCATGACAGCTGAATGTTAATGGGTTCTGATAGGCAAAGTCAGAACCATCTTGAATACCGGCTGACTATGCTCCAAATTGAAAAATAAAGATACTTCTGCATCCTTGTAGCCCCATCTGGCCTCTAAAGTCTGCTGAACAGGCCTAAATCAAAATAATTTAGGTGGCTGATTCCATAGAAGTTATGCCTACGATAAGCCTTACGTGTTTGCGCGGATACCTTATTCGAGTCCTTCTCTGTAAATTTCCCTTGGCGATGCTGAGGCGCATTCTATGGAACCGTTCCTGGATGCCTTGCCAATTGCATAAGTTGCCGTGGGGGTTTTTAGAAAAGTAAGGCAGGAGGATGGCATGGAATTCGAACAATTTACTAAGGCACCAAACCAGGGTGCAGATGTCGAGCAAAGGGTTGTCGGTCGCGAATGCTGGTTTGATGAGGATAGTAGCGCTCGAATTTCAACTAAAGCCTTAAACCTTGCACAGGCGCGCGGTTTTTCACCTGGATATGCGCATGAGGATTGGCTGGCGGCGTTGGATTTCTAGTCCGGCATGGGTTCCAATCAGGGGGGGAATCTTAAGGAGTTCGTAGCATGAAAGTTGCCGCAGTAATGGAATTTCAAGCGGAGATGCCGTTGATGGATATCTCTGTGCTTTATGTCGAGGATGACAGTTCTTCCCGGTTGGCCATCGCGCACATGCTGGCGCGGCGTGTCAGTCAAGTTTATACCGCCGAGGATGGTTTGGCGGGTTTGGAGGTATTCAAGGCAAAGCGTCCGGCTCTCGTCATCTCGGATGTGATGATGCCAAGGATGGATGGTTGCGCCATGTGCAGGGAAATTATGGCCCTTGATCCGGAGGTGAAAATTATCATGCTGTCGTCGTGTAGTGAGTCAGAGGCTTTGCTGAAATCGATTGATCTGGGGGTGCTCAAGTATTTGGTCAAACCGATCAAGATGGCTGCCCTGGTCGATGCTATTGGTGCGGCGATGGCTGAGATCGAGAAAAAGAAGGCTTTTGGCCGCGCATTGGCCGAGGCCAGGTCCATGCTTAGCTTTGTCGAGCACGATACGGCATTGCTGCAGGAATATGTGGAACGTTCGATAGGGGACAATCTGGAAGAGTTTGCTAACATCCGATTGCACAATAGACCCATGGGCGCGATCAGCGGTGATTTTTTCTGTAGTGCACGTCATCGTGAGGATCTTTATCTGCTGCTTGCCGACGCGTCAGGACATGGTTTTTCTGCCATGGTGCCGGCCATGGGGATCCCGCGTCGTTTCCGTGAATCTGCCGCAAAGGGATTTTCCTTGCTGGCGATTGCGGATGAAATTAATGCCATTCTGCGTGGACAGGCCTTGACCGGACATTTTGTTGCCGCCACCTTGGTGCGCCTGACACGCGCCGGGCGTTGCATTGAAGTACTCAATTGCGGTAATCCACCGGCAATATTGATGGGAATGGATGGCGCCCTGATGCGGGAATTTCATTCCAGCACTTTTCCCCTTGGTATGGCTGACAGCCAAGAGATGCGTATTGATGTTGAGCGCTTTGAACTTGATGGCAAGGCCTCACTCTATCTTTACACTGACGGTCTGGTGGACACGCTTGGGCAGTCCATGATTGATTGCGACATGCTTAAAAATATTTTCATGGAAACACCAACGACCGAGGTGTTTGATCGCATGTTGCATCTGGTCGAAGAGGCGTTGCAACTTGGGCAACCGGATGATGTGACGATGGCGGAGATCATCATCGATCAGTCTGATTTGGTCCCACAGTGGGATGCGCTCGAAACGGGATTGATTGCGCTGGATTTTCCTTCCGCCCAGTTAACTTCCGGTCAGTTACAGATTGCCCCAAAAGAGTGCCTGCTTAACACCAGCGTGTTGCTGGTGGAACATGACGACGACATTCGTGCGCAGCTCTCCCGCACGCTTGGCCATTGTGTTGGCACGGTGCATGTTGCCGGAAATGGCCGGGAGGGATTGCGTTTGTACTGTGAGAACCAACCGGATGTGGTGATATCCGGCATCATGTTGCCAGGGATGAGCGGGATTGCCATGGTGGAGGCGGTGCGCAACGAGAATGCAGCGGTTCCCATTATCATGATCGGCAATGCAGGCGAGCAGATTTACACCGAAATGATGTTTGACCTTGGCGTGAGCCGGTTTGTCCAGGACCCTCTTGACGTCGGAAAACTGTTCAGAGCGATTGCGGATTGCGTCGAACGTGCCGACCACGCCTGCGACATGCGATTGTCTGCCTTGGCCTTCGATGCCACGACTCTGGCGATTGCCATCACGGACAAGAACCGCGAGATTGTTTCGGTTAATGCGGCGTTCTGCGCAATCACCGGCTATACGCGAGAGGAAGTGATAGGACGAAATCCGAAGTTGCTGAGTTCGGGCCGGCATGATGCAAGCTTTTATCAGGGTATGTGGAAGTCGCTCAACGAAACAGGCTCGTGGTCAGGGGAAATCTGGAATTGTCGAAAAAATGGAGAAATGTTGCTTGCATGGGAAACTATCTCCGTTGTCAAGGATGCCGCAGGACAGAGCGATCACTACATCTCCGTATTTTCTGATGTTGGCAATATCACGCTGGCGGAACAGCGGTTCCCTCACTTTTTTAAGCATAAAACCCCGGCCATGTTGCCTGCTCGTGCCCTGTTGCATGAGCGACTGCGGGAGGTGTTGTCGAATGCGCAGGGTAACAGCGAGATCGTTGGCCTGATGTATCTTGGACTGGATCATTTTCAGAGTCTCAATGAGATTGTGCGGCCGGAATTGAGTGATGATCTTTTGTCTCTCATTGCGCGGCGATTGTGCGATTGCGTGCGGGACTCAGATCTGGTGAGCCAGTTGGGGGATGATGAATTCGTTATTCTGTTGCCCAATGTCGCGTCACGAGGCATGGTCTGGAACATCGCGGCAAAGATCCTGGCGAGCTTTAGGAAGCCTTGTCAGATTGGTCAAAGCAAGTTGCATGTGGCCAGTAGCATCGGTATCAGTTTGTATCCTGAGGATGGCGATTGCACGGAAGCGCTGATCAGGAATGCGAGTAGCGCAATGTTTCTTGCACAGACTAAAGGCAGGAATACGGTCAGGTTTTCTGATTTTCAAAAGCGTGACGTGATGCCTATGCCGGCGATGGTTTGAGGCTGGCTTAACAACAGAAGATAGCGTTCTGGTCGCCTGAACGCTTGGGTCACATGGAGATGACAGCTGGTATGCTGCGGTGTCATCCCAACAAAGTTCTGCGGGGGTGGAATTATTTTGTCAGTGGCACCCACTCCCCATCCAGAAAACCTTGTAGCGGCCTGAAATTATTCTTGTAGGACATTTTTCGATTTGCGGCAATCCAGTAACCGAGGTACAGGCAGGGCAGCTCCAGGCTGCGGCACCATTCGGCCAGCCACAGCACGTTGTAAGTGCCAAAGGCGGCGCGGGGCACGGTGCAGTCATAAAACGTGTAAACCGCTGAGAGTCCATCCGCCACGCAGTCGACAACACTGACCATGCAAAGCCGTCCGTTTTCGCGGAATTCAACCAGTACCGTGTCCACGTTGCTTTGCAGCAGAAAATCTCGATATTGGCTATCGTCGTCCATGTCCATGCCGCCGTTCAGATGGCGTGCCAGCTGGTAGGCGTGGTAGAGGCAATAATGTTCTTCCAGAAATTGCATTTCAATGACACGTGCTGTCAGGTTCTGATGCTGTGACCAGGCTCGACGCTGGCTGCGGCTCGGTTGGAACGTCGCAACTGGCAGTCGCACCGGAACACAGGCGTTGCAATGCGCGCAATGCGGGCGATAGACAAAATTTCCGCTGCGACGAAAGCCCTGACGGATTAGTTGGTCATAGCTCCCGGTGTCGATCAGATGTTGGGGCGCTGCAATCAGCGATTGCGCCTGCTGTCCCTCCTGGTAGCCGCAGGGATAGGGCGCGGTGATGTAAAACTGAAGTTTTTGCAGTGGATGATCGTCGCTCATGCGTCTTTTAGTCTTTGTCCTGAGCGATCAGTTCTGCCAGATGCATCGCGAACTCGGCGCGTGGAATCTCGCGTGCGCCCAGAGAGGCGAGGTGAGCGGTCTTCATTTGACAATCAATCATGCCGACTCCCTGCGCAGCCAGATGCCGCACCAGATGGACCAGAGCAATTTTGGAGGCATCCGTGACACGATGAAACATGGATTCTCCAAAGAACATCCGGCCCAGCTCGACGCCATACAGGCCACCAGCCAGCTTATCATCGATCCAGGTTTCAACTGAGTGGGCGTACCCGAGTTCATGCAAACGGCAATAGGCATCCACCATTTCTGTCGTGATCCAGGTGCCAGCCTGGCCATTCCTCGGCGCGCTGGCACAAGCCTCCATCACGCTCTGAAACGCAGTATCGAAGCGCACTGTGTAATCCTTCTTGTGCAGTCTTTTTGCCAGCGAACGCGAGATCTTGAGCTGGTCGGGAAACAGGACCATGCGTGGATCCGGACTCCACCACAACACCGGCTCTCCCGGGCTGAACCAGGGAAAAATGCCGTGACGATAGGCATTGAGCAACCGGTCAGGCGTCAGTTCGCCGCCGATGGCCAATAGTCCGTTAGGCGCCTCCAGGGCATGCTCCAGCGGGGGAAAGGGCGACAATACATCAAGGGCTGCCACATCACCGCCAGGTAATCGATAAACGTAACTCAAGAGCACCTCAGTGAAACTATAAGTCACAATAGCCTAGGAATAATTTTCAGGCATTCGTCGAGCAGATAACTTAAGAATAGCTCATAGGCATGATATGCAAAGCCGAATGGCATTTTCTGACATAATAACACCATGTTTTATCAATATTTGTTTGTCATCTCCAGGGTCTGTTTTCATGCTGATGCGGTCCGCACTTTCGCTAGCTCCTTGAACCTTGACCTCAAATGAAGACTAGTTTTCAGCAAGCTCTGGCGTTTCATCAGAATGGGCAACTGTCGCAAGCCCGTTTACTCTATGAAGAGGTGCTCAAAACAGAGCCCGATCATGCTGATGCTCTGCACTTGCTGGGGGTAATATTTGCCCAGACCGGAGATTATCAGCGCGCTGTGGATTTGATTGGTCAGGCCATAGAAATTCAGCCTGATGTCGCGGTGCTCTTCTGCAATCGTGGCAATGCCCTGTTGGAACTCAAGCAATATGAGGCGGCGCTGGCCAGTTATGATCGGGCGATAGTGCTGCAGCCGGATGTTGCTGAAACTTGGGTCTGTCGTGGAAGTGCACTGGTGGCCCTCGGGCGGTTGGACCAGGCCTTGGTCAGTTATGATCAGGCGATCAGTCTATGGCCTGATTCTGCAGAAGTCTGGTCCAATCGCGGCAACATTCTGTTGCATCTCAAACGGTATGATGAGGCCCTCGCCAGTTGTGATCGGGCGATTGCCTTGCAGGCAGACTATGCCGAGGCCTACCTGAATCGTGGCAATGTGCTCCTGGATCTCAAACGACCTGAAATTGCCTTGGTCAGTTATGACCAGGCGATTGCCATTCGAGCTGATTTTGCAGAAGCTTGGTCCAATCGTGGCAATGCACTGAAGGATCTCAACCAATGCGACGAGGCCTTGGTCAGTTACGATCAGGCGCTGGCGCTTCAGCCGGATTACGCTGAGGCCCATCTGAATCGTGGCAATGTATTTCTGGATCTTGGACAACCCGCTGCGGCCCTGGCCAGCTATGAGCAGGCCATTTCCCTCCATGCGGATTATGTCACGGCCTGGTCTAATCGCGGCAACGCCTTGCTGGAACTCATGCAACAGGAGGCAGCCCTGGCCAGTTATGATCAGGCAATTAATCTTGATCCACACTATGCCAAAGCCTGGTCCAATCGGGCCAAGGCACTGGTGGATTTGAAGCGGCTTGATGAGGCCTTGGCCAGTAGTGATCAGGCGATTGCCATCTGTCCTGATTATGTCGAGGCCTGGTCTCATCGCGGCAATGTGCTATTGGCCCTCAAGCAACTGGATCTGGCCCTGGCCAGTCATGACCGTGCGATTAGCATTCAACCGGATTATGCCCCGGCCTGGTCCAACCGGGGCATCGTACTCAAGAGTATGAAGAAGGTTGATGTTGCTCTGGAAAGTTATGAAAAGGCGATTGACCTCGATCCAAATTATGCCCAAGCCTGGTCCAATCGTGGCAATGCACTGATGGACCTTGAGCAGTTTGAGGCGGCACTGGCCAGTTATGACCAAGCGATTGCCCTTCATCCGGATCTTGTCGAGGCATGGACCAATCGCTCCAATGCACTCGTGTCCTTGAAGCAACCCGATGCGGCTTTGGCTAGTTGCGACCAGGCGATTGCCCTCGATCCAGATTATGCCCAGGCTTGGTCTAATCGTGGCAATGCTCTTGCGGAACTAATGCAGCTTGATGCGGCACTGGCCAGTTATGACCAAGCGATTGCCCTTCATCCGGATCTTGTCGAGGTCTGGTCCAATCGCGGCAATGTACTCAGAGACCTCCTGCAACTCGATGCATCGCTGGCCAGTTACGATCGGGCGCTTGCTCTTCGCCCCGACTTTCCAGAAGCCTGGTCTAACCGAGGTAATGCCCTGCTGGAACTCAAACAAGTGGACGCTGCTCTGGCCAGTTATGACCAGGCGATAGCGCTCAAGCCAGATTATGCCGAAGCGCGATTAAACAAATCGTTTGCCACGTTATTAAGTGGCGACTTCGTTAACGGCTGGAAGTCATATGAGTGCCGTTGGGATGAGAAGATAAAGAAGAAGCGTATCTTTTCACAGCCACTCTGGTTGGGAAATGACTCCCTGGCAGGGAAAACCATACTAATACATGCCGAACAAGGTTTAGGCGACACTATTCAGTTTTGCCGCTATGTCAGACTGGTTGCGGACTTGGGCGCACGTGTCATTCTGGAGGTGCAAGCTCCCCTCGCAACCGTGATTCATGGTCTTGAGGGCGTTTCTCAATTGGTGGCAGAAGGCAGTCCATTGCCTGCATTTGATTACTATTGTCCAATGCTGAGTTTGCCTTTGGCGTTCAAGACAAATATTGCCACCATTCCTTCCAATATTCCCTACCTCCATGCAAATGCTGAAAAATCGCGAGCCTGGTCTGAGCGGCTGGGCAAAAAAACAAAATTGAGAGTGGGCTTGGTCTGGTCTGGCGGATTCAGGCCGGATCAGCCAAAAGTATGGGCTGTGAATGCACGCAGGAATATCGCGCTTTCGATGTTTGCAGGCTTTAAAAATCCGGAAATTGAATTTTACAGTCTGCAAAAAGGACAACCCGCCGAATCCGAATTGCACGCCATCAAATCGGCCGGCTGGGATGGTCCGGATATTCTGGATTTTACAGCACAACTGCATGACTTTTCAGACACCGCAGCGCTGATCATGAATCTTGATCTGATC
>CAIJXJ010000269.1 GCA_903824575.1 uncultured Methylobacillus sp.
CCTCTTATCGATATTTGAAGGGTATTAACCTCTCTGGAAATCGAGCGTTGATAAAGTTAGCCATGACTGCGGCAGTGGTACTGGCGCCATTACAGATTGCACTCGGTGATTTGCATGGCCTTAATACCCTGGAGTATCAGCCTGCAAAAGTAGCGGCAATGGAAGGAATTTGGGAGACAACAAAAAGCGCTCCTGCCGTTTTATTTGCCATCCCCAATGAAAGTCTTAAGGCAAATCAATATGAAGTTGCCATTCCAAAGCTGGCATCTTTATATTTAACGCATTCCTTGGATGGGGAAGTGAAAGGCTTGGACGCCTTCCCCGGCGCAACTCCGCCAGTCAAGCCCATATTTTTTGCTTTTCGCATTATGGTGGGTGTTGGTATGTTGATGCTCTTAACTGCATTTGTTGGGTTTTACCTGACAAGAAAAAGTGAAGCGTTACCAAAGTGGATCTTGAAAATCCTAAGTGGTATGACTTTTTCTGGTTGGTTAGGGGTGGTTGCTGGCTGGTATGTGACCGAAATAGGCAGACAACCTTACCTTGTCAGTGGAGTACTAAAAACCGCTGATGCGGTTACCAGGGTGCCTGCCAATATGATTTTGGGCACATTGGTGATGTACTTTGCTCTTTATATCGGACTTATCGTCTCCTATGTTTGGGTGGTTTTTTATTTGGCGAGACAAACCAATCCAGTGCAGACTGTTGTTGGACAGAAATCAGGCTTAACTAACAGTATTGCAGGAGCATAAGAATGATTCCTAAGTTATTTGAACCGTCTGGTTGGCTGCCCCTTTTCTTTTTGGTTGCAATGGGCATTGCCATGGTCGCGTACGTTGTCCTAGATGGATACGACTTGGGTGTAGGCATTTTATTGAATCAGGCAAGCGAGTCAGAAAAAGACGTCATGATTTCATCAATTGGCCCTTTTTGGGATGCCAATGAAACATGGTTGGTGCTTGGTGTTGGCGTACTCTTGATTGCCTTTCCGATGGCGCACGGTATTATTTTGACTGAGCTCTATTTGCCTGTAGGCATCATGCTGGCAGGTTTAATTCTGCGAGGCGTTTCGTTTGACTTTCGTGCAAAAGCACACCTGAGCCAGAAGTCAGTCTGGAATTTTTTATTCTTTTTTGGTAGCTTCTTGGCCGCGGCATCTCAAGGGGTTATGGTTGGTAGGGAGGTTATTGGTTTTGACTCTGGGTACTTAGGTTGGGTATTTGCCTTGATCGTGGCTCTGTGCCTACCTGCTGGATATGCGCTATTAGGAGCTAGCTGGTTGATCATGAAAACCTCTGGCGAATTACAGCGAAAGGCTGTGGGTTGGGCAAGAAAATCCCTCTTATTGACGGCGCTTGGTGTGGGGATTATTTCAATAGCCACGCCACTTTTTAGTGCAGAGATTGCAGTCAAGTGGTTTACCTTCCCCAATATCTTTTTCTTGTTGCCTTTTCCAATTTTGACCTTAACCTGTTTTATCTTGATTGACTTGAACTTATTAAAAATGCAGAGAGATAAGCTGGCGCCTGTTTGGGTTCCTTTTGCTCTAAGCGTAGGCATCTTTGTTCTAGCTTTTTTAGGAATTGCTTACAGCATGTTCCCTTATATCGTCGTTGACAAAATGACAATCTGGGAAGCCGCTTCGGCCACAGAGTCGTTATGGGTAATATTCTGGGGAACGGTTATTGTGTTGCCAACCATCATTGGATACACAATCTATTCATATAAAATCTTTTGGGGGAAAACTGAACCACTTAGTTATTACTGAGTTAAGCAAGATTATCAAAAAAAGTTCTGGCTGGTGATATAGATCCTTGAGATCTAAGCTAATGTCGGCTTAGACGAATAATTCAAGATTAGTATATTTTGTGGTTTGACCTCGGGCCACCAAGAAATACCAAAATCCCTTCTGTTAACCTATGTGTGCCACCACAAATACACACTTGATTTCTTAAACGGCATTCACACCAAACTCCTATTTACAGAGCAGGAATTGGGTAGGCGTTTCTAAATTAATTTACCTTTCATCAATCCGGTCGGCGCAGTATGATTCAATGGTTCTTATTTTTATGATCATCATGGAAAAGGCGTGTATGAATTTCTCCCGTTCTCAACTCATGGTCGTGGCGATGGCGATCCTTTCAGGTCTGGGTATTCTGTCTTCGTCGGTCCAGGCGCAAACCTATCCGAATAAACCCATTCACATTATCGTGCCGTATGCGGCGGGCGGCGTAGCGGACAACAGTTCGCGGTTGTTTGCCAAGGCGCTAGAACAAGAACTCAAGCAATCGATTGTCATTGACAACCGCAGTGGCGGCGGTGGGCGAATCGGAGCGGAGGCGGTGCTCCACATGCCTGCGGATGGCTACAACCTGCTGCTGACCACCAACGGTACCCAGACCTACATGCCGGTCATGGAGGATTCACTGTCGTATAACCCCATCAAGGACTTCACTCCGCTGTCGCTGATTATCTCCTATGGATTTTTGATGGTGGTCAATCCTTCGCTCCCGGTGAAGAGCGTTACTGAATTCATTGGCTACGCCAAGAAGAACCCGGGCAAGCTCAACTACGCCAGCTCCGGCCCGGGTAGCGGTCCCCATTTCGCGGGAGAGGTATTCAAGTCGATGGCTGGCATCAACATGACCCACGTCGCCTATAAGGGTACCGGACCGGGTTTGATTGCCGTGGCGGCGGGAGAGGTGGATTTGATCTTCGCAGCCGATGCCAATGCCCTGATCGACAGCGGCATGGTGCGTCTGCTGGGCACCACCAGCGGCACGCGCGATCCACGCTATCCCAATTCGCCGACGATTGCGGAAGCGGGCCTGAAGGGCTACGACCTGATTTCGTGGATCGGTTTCTACGGTCCGCGCGGTCTGCCTGAGGACGTGCAGCGCACCTTGAACGCTGCGGTGCAAAGGGTCATGCAGAACCCCGAATTGCGCAAGAGCTTGTCCCAGATGGGGTTGGTTCCGGTGGGCAGCACTCCACAGGAACTGGTCAGCATGATGCAGACCGAAACCGACAAGCTGCGTGCCATCGCTGCGAGCATTCCCGGCGGTATTAAAAAATAAAAGGCCATCGGCGATGGCAGCAACAGAACACTTAACAGAAGAAGAACCCATGACACAGACTCCGCTGCACTACCTGACGATCGGGCAGGCTTCTACCCGCATTGCACGCGGAGAGTTGTCGCCAGTCGATCTGGTTGAGGCTTGCTTGGAGCGGATCGATACTCTAGAGCCTACGCACCACGCCTTTATCACGCTGACTGCGGATTTGGCGCGTGTGCAGGCGAGGCAAGCAGAAGCCGAACTGCGCGCTGGAAGCTACCGGGGGCCGCTGCATGGAATCCCGATCGCCCACAAGGACCTCTTCCTGACCAAAGGAATTCGCACGACCGCGCATTCGCGCTTGCTACAGGACTGGGTTCCAGACGAGGACGCGGTGGCGGTGGAGTTGCTGCGGCAGGCTGGCGCCATTAGTCTGGGCAAGACCTCCTGCCACGAGTTTGCCTTTGGCACGCCGGGCGACGACGAGGCTTTCCCGCCCGCCCGCAACCCTTGGAACGTGGACTACATGCCAGGAAGCTCGAGCAGCGGATCGGGCGCGGCGGTGGCATCCGGTATGGTGATGGCAGCGACCGGCACGGACACGGGCGGTTCGGTGCGCCATCCGGCGGCGGCTTGCGGCATTGTCGGCTTAAAGCCGACCTACGGTCGCATCAGCTTGCAGGGTGTGATCCCGCTGGCCCCCAGCATGGACCATGTCGGCCCCATGACCCGCAACGTCGCCGACAACGCGTTACTGCTGCAAGTGCTGTGCGGTTCCCAACCAGACGATTTTTCCGCCCACATCGGTCAGCCGGTGCAGGGGCTGCGCGTCGGGGTGCCAGCCAGTTTTATCGCTGCAGTCGAGCACACTCCCGAAGTCGTGCAAGCGTTCAACGTGGCTCAGGACGTCTTGCGATCGCTGGGCATGCACCTGATCGAGATCGACCCTCCAGGGCTAGCCTCCTCGTTCGAGACCGGCAACCTCATCATTGCCTACGAGGCGCACCAGTACCACGCCGCCAACCTGCTGCACAGTCCCGAAAAACTTGGCGGCCCGCTGAAGATTCGCCTCGCTCGCGGCGCGGCCTTGTCGCGTGCCGACTATGAAAAGGCGCTTGCAGAAGCCAGTGATCTTCGCATCATCTACCGGGCGCTCTTTGGCGGCCAGGTGGATCTGGTCATCAGTCCAGGACGGGAGGCGCCGGCAGAAACCATGGCCCATCTGCGCTCCAATCCCACTGGCAAGCGCGGCGTGACCAACCGCATTTACAGTCTGACCGGAAACCCGGCCATCACGCTGCCCATGGGTTTTAGTCGCGATGGCTTGCCGCTGGCGTTGCAGATCGCCGCGGGCCACGAACAAGAGGCGCTGCTCTATCAAGCTGCTGCAGCCTACGAGAACGCCTGCCCATGGAGTCAGCGCCATCCGGCTTGATCTTTCGCCTTACGCAATCGCGCAGTCCACCATCCACACCAAAGGAGCCGCATGAATTCCGCCACCAACACTTCGACACCCGTTACGCCCACTCTGCCCGCCGCGCCTGCCGTCATTCGGCCCAACGACCGTGTCGCCTATTCGGCCATCATCGACCGTGCACCGTTAACGCTGCCACCCGGCGTACGCATGATCGTGTGGCCGGTCGTCAACGTCGAGGAGTGGGATATCGATCGGCCGATGCCGCGTCGCCTTTCGGCGCCACCCGGAGGCGGCGAGCCGGTTCCGGACATTGCGACGTGGACCTGGCACGAGTACGGCATGCGCGTTGGCATCTGGCGCATCATGGACGTCATGCACAAGCACGGCATCAAGCCCACGATGGCCCTGAATGCGAA
>CAIJXJ010000270.1 GCA_903824575.1 uncultured Methylobacillus sp.
TGCTACGCCCTGTTTGTTTACCTTAATGTCATGCACCGACGAGAATACGGTTTGTCCGTGCTGCTCCTTGTACAACAGGATCGCAGCAGACATTTCGTACACTCGCTGAGCACTCGAAACACAAGCGGCTGAAACTTGCATGATGTATCTCCTTATCGAATGTCGCCAATGCAACGCATCAGGCGATCAAGTTGTGTATAGAGCGCAAAACCTTTCTCCATGTCGCCCTTCCATTGCTGAAATGAACACACATCAAGTTGGATTTCAGATACGCCATACAAATCGGTGTACTCGCCATTGCCGGTGCTTTCGTAAAAATCATCCAGCACACGGCCTAGCATGTCGCCCCTTGTCCCGATGTAGCATGAAAAAAAAGCCGACTCACCAGAGTTAATTGGCTCAATAGGAAAACCAGCCTGCTGATCAAGCAAGTCCATGATGGACAGGATGACCTTGGCCGTTTCTCCCGCTTCGCCAGTACCGGACGCGACGCATTGAATCTCTTCGCGTTCCAGCTCTTTTCCTGTGAACATATAGTCCGGGAACGAAGCCAGAAATTGACTTGGCTTCAAGCTATCTTCCTCAGACTCATCTTCCCCATCACCAAACGCATCCCGTTCCTGCTCGTAGTCTTCATCTGTTTCCTGCCCATACCAATACATATACGAGGCGTGATGAAAAGCCACTTGCGGGGTAAACGCCGTGAACGTCCGGTATCCGGCCAATTCTGCAAAATGAATTGCGGTTCGACCAAGCCCCGGATGCTCCGCTTCCAACCTCTCTACTTTCGCCTGGACGTTGATGAAGGGCGTTGTTTGTTGCGAACGAACTCCGATATACAGGAGGTTCTTTTCAGTATCAGGTTTCACTTCGTAATCCAGATCGAGTGCATCATGATCCGGTGACGCCAGCAGCTCGAAATTGTCCAGCACCTGAATATCTGCACAATGCCGTGAAGCCCACGAAGATAACGCCTGATTGATAATGTCGCGTGCAGTCGTTTTGTCGTTTATGACAAGTTCGTCATCCCCAACCAACTCGGCACACAACGTTGCAGCCTGTAACCATTTTCCGCCACTCTCATCACATACCGATTTGACGGGTATGTTTTTGGAAATGACAGGAAGCGTCAGAAAACAAGTGGCAATGCCCCCGGAGGCGGCAGCAACAGGTCTTCTTTTCGTGCGTTCCTTGACGCTTGCACGAGTTGAACCAATGCTGTTACGCATAATGTCTCCTCTTGAGTTACAGGCGGGGCTATGACTAGCCCTGCCTGCTTGGTTGGGGCGTCATCCTTTGATAAGGCCATAAGCCTTGCTTTTAATGACGACCCCATGATTAGCCTTTCGTGCCTACACCTTTTTTGAAGGTGTAGGTCAAGGTATCGCCCCTCTTTTCCGGCCCCTCGATGGAAGCAGAGATCAGTTCAGGGTAGGCTGCGGAATAAACATCGCGGACTTCTTCAAGCGACAAACTTTTCCCAGGATCAGGAAGCGTCATACCGCTATAGGAAAATGCACGATTTAATATTTCAATTTTGATCGCCATGATGTCATCCTCCCTTATGACCACAGGTCGGCAGCAGATGCAGCAGCCGGTGTGGTTGAGGGTGTTGAAGCGGTTGATGTTGACGCGGTGTTGCTCGCGCTTTCGTCATCCTGATCTTCATCGTCAGTCGGGTTTTCATCCTCTTCTTCTACGACAGGAATGGATTTTGCTGGCTTGGCGATAGATTTCTTGGCTTGGTCAACGGCTTCCTTTTTGGCTGCGTCAATAATTGCATTGGTTGCAGCCAGTTGATCAGACAATTCTTGACGCTTGGCCGTATAACTGGCCAATATCCCCGCGAAACCCTCATCCAACTCAGCGGCAGTGCCGGTAAGCGGAAGTGGCGTATCAAGGGGGCTGCCTAACTTGGCACCTTTGGGCATAACAGTCACCGAAATGGTGTTATCCGTATTCAAGACCATGGAAAGCGTCAGGCTGGTCACGGTGGCCAGTAGTGGTTGAAGTTCTGTATACATGGTGAATCTCATTTTTAGAAGTGAATCGAAAAAAGGGACACCATGCCCCAATGGGACAGAAGGCGTCCCTTTGGGTTTATTGAAATGCTTTTTTCAGACAA
>CAIJXJ010000271.1 GCA_903824575.1 uncultured Methylobacillus sp.
CCAAGGACCCCGCCAAGCCCGGTGTCCCGGAAGAAGGGATCACGGCCATGGCGCAACTGGGCGCAATAGATCAGCACGTCAAAGTCACGGATGGTGGGAAGTCCATTCAGTCCTGGCTTGAGTTCGATTTTCTTACCATTCAGCTCAAAATGCCTTGAGGTTACGTCGCCAGCACTCAGCGCAAAACACAATCTGGTATCGGTGTGGGTGCCGGTTTTTGCCTTTTCGCGAGTTGGGTCTGGGTGGGTTACGTGCTTGGGCTGGATCGCATTCAGAAAAGTCTGACTGATCGCGGCCTTCAGGCGTATGGCTTTCGCCTCGCCGTCCGCAAAGTGCATGTTCCCCGCTTTCGCGGTATCACTCATGGCCTCCATCCAGCCGTGCTCGGTAAGCCCATCCAGAATCTGTTTCGGGGTGTAGCCGTAACCGACAAGCGTTTGCGGCCACATCAAATAAAGCTGATGATTTTGATAGGTGGTGAGTGCTTCAAACGATTTTTTGCCAGTTCTGAAATCTTCGATAAGTGCTCGGAGCAACTCTCCCATACTGCCCGTGAGTTGTTCCATGCTTAGTTCGTCGGCGCGCAAAGTGGCAAGCAGAATCCCGGAATGTACTGGCTGCTTTTTGGGCTCTGAAATCAGTAGCGACTGCGCAGAAACATCGTCCGCGAACTTTAACTCGGATGTGTCAGAGAGGGGCGCTAGCCGCTCTGGCGAGGTTGCAAGTATGCTCGTCTGAGGTATTTCAGGTGTGCAGGAGAGGCGTTGTGGTTGTGCTGGCTGTGTCGCCGCTTGCTGATTATGTTCAGATGCTCCACAGATAGGCTGTGGTGGTGTTGGCGATGCTGTTTCCAGGCTGCCCAATACAGTTCCGGCAACAGACGGGATCGGCATTGCGCTGATGAGCGACTGATCGCGTAGTCTGACGCAGCGCAGTTTAAGGGCTGGTATTTTTTGGATGAGTACGTCGGGTGCAATATAAAAGTAGGGATCGCTTTTGCCTTCACACAGAAAGGCGATGCCACGTTCGACCATCATATCCAGAATGCCATCGGGTGTTTTTGGTAATCCTGGTATATTTTCGTCTCTGGTACGACACGCAATTTCTTCGCCCGCCATCGGCCACACCAGATAGGTTTTGCCAGCGACACTCCACACCCTTGCTCCTGGCTCATTGATACGCCATATTCCTTCCTGCACCAGACGGCGCATGATGTCGGTCAGATACCGCTCGATAGGCACACCGATTTCGTAACCCGCCATTGCCACACCCATTGATTTAAGGTCTCGCTCAACACTTAACTGGTCAGCCTTGACCACCAGGTTGTAAATTTGATTGCTTAGTCCGGGATTATTGTTGAGCGATTCCGTCATCCAGATAACGGCATCGGTGCTGCCTTCGTTAATCCAGTTGAAAGATTTCCTGCCGATCACTGCGTCAATCAGCGTGCTGGATACATTGGTGTGACTCTTTCCGCGACCTTCATGCCAGTGCAGGAAATAGCTTTCAATGCCTTGCGGCATCGCCCAATCATAAATACCTTGCAGGTAGGGTTGCCATTTTTGTTCATTGGCGCGATCAGTCACCGTCAAGTCTGTCACGACCTTACCCAGATCGTGACAAATACCTGCCAAAAACACCGCCAACCGCCAGTGAG
>CAIJXJ010000272.1 GCA_903824575.1 uncultured Methylobacillus sp.
ACCGATTACCTTGTTGTTTTCATCCATTTTTGGGATGGGCGTTCGTTTATCCCCGCCAATACCCACCAGCAACCAATTGCTACCACCTTGCCAGTGCGACAGGTCGGCCAAGTTGAAAGCATGCAGGCGTGGCGCCTCTTCACCATCGGTGAAGAATATGACCTGGGCAGGCTCCGGCAGCGCCTTCAAGGCCGCGGAAGCGGATAACATGCCAAAACCAATACGGCTATTGCCATGCCATGCTTGCCGCCACTCCAAGTGCGCTACAACATCCTGCACGGCATCAAAGCTGCCGCACACCTCAACCGGATGGAACAGGGTCGACACCACGACCCCGGCAAACAATGCCACGCCAACACGTGTGCCGCACGGCATGGAGGAAATGGAATCACGCAGTAACTGACGCGTATAAGTGATGCGACTGACCGGCCTGCCATCAATCGACATGTCTTCTGCATTCATGCTCTGGGTGATGTCGACGATCAGCAGGTAGGTGTATATATCGCGCCTGATCGGAATGGTCGGACGGAACAAGGCAACAAGCAATAAGGCTAAGGCCGCGGTCAAACAAATTATTTCGCGGTGTTGCCGAAGGAAGATGTTCAGCTTGAGCATTAAACAGATTTTTCACCAAGTTGGAACACGGAGAATAACATGGCGCAAAATTATTCTTGTGGTTGAATTGGTGATTCCGGCAGGCAAAAAAATCAGGCCCGAAAGCCTGATGTCAGAAATGGAGATAAGCCGAGAGGGAGAGTCAACTTGGAGTGATGATAAGGTCAGGCATGCCGACCTCATAGGGATTTTCTCACGCATTATTCCAGGATAATTTCCCGAATTGATGCTTTTTGAGCGACAGACGGACATGGCTGAAAGTCGCATATTTAGCCGTCTATGAGTCCGTGTTTTATCGCTAGCCTGACTAGCTCCACGGGGCTGCTGATGCCAAGCTTTTGCTTGATTGATGAATGTCTGGTGGTTGGAAACGGTTTTCATGCTGATGCTCAATACCCGAGCAATTGCTTCGAGTTCCGCCCCCTCTGCAAGAAAACGAAATATCTCAAACTCGCGGGCAGTCAGTTGTTGCAAGGGATCATCCGGATTTTGCAAGGTAAGCATCGCGATTTTTTTAGCGATGTCTGCGCCGATATAGGTTTGGCCTAAGGCAACCGTTTCGATCGCATTCACCAGTTCTTCTGCCAATCCGCTTTTGGTAAGGTAGCCCAATGCACCAGCTTTAAACGACTGATTGGCAATTGAGGCGTTTACGTGCATGGACAGTACCAGGATTTTGGCCGCCCGGTTATTTGCGATAATGCGACGTATGGCTTCGATGCCGCCTATGCCAGGCATGGTGAGATCCATGATCGTGACATCAGGCAAATGATCGCAAAAGAACTGGTAGGCCTGCTCGCCGCTATTAGCTTCAGCGATCACACTGAATGTCGACTGCTGCTCCAAAAGACGCCTGATCCCAGCACGGACAACAGCATGATCATCCACTAACATGATGCTAACTGATTGCAATGGGGACATCATTCTTTACGCTCCAATTGTATCCAAATCAAAATTCGTCCGCCCTGACCTGAACGAGCATTCGTATGAATGCAACATCTCCAGTATTTGGAACTCACACAGGCAATAACTCTGGAAAGCCCCGGCGAGCTTACCGAGCTTATAAGAAAACGGCTCCAGAGGAGCCGTTTTCTTATATGCTGACCGGATTAGTCATGAGCCGCGGACGGCTTCTTGCCAGCAAATTCCCAACGAACACCAACCCAGGCCGCGATTGGTGCACCCGGCGCGACAAAAGCTTCGCTCACCGATTGAGAGTAGTTGGCATTAGCGGCAAGCCCGTTCATGCGTAGCGAACCATTAGGATTTAATGAGTTCATGCCAAGCTGACCGGAGGTGAAATACTCGCGATCGAAGACGTTGTTCACCTTGGCAAACAAGAGCCATTCAGGATGTACCCGATAGGCTGACGTCAAATTGACGATCGTGTAACCGGCAATGATGCCCCGGCTGTCTTGTCCATTTTCATTGCCGCGCAACAATGAGCTTGTTGCCGTGAAGGTGTTAACGCCAACGCTGAACTTGTCATTCACCCTGTAGTCGGCAAAAAGCTTCAAGATGTTTCTAGGAACGAGCGGAATGCGATCGCCCTTCTTGATGCTGATGGTCTTCCAGTAGTCGTTGTTGTTGTTGTAGTTCACCGTGCCTGTAGCCGTATTGACAAGAGTGCCACTGGCGTTTGCGACCTTGGCTGGCGCCGTGCCTGTAAAGGGAATGCAGGTATGTGATGTCGTGGCCGTACCGTCGGACTGGCAACTCAAGATACCTGAAGAGTTTGCATTGGCATTGACTGTCTCGGCGCTCTCGTAGGTCGCATCCAGATAGGTGTAGTTACCCGACAAGGACAAGGCATCAAAATTCGCATTGAATGACGCATCAAAACCCTTGCGTTCAGTCTCACCAAAGTTCTTGAAATAGCCACTGCCACTTGAGTTTGTGCCCACGAACATGATGTCATTGCTGTTGGTCGTGTCAAACACAGAGGCTGCCACACCAACTTGAGGCGTCAGCTTGGAACGGATGCCCGCTTCCCATGTTTTGGAAACCACTTGCTGAAGGTATGGGTCGCTCGCCATTGAATTGGGCAGCTTGCAAGGACTTTCAGGATCAGCACAACCCAGTTCGACGCTAGTGGGTGTTCGACTGCCTTCCGTGTAATTGCCATAGAGATTGATTGCGTCGGTCGGATTGAATGCTAGTCCGATCGATGGGTTGAATCTGCTGTAGGAATGCGTGCCTGTCAATGTCTGGCCGGCGACTTGAGTGATCTGGTCCTTGTTCGCAATCTCGGAGTGATTGAACCTGCCGGAGCCGGTCAGACTGATCTTGTCGGTCAGGTCGAGCGTGTCGGTAGCGTAAACGCTCCAGGTATTGGTCGTACCTTTCAGATTGACGCGTGAATCGATGATTTCGCCATTGGACAGGAATCCATTTGCAGGATCCTGGAATTTCCCAATGCCATAAATCGATCCGTCCGAAACATATGAACCATATTCGTGACTGGCCGTGTAATGAATGGTGCTGCGATCATAGCCGGCACCGACGACGTAGGTGTTTTGTCGATCAAAAATCTTATTCTGCACGGAAATTTGCGAGAAAATTCCGTAGTTTTCCTGGCTGTTCTGGGACCTGTTCACCATGCCGGAACACTTCTCGCCCGGCTCATTGCCAGCAGTTGCCTGGGAAGTGCATCGTGCGATCAGGTTGGCATCCGTTAACGGCGTCGATACAGTTGCTAGAATCGACTGGCCAAGCCTCTGTGCATTGGTGCTGTCTACGCGCGGAGAAAAACCATCACCGAGGTCACCATTGAGCGTATTGCCCTTAATATTGCGATAATAGGTGTTACCAGTCAGAACGACGTTATCCGCAAAATAATGCGACCAGTTGAGGTTCAGGAAATGGGATTCATTCTGCGTGTTGTCTGGCCAGGTATAAGCTTTTTTGTAATTCTGTTTCAGCATATTAAGTGGCGCCATGCCATTACCATTAAGATCGCTGTCGGAATAAGCATAAGTCAGCTTCAAGTCTGTCTTTTCGCCTTGCCAGCCCAACTTTGCAAACAGTTGCTTGTTGTCGGAGGGCGAATGGTCACGCCAGCCGTCTTCATCAAACCAGGTGCCGGCAACAAAGTAATCGATCGAATTATCTGCTGAAACACCGCCAAATTCAGCCTCGCCGATCTTTCTTCCAAAAGACCCCGCCGTAAACTGGATTGCGCCGCCAGGAGAATTCCGCCCGTCCTTGGTTTGAATTGACAGGGCGCCGCCCAGGGTATTCAAACCAAACAGCGGATTTGAACCGGAATAGAGTTGCATCGTTGATATGGCATTTTTCGGAATCAGATCCCAACTCACCACATCGCCGAATGGCTGGTTCATTCGCACGCCATCCATATAAACTGAAAGACCTTGGGGCGTGCCGAGCAGGGGAGACGCCGTGAAGCCATGGTAATTCACATCGGCTTGCAGCGGATTGCCCTGGTTTTCATTGAGGTAGATGCCGGCCATGTTGCGGTTCATGTAGTCGCTGAGGTCCAGCGACTGAGAATTTTCAATATCCTGGCTCTTGGCCGTTTGCACATTGGACGACATTTTGTCTATTGACTGGCCAATCCCGGGCAATGGTGTCGAACTGATCACTTCAACTTTTTCTGTTGTTATCATCTCTTGAGCGGAGACATTCGTCGACAAGCTACAGAGTCCCGCAACCGCAAAAGCGATTGGCTTAAATTTCGCACCAAGCATTTTCTCTCCCAATAAAATCATTTCTTCGTCACTAGATAAAGATGCAAACCACGCAACATGGCAACACTCTAGCGAAACTGATCATTGAAGAAAATAGGAAGACTTCCCGACTTGATGCGTTGGCATTATCGACTATGGGAACTACGCAGAATAAACGGCTGCAATCGGGGAAATTCTTGATCGGCAGGTTGTGGCCGGCAGGATGCATTGAACTTTCAAAGCCAGAGGTCGGCTTAGTCTGCGTTGCTGCCGTTGACTAGGCAAAACTGAACGTCCGGTATGTAGATACGCCTAGTATGCGTACCGGTTGCCGCTAGTGACATAGGAACCACCACCTCAGCAGCGCACCACCACCGGCGACGCATTACCTACCTGCCACAACCCCCTTGCCCATCCAAAACAAATGCCTCTGGGAGCGATTCTGCAGGTCGGGAACAGGTATATGGTCACCGCACCTCCGTGCACCGGGCTTTTTAGATCAATCCTTGCAGCAGAGCACACGGGTCAAAACCTACAAGCTTCGATACCTGCAGGAACTCGATCACATCAATCCGACGCTCACCACTTTCAATCTTGGACACAAACGACTGTGGCCTACCTAGCAGTGCTGCTAACTCTGCTTGTGTAATCCCGGCATCTTTTCTTGCTTTTGTCAGTCGGTCCAGCAGCAAACGGTACGACTGGGTATAAATAGACTTCATCAAGGCTCGCCACGAAGTGGATATTGCCATGAGTAAATAAACCCCTTTTCGGATAATCCCAAAATAGGATATTGTTATGAACGTGCTCCATACAGGCCAATATCATGCGTTTCATAATCGTAGTTCTCGTAGCACTTATGCCTTTGCCATCTTTTGCTGAAGCTACGGGGAGCGGGTTCTTTATTGCTGACGATGGTTACTTTGTAACCAACTTCCATGTGGTAGAAGGGGGGAGGTCATTCCTAATAAGAACCGTCAACGGGAAGGAGTACCCTGCGTGGATTGTTCGTACGGACCAAGCTAATGACCTTGCAATTTTAAAGGCCGATGGCAAGTTTACCCCTTTAGCAATTGATGACTCTCTCAATGTAAAGCGTGGTGCCAAGGTTGCAACAGTTGGATTTCCTCACTTGGATTTTCAAGGTATCGAACCAAAGGTTACCGAAGGTATCGTTAATAGTCTTTCGGGGATTAGAGATGATGCTCGGTATTTTCAAATAAGCGTTCAACTTGGTAGTGGAAATTCGGGTGGGCCACTCATCAATATTTATGGGAACGTTGTTGGCATAGTTTCGTCGAAACTTAAGGCTGAAGAAGTTTATAAACAGTCAGGGGATTTAATCCAGAACGTAAACTATGCAATTAAATCAAACTATCTAAGGGAGTTGGTTGGCAGCATTCCTGTTCTAAAAGATCATCTCGTTTCTATAAATAAAAAGGCCATGAAAGGCACTGAGGAACTTACTGGTAAAGCTGAAAAAGCCATTGGGTTGATTGTCAGTATTGATGCGACGGAAGTGCAGCCCGTTCAGCCTTCTAGCGAAACTAAAGCAGATAAAAATGAGCAGACCGCTTTGGATGTCGAGAAGCAAAAGCAAGATGAGATTGCCCAATACAAACAAAAGCAAGATGCCGAGCGCCAACGTCTGCAAGCTGAAACATTAAAAGGATTTGTTTCGCAGGGAGGCTTGACCTGGATGCCAGTAAATGAATCAAGAGGTTCTTACGAGCAAGCGAATGCATATTGCGCTAATACCGCAATCATCGGACAGACGGGCTGGCGTCTTCCAACTAAGGATGAGCTGAGTTCCTTATATTCTTCTGGAGCGATGAATGGCCATGGGTGGGCGTTAAACTACACATGGACATCGACAGTTGGTGGCTTATTTGGGCACTACTACATCGACCTGCGCGATGGTATGGCAATCTGGTTTAACGCCGGGGCCAACTGTTCCGTAACGTGCGTCCACAAGAGTTGGAGATAGAGAAATACAATTAGTGCTGCGCATCTAATTATCAGCCCCATCAAACCGATCCTGACAGAACCACCTCGGGATCATGGCTAGGCGGTGCATGTGCTGCCGCTAGAGGACCTTCAGCCTCACGACCCAGCTACTATGCACCCCGCAAGAACAAGCGCCCTGTAGCGCTCCTGTGCAAGCCAGCACCACCCCTAATTCCTAAAAATATAAAATAAAATTTTTCTTAGGTACTTACTTTTGACAAAGGGGGGTGTTTTTGGGAGCGCTGCCAGTATCCGACCCCCCGTTTTACATTTACTGATTGCTTCTCCAAAACTCAGGACGTAGGAGAGGTTGGACGGAAGTCAGAAAAGGGGTGGTGCCGGGTGGGTGGGGGTCGCTTGATCAGGTTTGGCGGCAGAATGGACGTGCACTAGCAGGCATGCAGAAGCCATGGAAGAAAAACAAACACATCACGCCAACAACTTATTGAATGTGCCACTTAACAACCAGTATTTATTGCAGCACACAGAAATGAGGGTAGGAATGCGGGTAGAATTAGAATCGCAATCTAATTAAAACATCTACAACCCGCGATTTTATTAGACTTCAGTAAAATACTTGCGGATGTTTTTCAGGGCGCTCAACGCGCCCCTGATTTTTTAAGGTTCAGGCGCGAATTTTACCCGAATCAGGGGGACTCCGCACACAAACCATACGCTCGATTACTTGGCTACACCATTCACCTTCACTGGCACGTACAGCGTGTTGTCGCCGCGCAGCACCAAAAGGGCGATAGTTTTGCCGCTGGCCACGGCCACGACCAGCTTGTTGAATTGCTCTGGACTCTGCACCTCGCTATTGTTCACAGCCAGAATCACATCGCCCCGCCGAATGCCGGCCTGAGCAGCGGCACTCTCGGCGCTGACCACCAGCACGCCATTCTTGCCGTTAATCTTCTTCTTCTGCTGCGGGGTAAGTTCGCGCACCATGAGGCCCAGCCGGTTGGGCTCAGTCTTGGCCGGCGCGCGAGGCGTACGGGCATCTTCCTTGTCGTCAGCCGGCATTTCGCCCACTGTCACAGCGAGATTTTTGACACTGCCGCGGCGCAGCAATTCCACGGTCACTTCACGACCGGGTCGAGTGGCACCAACCACGCGAGGCAGATCGGATGACACCATGATGACCTTGCCATCAAACTTGAGGATGACATCACCCGGCTCCAGGCCTGCCTTTTCTGCCGGACTGTTTTTCTCGACCCCTGCCACCAGAGCACCATTGGTATTCTTCATGCCGAACGATTCGGCCAGCTCCTTGCTGATCTCCTGAATGCCGAGGCCAAGCCAGCCCCGCGACACATGGCCGCCGGCCCTGAGCTGGTTCTGCACATCCATCGCCACGTCAATGGGAATGGCGAACGACAGCCCCATGTAGCCGCCACTTCTGCTGTAAATCTGGGAATTGATGCCGACCACTTCGCCCTTCAGGTTGAACAGCGGACCACCGGAATTACCGGGATTGATCGCAACATCAGTCTGGATGAATGGCACGTAATTTTCCTGCGGCAAGGCACGTCCCTTGGCACTGACGATACCGGCGGTAACCGTATTTTCCAGCCCGAACGGCGCACCGATGGCTGCCACCCATTCGCCCACCTTGAGGGTAGCAGGGTCGCCCAGAGTGACCTTAGGCAAGTTGCTGGCGTCGATTTTCAACAGTGACACATCGCTCCTGCGGTCGATTCCGATGATCTTGGCCTTGAACTCGCGCCGGTCGGTGAGTTTGACGATGACTTCGTCCGCATCATTCACCACATGCGCATTGGTCAGGATATAGCCGTCACTGCTGATGATGAACCCTGAGCCGAGTGACTGCGTCTTGTAATCTTGTCCGCCCTGCCCGCCTTGTCCACCCTGCTGGCCGAAACGCTTGAAGAACTCATAGAACGGGTCGTCTTCCGGTACATTGGGGAAGGGCATCATGCCCTGAGCGCCACCATGGACAGTCTGCGTGGTACTGATATTGACCACAGTCGGCCCCTGTTTCTCATACAACTCGGTAAAGTCCGGCAAGTCGCGGGCCATTGCCGGCGCGGCAAAAACCACCGCAAAGATAGAAATCGCCAACCACTTCTTCATCATTTAATGTCCTCCACGACAAATTTTAATTTGGGAATCGTTATCGGCAGCACGCAATATGACCGGGCGGTAGTCGGTGTCCAGGCCGCGCCCCATGGCATGCGTTTTAATCCATACAAAACTGAGGGCCAACCCCAAGCCCGCGCCAAACAGCGCCCAGGCATCCCCCGCCGCCGGCGCCAGCCAAGTGCCAGTCGCGGCCCCCATCATCACCAGCAGCAAAGGCACGCCATAGACGACCAGAGACGTCACCAGTAGCGCCCGCTCATTGACGCCGACCACTACCTGATCGCCAACCCTTGCGTTCAATGGATTGAAAGCCCGGAACACATTGTTACGATGACCAAAGATCCGACCCCATACCGAAATGCCACAACCCTTGGTCTGCCCGCACAGACCGCAAGGCGAACGACGCACGATTTCCAGCAAAGCCCGATCCTGCTCGATACCCACCACCAATGCCTGCTCTTCCAACATAATCTGAATCCTTAATTTCTTTACTTCTTCAAACTGACCGAATCGCCGATCTGCCGGACTACGATCTCCGGCACCTCGCCCACGACAACGACCTGGTAACCCTCAACGGTATTGGCATAGATATTAGTGGGTCCTTGCAGCAAATGTCCTGACTTGGGTTGCACGCCCTTGTCCATGATCTCGATGAACAACGAGACGGAGGAAATGCCGTCGGAATAAATCAATTGCCTGACCGGCAGCACCTTGCCCGGCATGCTGAGCGTGGCCTGATCCACCTTGACGAAACCGGGCGGTAACTGGTTCACATGCCAGGCTTCACTATCGGTCTGAATTTGTGCCGTCGGCTCTGGCGACTGCATCACGTAATCCTTGCCGCGCTCGATGTTGGGATGGAACCAATCCATGCTGGTCATGGGCATCAACGATAACTGACTGAACGCCACTTGCTCGACCACTTCATTCTTCTCATTGAACATCAGCGATTTCAACAGCAAGCCGAATTCGCGGTCCACCGAAAAACGATAGGCATAGCGATAGTGGTCATGTGGAATAAGCTGTATCACCACGCCATCACGTCCGCCGACGCGCTCGTGGCCCGTCACCCGTGCCTGATAGCTCGCCTTGAGGGCATCGGCCAATCCCGGCAACAAGGCTGGAAAAGAGCTTTGCACGCGCCGCTTCTCGATCATGACTTTTTCGTTCTGCGGGCTGTAGATCACTGCCTCGTTGCCATGCCGCAAAACTTCGCGAGGCGCACCGTCGAGCGACACGACCCGGGCGAACTCGCCCTGCGGGTAATTCACATGGGTAATTTGCAAGTTACTGACATCACGCCCGGACTGATAGGCGAAGATGCCCTTGTAATTGAGTTTTCGGGCGGCCTGTCCAGCCTTCTCCAGCATCAGCCAGGGGTCTTCCTCTGCAGCCTGTGCCAGCAGGGGTGCCAGCAGCAGCCAGCAGAGCAAGCCTGGAACGGCAGTCCGCATCAGTTGCTGCCCTCGTTCAAGGCTACCGGACGAATATAATCTCCTGATTGCATGCCGCTACCTGAAAAGGTCGCATGATGGGCCAGCAAATAGGAATTGACTGAGGCGGGAGAAACGATGTTCTGCGCCAGAGTAGGACTACTGACATCGCCCGATGGGGCACGCGCCTGCTGTTGCAACGCCATCCAGCCAACGAACATAACGGCCGCGACCGATGCCACGGCTGACATCCAGAACGAGGGTGCGTGTTTGCGCGGTCGCGGCGCGAGCACAGTGGGCTCGGCTTCGAGTCGCTGCATCAGGCGCTCACTGAAGCCGGGGCGTAATGGCGATTCGCCCCGCATCGCGTCACCTATCAAATGATAACTCGACCAGCACTCGGCCAATTGTTTATCGCTTTTCAGCGCAAGGTAGAGATGCTCGGCACCATCGGCATCAAATTCGTTATCCATCAGTGCAGACATTTGGTCTTTCATCACCATCTCCTGTGTTCAGAGGTATCGAGCAAGGGCCGCAGTTTCTCCGCAATGGTTTCGCGGGCGCGAAAGATGCGGGATCGTACCGTGCCTATGGGGCAATTCATCAATGTTGCAATTTCTTCGTAACTCAGGCCTTCGATCTCGCGCAACGAAATCGCCGCACGCAACTCCTCAGGCAAGCTCCCCACCGCGTCATTTACAGCTTGGGCAACTTGTTTGCTCATGAGTTCCGTTTCCGGTGTCGCAATCGTGCGCAACTCGTCGCCGCCTTCGAAATTCTCGGCATCCTCCACCTCGATTTCCGGCACCGCGCGCGGCCGACGTCCCATCGCCACCAGATGATTCTTGGCGGTATTGATGCCGATACGGTAGAGCCAGGTGTAGAACGCGCTGTCGTTACGAAAGTTCGGCAAGGCACGATAGGCCTTGATGAAAGACTCCTGCACCACATCCTCAACTTCCGCCTGGTCGCGGATCATGCGCGACAACAGCCGTCCCAGCTTGCGCTGGTATTTTTCTACCAGCAGACCGAAGGCGTGCTTGTCGCCGCGCTGTGCACGCTCGACCAAAACCTGATCAATTTCCCTATCGCCCATACGGGCAGCGCTCCCTGATATTTCTTAGTTTTTTAAGTATAGCGCACACCACAACGCTATACGGGCTTGAAAGACAGCGCTACACTCTGTTTGGTTCATATTACCCTAGAAAATAATTGTGCTGCGCTTTGACGTTCTCATTATCGGCAGCGGTCTCGCAGGGCTAACCCTGGCCCTGCAACTGGCGCCCCACAAATCGGTGTGCCTGGTCACCAAACGCCAGTTGAACGACAGTTCCAGCAACTGGGCACAGGGCGGCATCGCCGCGGTGCTGAACGATGAGGACTCGATAGAGGCGCACATCCAGGACACGTTGATCGCCGGTGCGGGACTGTGCGACCCAGAGGTAACGCGCTTCGTGGTCGAGCATGGGCGCGAAACCGTGGAATGGCTAATCGGGCAAGGCGTGCCGTTCACGCGTGAAGACGATGACAGCGGCTACCATCTGACGCGCGAAGGTGGGCACAGCCAGCGCCGCATCATTCATGCCGCCGATGCCACCGGCCACGCGGTTCAGGAAACGCTATCCGGCAAAGTGCGTGCGCATCCCAACATCACCGTACTCGAAGAGCACATCGCCGTCGACCTGATCACCGCACGAAAACTTGGCAAGCGCAAGGACCGCTGCCTCGGCGCCTATGTACTGGACAAGGCGCATGGCCGTGTTATCACCATCGAGGCCGAGCATACGGCGCTAGCCAGCGGCGGCGCCGGCAAGGTCTATCTGTACACCACCAACCCCGATGTTGCCACCGGCGATGGCGTGGCGATGGCGTGGCGCGCAGGCTGCCGCGTCGCCAACATGGAATTCATCCAGTTCCACCCGACCTGTTTGTTCCATCCGATAGCCAAATCCTTTCTCATCAGCGAGGCCGTGCGCGGTGAAGGCGGACTATTGAAACTACCGGACGGGTCACGTTTCATGCCAGCTCATGACGACCGGGCCGAACTCGCCCCACGCGACGTGGTGGCGCGCGCCATCGACTTCGAGATCAAGAAACGCGGCATAGACTGCGTCTACCTGGACATCTCTCACCAGAGCGCCGACTTCATCACCGCACATTTCCCCAACATCTACCAGCGCTGCCTCGAGTTCGGCATCGACATCACGAAACAACCCATTCCCGTGGTGCCGGCGGTCCATTTCAGCTGTGGCGGGGTGATGACTGACCATAATGCGCGCACCGACTTGCCCAATCTTTACGCCATTGGCGAAACCGCCTGCACCGGCCTGCACGGTGCCAATCGCCTGGCCAGCAATTCGCTACTGGAATGCCTGGTATTCGCCAATGCCGCCGCCGGAGACATTCTGGCACAGGGCCCGACAGAAACCTTGCCGCCTTTACCGGACTGGGATGAAAGCCGGGTCACCAATGCCGATGAGGAAGTGGTGATCACCCAGAACTGGGATGAACTGCGCCGCTTCATGTGGAATTACGTCGGCATCGTCCGCACCGACAAGCGACTGGAGCGCGCGCTGCATCGCATCCATCTGCTACGCGACGAAGTGCATGAGTTTTACAGCAATTTTCGCGTCGGCAATGACCTGATTGAGTTGCGCAATCTGTTGCAGGTGGCGGAACTCATCGTGCACTGCGCTCTCGCCCGCCGTGAGAGCCGTGGTCTGCACTACAGCCGGGATTATCCGGATATGCTGCCTGACGCCATTCCCTCGGTGCTCACCCCTTTGAATTACTATAGCCTGCTGGACCAGAACCATGGCCACAAGAGATCGCACAAACACCAATGAGAGTGCTCGCCGCTATCGCCCTCTTTACCTTGCTGTCCTGCTCCCTGCCGGCATCCGCCACGCTCAGCGGAGATGAATTTCTTGGGCGATGCAGCGCATCTGAAAAGTCGATCAAGGGTGACCCGCTGAGCGCCGAGGAAATGTTGGACTCGATGTGGTGCGTAGGTTACCTCTCAGGCCTGCTGGACGGATTCGGTGTCGCGGACTTCCGGATCAACAACGAAAAAATGGTCTGCCCGGGAGAGGACGGTCTATCGCGCAGTCATGCCCTCGAGATCATCACCCGCTACCTGCGCGACCATCCGGAAGAAGGCAACAAGAGTGGGCGCAGGATCGCGCTGGTAGCATTATCGAAGGCGTTACCGTGTCAACAGCCTAGTCGTTAGTCGTTACTTATCGGCGATCGGATGAGGCCTGCTTCGCTCTAACCGCCAGCACTTTGAGACACAACACCAGAGCGGCCAGCAGGAAGGTCACGGCATTGGCCAAGATGATGGGCAGACTGCCGATGACCAAACCGTAAGCCAGCCACAACGCCACCCCCAGCGTGAACATGGCATACATGGGCAAAGAAATGCCTGCCAGATCGCGACTGCGCCATGATTTCCAGGCTTGTGGCACGAAGGCGACCGTGGTCAAAAATGCGGCCGGATAGCCGACCAATTCACTCCATTGTGCAATCATGACACCAACCATCCCCCCGTGATTCAGACGAATCAATGTACCTCATAATCGAGGCTCTGATCAAACACCGCGCCTGTCATTGGTTTAACGTCCTCCCCACATAAAAAAATAGTCCGTGCATCCGGGCTTGAAAACCCAGCCAAATCTGGTTCTTTGAAACAGGGAAACATGATTTTTTGTGGCGAGGGGATTTAAGTCAAGGACAATGTGGTTACCGGATTTATTCCACACTTCAGAATACATCCCAACCCACCGATCAAGTTTCATTCTGACTTATAAGCTTCATCTCAACAACTTCGTTGTGTCACAAACACCCCCTACTATCGGCCGCTTCATTAATAAGGGGTGGGCCATGCAACGTTTCAAACTTAAACCCTGTGTAATGCATGTCATTCATGCACTCGCACTTTTATCCTTGGCAGCACCACTGGCAACCTACGCCCAAGATGCAACCGACTTAGGTGCAGTTGGCACGTCGGATGGTTCCGGAGCGGCAACTGGCGGAACATCCAGGCCGGTCACGGCGTCCACCAAGGCTCCGGTGCAAAGTTCTCTGGAAGTGGCGTCTGCCACATCTGTCGTCAGCGAAGAATTCATCCGCGATTTTACCTCACCCGTAGCCGATTTCAGCCAGGCCATTCAGATGGCACCAGGTTTGTATAGCTACAGCGTCAATGGCCCCGGCCTGGGTGATACCAAAACCTTTTTCCGGGGATTTTCCGATGGCGATTACACCATCAGCTTTGATGGCATCCCGTTCCAAGACTCCAATAGCCCGACACACCACTCCTGGGCATTTTTCCCCAGTCAGTTTCTGGGTGGCGCTGTCATTGATCGCAGTCCCGGCACGGCTTCGACCGTAGGTCCAACCAATTATGGTGGATCAATTAATTTGTTGTCACGTAATCTCGAACCAGGACAACGTGCAACTGTTGCTGGCTCCTATGGTTCATGGAACACCCGCATGTTCGGCGGGGAATACGAAACCGGGCAATTTGGCCCTGGTGGATCGTCTAACTTGCTGGTCAATATCCATGAAATGGATTCTGACGGTTATCAAACCTATAACAACCAAAGACGCGATGCATTTTCAGCCAAGTATCAGTTTGCACTTTCTGAAGACACCGCCATTACTGCATTTGCGTCAGCCATCAGAGTGGGTGCTAATACGCCAAATACGAAAGGCCCAACTCGCGCACAGGTCGCCCAATTAGGTGACAACTACCTGATGAGCAACAACCCGACGCGAGCAGACTATTACGGTTACAACAACTATGACGTCAATACCAACTTTGAATATCTGGGTGTGGAATCCAATCTTGGAAATGGCTGGAAGGTCGATGACAAGCTTTATACCTACACCTATCGCAATGGTCAGAAATATAACAGCAGCACGACGATTAGTGCGACAAGCGCTACAGACAAGCTTAATTCCTACACGACTTATGGCAACATTTTGCGGCTTAGTCAGGATTCCAAGTTTGGAACATTCCGGACTGGCCTGTGGTCTGAAAAATCAGACACCAATCGTTATCAGACGCCGGCTGATCCCAGGACATGGGTTGACGCAGCGTTACCAAACTTTCATGAAACCTACACCACAACCCTGCTGCAGCCTTTTGTCGAGTACGAGTTCAAAGCAACTGACAGCATCAAGATCACTCCGGGGCTAAAGTACAGTTCATACTCGCAAGATTTCACCCAGTTTGCAGACAACGGCAAGACCATCGGCACTGCGGCCAAGATTGGCGGTCCGAGCATCAGTCACACAGCCAGCTATTCGGATGTGTTGCCGTTCTTGAGCCTGCATTACATGATACAACCCAACTGGTCCATTTACGGTCAGTATGCAACGGGTGATGAAGTCCCATCGACCAATGTATTTGATGTTCCAAAGGCCAATGACCCGCAACCCCCTCTGGTAAAAAACAGAACCTTCCAGATTGGTTCGGTATGGAAATCCGACCGATTCACGCTGGATGTGGATGTTTACCGCATCGCTTTTGATAATGGCATTTCATCCTTTACAGACGCCGCCGGCAATACCACTTACTATTCGAGTGGGAAATCGCTGACTCAAGGGATCGAAGCCGAAACCAATATCATCTTAGGCGGTGGATTTTCTACCTACTTGAACGCTACTTACGGCAGTGCCAAATATGATAGCGGAACGATGAATGGGCAATGGATTGCAAATGCCCCGGATAGCACGCAGACGGTCAGCCTTAATTACGAACAAGGTGGCTGGAATACGGGCATTTTCGCCAAGCGTGTCGGCACCTATTACCAGGACAATGGCACTGTGCATCAGGCGGTTGCCATCGATTCGTATGTGCTGACCAACCTGTTTGTCAACTATCGCTTGAAACTGGACTCCATGCTTGCCAAGCAAGCCAAATTGCAACTTGGCGTGAATAACCTGTTCAACAATCACAACATTGTTGCAGTGACCCCGGCATCAAGCGCGACGTCCGTTGCCAGTCCAGGCGACATCGTGCAATTGTTGCCTGACAGAAGCGTGTCCCTGGCACTGACATTAGACTTCTGATGGTGCTCTAGAGGTCAAGGGGGGAGCTTTGCTTCCCCCTTTATTTTATTCGTAAACAGCTACTGGATTAATCATGGACATTACCCATTTGATACAACTCGCCAACGACTCGGGTGGCACGCTTTACCTCATGCTACTGTTGTTGCTGGTGGCTTTAACCGTCATCATTGAGCGCACCTGGCACCTCTCCTCAATGGAAGAGGGTGGCACACAATTGATAGCCATGATCAGGCGAGGTGAGGAGAAGGCAAACGGATTCAACCTGTCTGACAAACTGGCACAACTGCCACATGCCCGTCTGTTTGACGTGTTGCAACATGAACCGGTCAATGCCAGTCATGAAGAAATGGGCAGTCATCTGGAAGAAGCCATCATGCACGAGGTGCCGACCCTGGACCGTACACTATGGATCTTGGATACGGTCATCACTTTAGCGCCTTTGCTCGGTCTGCTCGGAACCATCATCGGCATGTTCAATGCTTTCAGTGTGTTAAGTGATGCGCAGAACAGTTCCTCACAGATTACCGGAGGCATTGCGGAGGCATTGATCGCCACCGCGTCCGGTCTATTCATCGCAATTATCGGCCTGGTGTTTTTCAACGGCTTGAATACGCGAGTGCGCATCGTGTTGCATCAACTGGAAACCATCAAAATCATGCTGGTCAACCGGCACGACAAATTAGCAACATCCACCACCTCAAGGGCTCGCGTTGAATTGATACAAAGCGGCGCGAAGGCCTGATATGCGCTATCTGGAAACCAAAAAAGCCCGGATTGAGATCATTCCAATGATTGATATCATGCTCTTCCTGCTGGTGTTCTTTGCCATGCTGACTTTGCGCATGATCCCGACTTCAGGGCATATTACCAAATTGCCAACCAGCAGTTCCGCTGTCAAGATTCCACCACCAAAATTGCTGGTGGAAATCCGCGAGGATGGTAGTCTGCAAGTCGAGAATCAAACCTTAACCCCGACCCAACTGACAGAATTACTAAAAAAGCGTGATGGTAGCAAGACAGCGGTCACCATCGCAGGCAATCAAACAGCCTCTCTGCAACAGGTGATGGGCGTGATCGATGCGATCAAGAATGGTGGGGCGACTGAAATTGGCCTGGCCTCCCGCCTGGCCCCAGGCAAATAATAAAGTTTTCTTCATGCGCATACGCCCTCGTCCTCTGCAAGCATTTATTCTTGCTTTTTTAATTGAAGCCTTAGTCGTGTCGGGAGCCATCATGGCTGCTGGCATGCAAACTAAACCATCGATTTCAGAACCTGTGACCATCGTTCTGGCGGAACCGGAAACGCCCCCACCAGCTCCGGTTCCTGAAGTCAAACCATTGCCGCCAGTCAAGCCTTTACCGAAGCCGCTGCCAAAGCCAACACCCAAACCATTGCCGACGCCGCCAAAACAGGAGCCGATACCGGAGCCGGCGACACCAGTGGCTGAAGCGCCACCAGCTCCGGTGCCAGCGGCCGAGACCCCGACCGCATCGACCGTGCCGGTTTCACGCCCGGCTCCGCCACCACCTCCGGCACCTGCTAACAAGGGTGACCCGAATGCCGCGTATGCGGCCAAGGTTCGCGCAGCGGTGCAGGCTGCCGTTTATTATCCTCCAGCTGCAGCGGCACTTCATTTCACAGGCCGCGTTCGTCTGGAATTCCATTTACGTGACAGTGTGGCGGGCGAAGCCCGAGTCATCATCAGCAGTGGCATCGCTCTGATAGACCAAGCCGCCCTGAAAGCCGTCCAGAGTGCCAGTTATCCACCTCCCCCAACAGATATGGCTGGTAGTGACCAGTTGTACCAGATTTGGGTTGAATTCACCCGCAAGTCATGATTTAAGGAGTCGTTAAAATGAGATTAACCAGGATCAATATTCGCAAGGCTTTATGTTTGGGGTTGGTTGCAACTTCATTGATTGGATGCTCAAATCTGCCGGAAAATCGAAACTCCGCCGTGACGGCCGCTGAAGTTTCGTCTTTTGTCGTGCTCGGAGCTGACGGCATCCCGCTGGCCCGCGTGATTACAACAGCAGCACAATGTCCTCAGATCAGCCTTGACGGTCAGGTGGTGGCCATGGATTTGCGGGCGCAGGCGGAAACCATTGCCTTGCGGACCACACGTTCTGATCCGGCTGATTCCAAGCCATCCGCCTTTCCTGTGCTCACCTGCGAAAAGAGTATTCCTCCGCACACTGCCTCGGTCAAAGTGGCGGGTCGTTCGTTGCCGCTACCCAAGAATGAGGCCAAAAGAATTGTCGTCATTGGCGACACCGGATGCCGCCTGAAAAAGAGTGATAACGCTTATCAATCGTGCAACGATGAGGCGCAGTATCCATTTGCCAGAATCGCAGCCCTGGCTGCCAAGTGGAAGCCTGACCTGGTCATCCATGTGGGTGATTTTCTCTATCGTGAGAACGCCTGCCCCGATGGCAAGGCAGAATGTGCCGGCAGCACCTGGGGTTATGGCTGGGACGCCTGGCGTGATGATTTCTTCAATCCGGCAAATTCCCTGTTGCAGGCTGCGCCGTGGGTGATGGTGCGAGGCAATCATGAGTCCTGCAAGCGTGCCGGGCAGGGCTGGTGGCGCCTGATCGACCCACGCCCTTTGTTGCCTGGCCGGGACTGCAATATTGCCACGAATGACAACATCGGCGATTACAGTGATCCCTATGCCGTGCCGCTGGGCAAGGATGCCCAACTCATTGTGCTGGATACCTCCAACACCGCTGGTGAACCAATCCCGGACGGTGACATCCGGGCGGATAAATACAGGGATCTTTACCGCAAGCTTGATACTTTGTCGCAACAGGCGAGTTATAACATCGGTGTCAATCATCATCCCATCTTGGGATTCACGGCAAAACAGGATGCCAAGGGAAAGATCTCATTATTGCCCGGGAATCGTGGATTACAATCAGTCTTCTCCGGTATCAACCCGCTGCTATTGCCGCCGCGCGTGAATGCCATGTTGTCCGGTCATGTGCATTTATGGCAGGAAGTGAGCTTCTCCAGCCCCCATCCAACGCAATTCATCGCCGGTTTTTCCGGTACCCTGGAGGATGTCATTCCGCTGCCGGAAGAACTGCCGGAAGGCGCAACGCCAGCTCCCGGGGCCGTGGTTGAACATTTCAGTTCATGGGTCAATGGCTTCGGGTTCATGACCATGGATCGCACTGGCGCCAATATCTGGGAAGTCAAAGTTTGGGACACAGCAGGACATGAGGTAAACAGTTGTAACATTGAAGGCAAAAAATCCATCTGCAAGGTTGCCAGAGTGAAGTAATTAATGTATTCCAATCAAAATGAGAAAAGTGGCGAACTGTCCAGCAAGGTGCCGGAACTAAGCTTGGTTTTCTGGACCATCAAGATTTTTGCCACGACTTTGGGTGAAACCGGCGGAGATGCTTTATCCATGTCCATGGATCTTGGGTATCTCCTGAGCACCGGGATCTTTGCTGCCGTATTTGTGGCTGCCGTAATGGTTCAGATTCTAACGAAGAAGTTTCACCCCGTTGTGTACTGGGCAACAATCATTGCAACGACCACCGTTGGAACCACATTAGCAGATTTTGCCGATAGATCACTAGGGATAGGATATGCAGGTGGAACCACCATTTTATTAACCTTATTAGTGGCCTCTCTAATGCTTTGGTACCGCACACTAGGTTCAGTCGCCGTAGATTCCGTAAATACACCAAAATCGGAAACGTTCTACTGGGTCACTATAATGTTCTCGCAAACTTTGGGCACTGCGCTGGGCGACTGGGCCGCTGACACGGCCGGTCTAGGGTATGCAGGTGGCGCACTAGTGTTTGGGTCAATTTTGCTTGCAATTGCCGTGGCGTACTACCAAACAAATATTTCCAGAACCATTCTTTTCTGGGCGGCTTTCATTTTTACACGACCTCTGGGCGCCGTCGTTGGCGACTTCCTCGACAAGCCAATGAGCGATGGTGGCTTAGCATTAAGTCGTTATTCGGCATCCGCGACACTTCTAACTCTCATCGTGCTGTGTATTTTCTTTTTCCCACAGAACCCTGCCGAGAAAACACCATAACTTAAGGTTCTCATTGAAGATCTGTCCTTTTTTCCGGGGCTTCCATTGATGAAGCGAAGGACAGAAATTGAAGCCGATTCCAACCTTGTCCGTAATATCATTTACATACGGATTGGACTTCAAAATCTCCTTCATCCGCCCCTGGAATGCAAATAGCCCATAAAACCATGCTCATGTTAGCGTTGACGATTTCATTATGGCGGCTATACTCACGCTTAGTTAGATAAATTTGTCCCGTAAGGGATAGCTTTTCAACATCGCTGCAACCCCTCAACTAATGGGTTGCAGCCAGTGGGGGAATCATGAGCCTGCAAGACAGGAACAGGAAGGTGGTCGAGGCTTCGATCACGCGCAACAAGGACAAACCAGGCGCACTGCTGCCGATATTGCACGGTATTCAGGATAGCATTGGTCACATTCCACCCGAGGCAGTAGCGGTAATCGCCAGAGAACTTAACCTGTCCCGTGCCGAAGTGCATGGGGTCATCAGTTTCTACCATTATTTCCGACAGACCCCGCCCGGACGGCATACCCTGCAAATTTGTCAGGCGGAATCTTGTCAGGCCATGGGTAGCGGCGCCCTGACAGCGCATGCAAAAGCGCTACTCGCCATCGATTTCCACGAAACCACGAGCGACCAGGAATTTTCGCTGGAACCGGTATATTGCCTCGGTCATTGCGGCTGCTCGCCGGCCCTCATGCTAGACGATGAGGTTCATGCACGGGTGACCCCTGACCGACTCGAGCAACTGCTCGCCGAAGCCCGCAGGGGGCAACAATGAGCATCAGGATTTATGTACCACGCGACTCCAGTGCGTTATCTCTGGGCGCCAACAGGGTCGCCAAGGCAATCGCAGCCGAGGCCGCTAAACGCGGGACTGAACTCGAAATCGTGCGCAACGGTTCACGCGGCATGTTCTGGCTTGAGCCTCTGGTCGAGATCGAAACCCCAACCGGCCGCTTGGCCTACGGCCCTGTCGATACAGCGGATGTCCCCGGCCTGTTCGATGCCAATTTCCTGCAAGGCGGCGAGCACCGGCTATTGCTGGGACCGACGGAACAGCTGCCTTTCCTGAAAAATCAGGAACGCCTGACTTTCGCCCGCGTCGGTATCACCGACCCGGTATCCTTGCAAAACTATCTGGAGCATGAAGGTTATCGCGGCTTGAAACGCGCGTTAAGTCTGAATGGCGGGGCAATCGTCGAAGAAGTGACCCAATCCGGCCTGCGTGGTCGTGGCGGCGCGGCCTTCCCGACCGGCATCAAATGGAAGACGGTATTGAATACCGAGGCAGCTCAGAAATACATCGTCTGCAATGCCGACGAAGGAGACTCCGGCACCTATTCAGACCGCATGATCATGGAAGGCGACCCCCTTGTTTTAATCGAGGGCATGACCATCGCCGGCATTGCCGTTGGTGCGACCATCGGTTACATCTACCTGCGCTCCGAATATCCGCATGCGGAACTGGCACTGAACGAGGCCATCGCCGTGGCCGTCGCCAACAACTATCTTGGCACTGACATCCTGGGCAGCGGCAAGACCTTCCATCTGGAGGTCCGGCGTGGCGCCGGCGCCTATGTCTGCGGCGAAGAGACCTCCTTACTGGAGAGCCTGGAAGGCAAACGCGGCATCGTGAGATTCAAACCGCCACTGCCGGCGATATCGGGCCTGTTTGGCATGCCCACTATCATCAATAACGTTATCTCCCTAGCCTCTGTGCCCATCATACTGGACAAGGGTGGCGATTTTTATCGCGACTATGGCATGGGGCGCTCTCGCGGCACCCTGCCGATCCAGCTGGCCGGAAACCTCAAGCACTGCGGACTGGTCGAAAAGGCCTTCGGCGTGACATTACGGGAATTGCTGTATGACTATGCGGGAGGTTCCGCGACTGGCCGACCCATTCGCGCCGTTCAGGTTGGCGGGCCTCTGGGCGCCTATCTGCCGGAATCGCAATTCGACACGCCGCTCGACTACGAGGCCTTTGCCAGCCTGTGGGCAGTGCTCGGTCACGGCGGCATCGTGGCCTTCGACGACACAGTGGACATGGCGAAGATGGCACGCTATGCGATGGAGTTCTGCGCCATAGAGTCCTGCGGCAAGTGCACGCCGTGTCGCATCGGCGCCGTACGCGGAGTGGAAGTCATGGACAAGATCATCAAGGATCAAGACAGAGCGGCCAACATCGCGTTACTGCGGAACCTGAGCGACACCATGCTCAATGGTTCGCTGTGTGCTCTAGGCGGCATGACGCCCTACCCGGTGTTGTCAGCACTCAATCATTTCCCGCAGGATTTCGGCCTGCATCAGACGCAGCAAGCCGCGTAAGGAGAAACATCATGGCATGTCAATGTGGTAGTGGCGGTTGCGACAAAGATTACGGCACCCCGGCGAGAGTCTCGGAGATGCTGGTCACGCTGGAAATCGACGGGCTAACGGTCAGCGTGCCAGAGGGCACCTCCCTGATGCATGCAGCAGCGGAGGCTGGCATCAATGTCCCCAAATTGTGCGCCACCGACAGCCTGGAGCCGTTCGGTTCCTGCCGATTATGCCTGGTTGAAGTGGAAGGACGGCGCGGCTACCCGGCCTCCTGTACCACGTTGGTGGATCAGGGCATGAAGGTGCACACGCAGACCGACAAGCTGGCGGAAATCCGCCGTGGCGTGATGGAACTCTACATCTCCGACCACCCTCTTGACTGCCTCACTTGTTCAGCCAATGGCGATTGCGAGTTGCAGGACATGGCGGGTGCGGTAGGCCTGCGCGAAGTGCGCTACGGCTTTGACGGCGAAAATCACCTGAAGGCCGCCAAGGACGAATCCAACCCCTATTTTACCTACGACGCCAGCAAGTGCATCGTCTGCAACCGTTGTGTAAGAGCCTGCGAGGAAATCCAGGGCACGTTCGCCCTGACTATTTCCGGCCGCGGTTTCGATTCACGCGTGTCCCCCGGACAGGACGAGGCCTTTCTGGCCTCCGAATGCGTGTCCTGCGGCGCCTGCGTGCAAGCCTGCCCGACCGCAACTCTGACGGAAAAATCCATTATTCAATTTGGCCAAGCCGACCACAGCGTGATTACCACTTGCGCCTATTGCGGCGTCGGCTGCTCATTCAAGGCGGAGATGCAGGGCAACCGCGTAGTACGCATGGTGCCGGACAAGAATGGCCACGCCAACCACGGCCACAGTTGCGTCAAGGGACGCTTCGCCTGGGGTTACGCTACCCACGCTGACCGCATCACAACACCCATGATCCGGGACAACATCAGCGAACCTTGGAAAGAGGTCAGTTGGGATGAAGCGGTGGGATTTGCCGCCAGACGCTTCCGAGAAATCCAGGCCAAGTATGGCCGGGGAGCAGTCGGTGGCATCACCTCGTCGCGCTGCACCAATGAAGAATCCTACCTGGTACAGAAACTGATCCGCGCTGCCTTCGGCAACAACAACGTCGATACCTGCGCCCGCGTCTGCCACTCGCCTACCGGTTATGGACTGAAACAGACCCTGGGCGAATCCGCTGGCACCCAGACCTTTGACTCAGTGATGCAAGCCGATGTGATCATGGTGATCGGCGCCAACCCGACCGATGCGCATCCGGTCTTCGGCTCGCAGCTGAAGCGTCGCCTGCGCGAGGGTGCAAAGCTGATCGTGGTTGACCCACGCGTCATCGATCTGGTGGATTCGCCTCACATCCATGCCCGATATCACCTCAAACTGCGTCCCGGCACCAATGTCGCCGTTGCCAACGCACTGGCTTATGTCATGGTCACCGAGGGCCTGACCGACGACGCTTTTGCCGCCGCACGCTGCGACACCCGGGAGTATGCAGCCTGGAAGGAATTCGTCTCGCAGCCACACCACGCGCCTGAAGCCTTAGAAGCCGTCACCGGCGTGCCGGCGGAACTGGTACGAGGGGCCGCCCGCCTGTTCGCCACGGCCGGCAACGGTGCCATCTACTACGGCCTCGGCGTGACCGAGCACAGCCAGGGCTCCACCATGGTGATGGCAATTGCAAATCTCGCCATGGCCACCGGCAACATCGGCCGCCTCGGCGTGGGAGTGAACCCGTTGCGTGGTCAGAACAACGTGCAGGGCGCTTGCGACATGGGTTCATTCCCGCACGAGTTGCCTGGTTACCGGCATGTTTCTGACGATAATGCGCGGGCGCTGTTCGAATCCGCCTGGGGGGTCAAACTCGACAACGAGCCTGGCTTACGCATTCCCAACATGTTCGAGGCGGCACTCGATGGGGTCTATAAGGGCATTTACGTCGAAGGCGAGGACATCGCCCAGTCCGACCCCAACACCCAGCACGTCACTGCCGCACTGGAGGCCATGGAATGCGTGGTGGTGCAGGATCTGTTCCTCAACGAGACCGCCCGGTTTGCCCATGTATTCCTGCCAGGCGCCTCATTCCTGGAAAAGAACGGCACCTTCACCAATGCCGAGCGCCGTATTTCTCGCGTACGAAAAGTGATGCCGGCGCTCGCGGGCAAGGAAGACTGGGAAGTGACAGTCATGCTGTCTAACGCTCTTGGCTACCCAATGAACTACAGTCACCCGTCTGAAATTATGGACGAGATCGCCCGCCTGACGCCGACCTTCCATGGCGTCAGCTATGAAAAGCTGGACCAGTTGGGCAGCATCCAGTGGCCATGTAACGAACAGGCACCAAATGGAACGCCGACCATGCATGTAAATGAATTCGTGCGCGGCAAAGGGCGCTTCATGTTCACCGAATACGTGCCGACCGATGAGCGCGTCAACCAGAAATTCCCGCTCATCCTCACCACCGGACGTATCCTGTCGCAGTACAACGTCGGGGCGCAGACCCGCCGCACCGCCAACAATGTATGGCACCCGGAAGACTGGCTCGAAATCCATCCGCATGACGCCGAAGAACGCGGCATCAACGACGGTGACTGGGTCGGAGTTGAAAGCCGGGCTGGCGAGACCGTGCTGCATGCCAAGGTGACCCTTCGCATGCAACCGGGTGTGGTGTACACCACCTTCCATTATCCGGAGTCTGGCGCCAATGTCATCACCACCAATAATTCTGATTGGGCCACCAATTGCCCTGAGTACAAGGTGACAGCAGTGCAGTTGACCAAGGTTTCGCAACCGTCTGAATGGCAGAAACGCTATCGCCAGTTCAGCGAAAATCAGGACTCGCTGTTACAGCAACGTGAAACGGTGAAACTTCAGTAAAACCAGCAGATGATCGCCCAAGATCATGCTTTTTTCTTCGGGGCGCTTGTCTGCAGTTTATTAATGTCTTGAGGATTAACGGGGCAATACCATGGACATACAACATCTCGTCAAAATGGCCAACCAGATCGGTCAATTCTTCGAAGCGGAGCCGGACCGCGAGCAGGCCATTCTGGATATTGGCACACACCTCAAGCGCTTCTGGGATCCTCGCATGCGTGCCGCAATCCTTGCACATAATGATCAGGGGGGAGACGGCCTGAAGGAAATCGTCGCGCTCGCGATCAAGTCACAACGTGAACTGCTGCAACCGGTCCGGCACTGATCAAAATCCGGCAACCGTGGATCTTTGACCTTTTAACCGACACCGAAACCCTATGAATTCCACCAAGAAGCGTCTGGTCGCCTGCCCCACCTGCGGCAAGCAGGCCGAATATGACCTGGGCAACCCATTCCGTCCATTCTGCTCGCAACGCTGCAAATTGATCGACCTCGGACAATGGGCAAGCGAGAGTTTCCGCATCTCCGAAACCCCAGCAAAAGAAGAACCAGAACATGAAGAATAGACTTTGCGCCTGGCTTGCAGCCTGCCTGCTGCCTCTCTCCTGCATGGCCGCCGGCAGCATCGAGGTCAGTGAGGCTTGGGCGCGCGCGACGGCACCGGGGCAGGAAGTCGGCGCTGCCTACATGGAATTACGGAGCTCACAAGAAGCCAGCCTGACCGCCGTCACCAGCCCGGCCGCTGGCAGCATCGAGATCCACAACATGACCATGAATCATGGCGTGATGGAAATGCGCATGTTGCAAACACTGCCACTCCCCACCGGCCACGCAGTCAAGCTGGAACCCGGAGGCATGCATCTGATGCTGCTCGATCTGAAAAAGCCATTGAAGGCAGGCGATCAAATCACCCTGACGCTGAAGATCAAGGATAAAAACGGAAAGATTAAATCACAATCCATTCATATCCCGGTCCACTCCACCAAAGACTAAACCGGCAAAGGCCCGCTGGGATTGACCTGCATCAACAGCTGTTGTTGGATAGCCCCCACAACGGACCGAAATTCATCCCGCCTCCAGAACCCAATATCGGCAAGACATAAGGGTATTGCAGGCAATCAGACTTAAAAACAAATCTCCGCTTCTGTGACCCCGTGATCCCATGCTGGTCGAGGGGGATGTTAATTCCATTTGATTATTTTCATATCGTATAAAATTCTTTCACATTATTAGCAACACTCATTATAGTGAGCGCCATAAAACAAACTGCGTTGCCGATCATGTGTCATTCGCATCAACAAACTGAGAAACATGCGCTGGTTATCAATCATGATGGCAAGGTTGCGGACTTGATTGTTCTGGCTTGTCGTGAATTGCATTTGGCTCGATCAATCACATCGTGCACGAAGGTTCGATTACGACCGATTAAAACAATCAGCCAGGCCACGGATCATTTTTTAAAAGTTTAGGCTGACCGGATTCCCGGAGGCTTTCAACAGTTCATTTCATCAGCACCGACCGGACGTCCGGATAGTGGCTGAAATAAACACTCGAGTTCGGCCACATACACGGATATGTTTAGTCACTCAAAGGGATCATGATGACAGCAAGCGTTGAAGAACTGCAAACCGAAGGCCTGTTCAGGGTTGCGGGGGGGCGTCCGATTCTTACCTTCCCGAATCCTCAGCAGATCAGCCTGTCGATCAGAGCGAGTGCGCTGATATTTGCCGACCCTGAATCACTGAAGTTACTTAACCTGATCGAACGTGTGGCGCCGAGCGATGCCACGGTCCTGATCAAGGGAGAAACCGGAACCGGCAAGGAGTTGGTGGCACGACATCTGCACGCACTCAGTCCCCGTCACAACGGGCCGTTTGCGGCGATCAATTGCGGTGCCTTCTCCGAGACGCTGGTTGAAAGCGAACTGTTCGGTTACGAGCGTGGTGCCTTTACCGGCGCGGTAGGCTCCAAGGCTGGCTGGTTTGAAACAGCCAATGGTGGAACCCTGTTTCTGGACGAGATCGGCGATTTGCCAATGTCAACACAGGTCAAGCTGTTGCGCGTGTTACAGGAACGTGAGATTGTGCGTGTCGGTTCGAGGCACCCGGTTCCCATCGATGTCCGACTGATTGCTGCGACCAACGTAGATTTGAAAGAAGCTGTGCGTGTTGGACACTTCCGCAAGGACCTGTTCTACCGCATCAATGTCGTACCGCTTCAACTCGCCCCGTTGCGCGAACGGACCGGTGACATCTTGCCCTTAATCAGGCATTTCATCTCGATTTACGCCAAACGGCTGCATATGAAAGAGCCTGAACTGCTACCGGAGACTTTACGCCAACTGGGTGATTATCCCTGGCCCGGCAATATTCGCGAACTGGAAAATCTCATTCATCGCGCCTTGCTGGTGTGCGATGGCGGCGTACTTCGGCCCGCCAATCTGAGTTTGCCGGTGGTGCATGAGAGTGCAATTAGCACGCCTCTACACGGCCCGGGGGCAGCACAGACGGATATCGTCAATACATGCACACTGGAGAAGGCTTTTGCCGGTCTGTTCGAACTCGAGCCTGAAGCACTGCATGACCTGATAAATCGCACCCTGATCGGACAAGCTTTTGAATATTCGCGCAGCAATCAAGTTCAAACAGCCAAATTGCTGGGTATCAGCCGTAATGTCCTCAGAACTCAACTCAAACACTTTGGCATGATTGACTAATCATGTTAAAACCAGGAGGCAGCAACGGCCTCCTGCTTGCAAAAATATTTAGTTTAGTGCTTGTTTCAGGACCTTTCCAGGTTTGAAACTTGGAGCGTTACGCGCTGGAATTTTGATCTGTGCACCAGTTTTTGGGTTACGACCGTTACGGGCATTGCGCTGACTGACCTTGAACGAACCAAAGCCCACCAGAGAAACCGTTTCCCCCTTCTTCAGCGCCTCCTGGATGACCCGGGTGAAGGCGTTGACCGCACGGGCAGCATCTTCTTGATTCAAGTTTGATTCCTTAGCAACCTGTTTGATCAGTACTAATTTACTCATGACATAGCTCCTGTCGAGTTAATTGATGAATGTTTGATGGATAAAGCTGATCACGAAGCGCAAGGAGCGTGCCACTAGCTGATGGTTTCCCCTGATTTTGTGCAAACCCCGCGGGCTAAGTACATCTGCGCACTCCGATTCTTTGGGGGAGTGAGATCTCCTCCTGAAATTAATGCGTAATCCGAAACAGCTTGGGAATAAAGCTGCTGGATATGCAACACCTTGTGTCGGCCGGATCATTGCCAGGACAGCTTTGAATTTTCAAATTAAAATAAATTATCCTTATAATTCAATTTATTAGATATATGTTAATGGGTTTACGCAAGGTTGGCATGAGTTCTGCTCAGTAAAGCCATGAGCTGGTCTGCCAGATTTTTTTCGTCGGGCAGAAAATTTATAAGCATCGTCAATTTTGCAGGAACGGGAGTTAAGTCAGATGGATTACGCACAACAACAGCGAGACCCGAGCAAGCACTTGATGGGCATCTCGCTAGTCGTCGTATTGCATATCTTCATTGTCTACGCACTGGTAAACGGACTGGCGCGCAAGGCCATCGAGGTATTGAAGCAGCCGCTTGAGGTTAACTTGATCAAGGAGTTAAAAATACTGCCTCCGCCTCCGCCACCACCTCCCAAGGTAGTCAAGGTGAATCCGCCGCCTGCCCACGTGCCACCGCCTCCGGTGTATGTTCCACCGCCCGAGGTACAGGTCCAGGCCCCGCCCCCGGTAGTAACCGTAGTCGCAACCACCGTCGTGCCACCGCCTCCAGCTCCTGTTATCGAGCCACCAGCACCAGTGGTCAAGGTGGAGCCGCCTGCGATCGTCAACGTTGGTGTCGTTTGCCCCAATCATCTGGAAGTCCGGGGCAATACGCCATTCCCTGACCAGGCCATCCGTCTGGGCTTGAGTGGAGATGTGCTGGTTGAATTTGTCGTGACTGCGGATGGAGCAGTCAACAACATTTCAGTGGTGAAATCAAGCAACCGTATCTTCAACAATGCGGCCACCACCGCCGTAAGCAAGCTGCACTGCATCGGCCAGTCCCAGAATGTTCGAGTGCGCGTTCCCTTCGTATTCAAGTTGGAAGGCTGACGTTTTCAGAACGAGGCTGTCGTGCCCGGTTAGATCAGAAGCTTTTTTTTGCAGTAAACGAATAGGAGAAATAAATCATGAAAAACTATTTAGGTATTTCCGTACTGGCCATCAGTCTTCTGGCCGCAAGCGTAGGCCTGCTGGGAAGTTCCAGCCTGGCAATCGCTGCCGATCAAGCGACTGGCGTTGCAGCTCCGACGCAAGTGGCAGCCGCGCCAGACAGCGTGTCAAACAAGAAGCATAGTGAGGCCGCTGTCCTGTCCGATGATGGCAAGGAAATCGTGGAAAACCCTTATGGTCTGGATGCGCTGTGGAAGGGCGGCGATTTCGTGGCACGCGGCACCCTGCTCATCCTGGTGATCATGTCCATCGGTAGCTGGTACATCATCGTCACCAAATTGTACGAGCAGTTCAAGCTGGAACGCGTTGCACGCAAGGCCAACGAAACGTTCTGGACTTCGGGTGCATTGCCGCAGGCGGTCGAAACGCTGGAGGTGGGCAGTGCCTACCACTACGTTGCCAAGTCTGGCGTGGATGCAACGGAACATCACGGCGGCTTGCTAGGAAACATCGATTTCAACACCTGGGTTTCCCAATCGATCCAGCGCGCCATCGATAACATCCAGAGCCGGTTGCAAGATGGTCTGGCCTTTCTCGGCACGGTCGGCTCGACGGCTCCTTTTGTCGGTCTGTTTGGTACGGTATGGGGCATCTACCACGCGCTAACCGCGATCGGTATCGCCGGTCAGGCGTCCATTGATAAGGTGGCGGGGCCGGTCGGCGAATCCCTGATTATGACTGCGATTGGTTTGGCCGTGGCCGTTCCTGCCGTACTTGGCTACAACTGGCTGGTGCGCCGCAACAAGTCGGCGCTTGATAACGTGCGCGCCTTTGGTGCGGATTTGCATGCCGTATTACTTGCAGGCGGTGCCAATAGCGATGCTGACAGTCGTTCTGCCAGCCCGGTCAAGATCGTCAGCGCTGCGCGTGCAGGCTAAATCATGGCCATGAATGTAGGATCATTGAGCGATGGAGAAGACGAAATCGTCTCCACCATCAATACCACCCCGCTGGTCGATGTCATGCTGGTTTTGCTGATTATTTTCCTGATCACGATTCCGGTGGTAACGCACACCGTCCCGCTGGAATTGCCCAAGGTCACCAACCAGCCCCGGCAGACTAAGCCCGAGAACATCAACATAGCGGTCGATTACTGGGGCAAGGTTTACTGGAACGAGCAACCGGTTGCAGACACCAATACGCTGGTTGACAAGCTGAAGGTGGTAGCGGTGATCCAGCCGCAACCGGAGATTCAGATCCGCGGTGACGGCGAGGCGCGCTATGAATCGATTGGCCGCGTGGTGTTTGCCTGCCAGCGTGCCGGCATTCAGAAGATCGGATTCATCACCGAGCCGCCACCCCGTGGTTAGTCTGGTTTACCAATTTAGATAAGGAGATGCCATGGCTATGAATATAGGATCCGGCAGGTCGTTGAGCGAACCGGAACTGATGGTCGAGATCAATACCACGCCACTAATCGATGTGATGCTGGTGTTGTTGATCATGCTGATCATCACCATCCCGATCCAATTGCATGCAGTCAACCTGAACATGCCGATTGACAATCATGCGCCACCGCCGGCTCCACCGGTTGTAATTGAGGTTGAAATTGACAACACCGGTGCGGTACGGTGGAACGGTGATCTGGTGCAAAGCGGGCAGGTCCTGAATGAAAAATTTGCCGCTGCTGCTGCCGAAGCCGTGCAACCAGAAGTGCATATCAGGCCTAACAGGCTGGCTCCTTACAAGTCGGTGGCGGCGGTGATGGCTTCCGCGCAACGTAATCGCGCGACCAAGATCGGCATTGTGGGCAACGAGCAGTATATTTAATTTCAGATCATCGATTAAGGAGATTTTCGTGACCCGCAAGACTGCAAATGATTTCGACCCGGAAGTACTTAAACTGTTCGATGGCTATGTACATGGCCATATCAACCGGCGTGAGTTTCTGTCAGGGGCCGCCAAATATGCCGTGGGTGGCGTGACCGCCGTCGGCTTGCTGGAGGCGCTGAGTCCTCGTTTTGCCGAAGCACAGCAGATTAAGCCGGATGATCTGCGCATCAAAGCGCGTTACGTCGAATATCCTTCACCCAACGGTTACGGCAAGCTGCGCGGCTATCTGGTGCAACCGGCAGACGCTAAAGGAAAACTGCCAACGGTACTGGTCGTGCATGAAAATCGCGGGCTTAATCCCCATATTGAGGACATCGCCCGGCGCCTGGCATTGGACAACTTCATTGCTTTTGCCCCGGACGCGCTGTTCCCGCTCGGAGGCTACCCCGGTAACGAGGACAAGGCGCGCGAGATCTTCCCCAAGCTGGACCAGGCCAAGACGCGAGAAGATTTTGTGGCTGCGGCAGAGGTGCTGAAAAACCTGGCCGGCGGCAATGGAAAAGTTGGCGTGGTCGGGTTTTGCTATGGAGGCGGTATCGCCAATTTCCTGGCCACCCGCCTGCCTGATCTGGCTGCGGCCGTCCCATTTTACGGGGCTCAGCCGACAGCTGAAGAAGCGTCTAAAATCCGGGCGCCGTTGCAGCTTCATTATGCCGGTGCAGACGAACGTATCAACGCTGGTTGGCCGGCCTATGAGACAGCTCTAAAAGCCGCAGCAGTCAGATACCAGGCTTATATTTACCCGGGCGTGCAACATGGCTTCAATAACGACACCACGCCACGCTTTGACGAAGCCGCCGCCAAACTGGCCTGGGAGCGCACGGTAGGTTTCTTCAATACCAACTTGCGGGGCTGAAACCTCCGTCTTGACGGATTCATGGCAGTAAAAATGGACGCCACAGACGCGTCCATTTTTTTCTCTGAAGCTCCGAGATCAGTGTTCTTATCAATCATCGCTGCTGTTTGCGCAGCAACATCCGGTTTTGCCTTTGTTGAATTTCAGGCAGGCAGCCGATGCTTGAAGCGTGCAAGAGAAGCTTTCAGGCCCTGCATTGTGAAGGCCAGATAATAAAATAAATTATTTATAAACAGTTAGTTACATTTATTTTATAGTTTTTTTCCGGATCCATCCTGATGAATTTTGTCTGTTGGCACGATAGATGCCTATTAAATGCCTAACACAGCACCTCTTAATCGGGTGTCCCAGTGCGAATTGTCAACCAAACATGAAAAGGGAATCGTCCATGAAAAATATTTCAAAACTGATGTTATTGATGTTGGTTCTGGCCGCAGCACCTGCCATGGCGGCAGATGAGGCACCGGCCAAACCAGCAACCGTTGGAGAGGCTGCGAAGGCACCTGCCTCCAAGGCGCACATACTCAATCGTGCGGAAATTGACGACTTGCTGGCAAAACCGGACCAAGTAGTTTTTATCGACGTACGCCGTCCCGATGAACTGACGGCGATTGGCGGCTTCCCGGTCTATCTCAGCATTCAGGCCAAGGATCTTGAGAAGAACCTGGCTTTCATTCCCAAAGACAGGACCATCGTCACCGTATCCAACCACGCCGGGCGTGCCGGCAAGTCTGCAGACCTGTTGGCCGACAAGGGCTTCAAGGTAGCCGGTGCGGCAGGAGTGGAGGGCTACAAGGCAGAAGGCGGCACCATCATCAAGCTGGTTCCACCACCACCGAAAGTCGCTGATGCAACGGCGACGCAACACTAATTTTTATTTTTTGATAATTGACAGGAGATTTCAAATGAATACCAAGCAAAAATTTATCGCCGGCGCTGCAATGTCTGCCCTGCTGGCTGTTTCATTTCCAGCACTTGCCCACCACGCATTTTCTGCAGAGTTCGACGGTGACAAGCCGGTCGAAGTAAAGGGCGTGGTCACCAAGTTGGAACTGACCAATCCGCACAGCTGGCTGTACGTCGATGTCAAAGGTGCTGATGGAACGGTTACGAACTGGGGCTTTGAGTTCGGGGCGCCATTCAGCCTGAAGGAAAAAGGCGTTACTAAGGCAACTTTTGCAGCAGGCACCGAAGTCTCGGTGCAGGGATTCCGCGCCAAGAGCGGCAAGGAATTTGGCTATGCTGTGACGACTATCCTGGCGGATGGGCGCAGCTTCAAGACCGGCGGTGCTCAGGATGCGCCTACGGCAGCACCTGCAGCAACAACCAAGTAATCAACGCGCTTGATCACCCTTTAAGTGCAAGACAGGAGAAATTTCTTGAAAACCAATTTAAATAACAAGCCGTCCTGGGTACGCAAGCTTGGCATCAGCACATTGCTTGCGGCCGGCATCCTGGCCCAATTCGGCATTGCTACTGCGGCAGAGCAGTCGATTCCCCGTCTGGCCAACGGTAAGCCTGACTTCTCGGGCATCTGGCAAACCACCAGCGCGGCAGACTATGGCCTTGAACCGCATGCCAATCGGAAGGATGCTCCGCCGTTTATCGGTGCCGTGGAAGGGAACACCATTCCTTACCTGCCTCAAGCGCTGGAGCAGAAGAAGAAAAACTTCGAAAACCGGGCCACTGACGACCCCAGCCTTAAAGGTTATACCCTGGGAGTACCGCGTGGGATTTACTATCCTGAGCCTTTTCAAATCTTCGAACGTGCGGCAGATATCAACATCGTGCATCAATTTGGCCATTCGGTACGTACCATTCACACCAACGGCACAGAGCATCCTGGCCTGGAAGACTCAAACGACTGGTGGTTAGGGGATAACCGTGGCCACTGGGAAGGCGATGTTCTGGTCAATGATGTAAAGAACTTCAATGACAAGACCTGGCTGGATCGCGCCGGAGACTTTCATAGTGACGCGCTGCATGTGGTTGAGCGCTGGAAATTCATTGACCCCAACACCATAGAGTACAAGGCCACACTGGATGATGCCAAGGTTTACAGTCGTCCATGGACAATCAGTGCCCTTTTGCATCGTCACCGTGAAAAGAATTTTCAACTGATCGAAGACTACCGCTATACCACGGACTATGACCAGTACTACCCACCCCAAGCCGGCAAGAAGTAAGACAGGATTGACGGTTGAATAGTGCACTGGATATCAAACAAGGAGTTGAGAATTTTATGAAAAACAGAATGAGTCAAGGTAAGCTTGGGTTAACCAGTCTGGTACTGGGCGCGCTGTCATTTGCATCGGTGGCCACTTTTGCTGCCGAAGCAACTACCGCCAAGCCGGCCCAGGCACAGCAGGCCCCAGCGGGCGGCGGAATTGGATATGAAAAATCCTTCCCCAAGATCGAATCCGGAAAATGGACAGGACCAAAACTGGCAGACGGTCAGCCAGACGTGAATGGGCATTGGTCCAACACCATTTCCAACCATAGCAACTTTACCGACCCCAATGGCGGCATTCCTGGTGATCCCAAGCCGCCAAAGACACCGTTGCCACCCCGTAACGAGCGTGCACCCAGTCGGGTGAGCGATCCGGCCGACGGTCAGGTTCCTTTCCAGCCTTGGGCACAGGAAAAGGTCAATCAGTTCCATGTTGGCTTTCACAACCCGACCGAACCGCAATATATCGAACCCCTGGCCAGGTGCGCCCCAGCTGGGGTACCCAAGTCCTTGTACTGGCATGGTTATGAAATTGCGCAATACCCAGGCTACGTGGTGTTCTTCTTCAATTCCGGCACGCGCATCATCCATCTGGATGGCAAGCCGCATTTGCCGGAAAACATCAAGTTATGGAATGCCGATTCGCGTGGTCATTGGGAAGGCAACACCCTGGTAGTGGATGTGACCAACCACAACGGCAAAGCCATGTTTGGCCGCTCTGGTGAATTCATCAGCGAAAACGGTCATGTCGTGGAGAAATACATCTTCGCTAACGATGGCAAGCGCTATAACTACGAAGCCGTGTTCACCGATCCTAGTGTCTATACGCGTCCTTTCACGGTAACAATTCCGGCCCGCAAGTGGACCGCTGATGAGAAGCCCAATGGTTGGCATTTTGAAACCCGAGTGGTCAATGTCCCAGGCCAGGGCCCTACCATTGAACGTGATGAACGCATTTGCGCTGAAAACAACGGCGGATTCGGCATGGGAGCAGAAAAAACGGCAAAGAAATAAAACCATTTTTCTGTCTTTGCAAGGGGCCGTTCGCATCGGTTAATCCGGGGCTTACCCTGATAACCGATGTTGAACGGATCAGGTGGGGGCTGGAGCTATCGCCAGGCATGTCCTGACGATGGCCCAGCCCCGATCTATTTCCATTTTGATCAGCGTGTTGACTCAAGTTTGCCGGGAAGCAAAGTGTTTAAATTTAAGCACCTACTCTCGCTTATGTGTTGTCAAAGCAGCACCAGTTAAGCAGGCTCAGGATTCTCCATGGGTTTGTCCTGGCCACCGACATTCCTGTGAATAAACTATTGATTCAATCAATTACGTCTTTCGACAAGATCATTTCGGATGAACACAAAAAGACTTTTGGCATTGGCACGATAGTTGCCATGATACAAGCACGCATTGAAACCAGAATCAACATAGGGCTTCCCTCTGACCCCGGGCAACCTAAACCGTAACAAAGAAAGGTAATCACTCATGTCATTCATCGAAATCGCACAAGTCCTCTATGACTCCAATATCGGCACCGCGCTGCGCGAATCCGTTTATGCATTCCCCATCGTCGAAGGCTCGCACCTGATAGGCCTCGCCTTCTCTGTCGGGCTCATCCTGCTAATCGATTTACGCCTGGCCGGACTGTTTCTGCGCAAGGTACCGGTAGCAGATCTGCTGCAACCACTACGGCCATGGCTGCTCGGCGGTTTTGCGCTGACCATCTCAACCGGCATTTTGTTGTTTGTCGCCGAGGCGGCCAAGGTCATCATCATCCCGGTATTCCCACTAAAGATTCTGGCCATCACGCTGGCCGGGATCAACGCGCTCTGGTTTGAGTTCAAATGGGCACGCCGAACGAGCGAATGGGACGAGGCGCCAGTGATCCCGAACGCAGTCCGCTTTGCAGGTCTTGCGTCCCTCGGACTGTGGGGCGTAGTGGTCATTTGCGGGCGTCTGATCCCCTACCTTGGTGGCGGTCTGTAACACGATTGCACAGTCAGCTACAAATTTAATACTGGAGACTTGAACATGACATCACTTGAATTATTTAGCGCCCTGCAGGCCAATCCGATCAGTAATTTCATCGGTCATCAGAACCATCTGTTCGGAGCGGTTGCGCAGTTATTCCACATCACCGGGTTGATTCTGGTGCTGACCTCCGTGCTGGTGGTGAGCCTCCGACTACTAGGGTTAGGCCTCGTCCGGCAGACGGTGCCGCAACTGGTGCAGGCAACCTCGCGCTTCGTCTGGGTCGGCATCGCCTTGCTGACAGTTTCCGGCCTCGTCATTTTTCTGCCGGCCGCTGCACATTACGACCCTAACCCGATCTTCTGGCTCAAATTCGAGTTACTGGCTCTGGCACTGGTACTTCACGTCACGCTGTATCGCAAGGTGACGCAGTCTGAGGAAGCGCCGCGTCCAATCGTGGCCAAGGGTACGGCGTTTTTAGCCCTGTCCCTCTGGTTTGGCATCGCATTTGCCGGTCGCTTCATCGGGTTTTATTGAGTCAAAGATACGGGACATGATGATGAGAAATATGATCGGCGTGGTGGTGGTTGCCACCTTGCTGTCCGGCCTGAGCGCTTGCGATCAAAAGACGCAGGAAGCGGCAAAACCCGTCGCCCTGTTCAAGCCTACAGCGACCATTCAAGAGATCATGACTTCCATCATCGATCCCAATATCGACTTTGTGTGGAATTCCACGGCGGTCATCAATACTGCCACCGGGACAGAAGAACGGAAGCCGCATACCGACGAGGATTGGCTGGCAGTAAGACAGCACGCTCTGGTGGTGCTGGAAGCTTCTAATTTGCTGTTGATTGAGGGCCGGTCGGTGGCGGCGAAGGGTGCCACCACATCGACCAAGAATTCGGCAGAAGCGAGCCCGGAAGAAATTAAGCGCACTATTGATGCCAAGCGCGCAGATTTCATCGCTTATGCCCATGCGTTGCACGATGCAGTCGAACAAACCATCGTCGCAATCGATGCCAAGGATGCCACTAGACTCGACAATGCCGGAGGCGCGATTGATCAGGTTTGCGAGAAGTGCCACAAGGAATTCTGGTATCCGAAGGACAAGCGGCCAGGTGATAAATCCTGAGGTATCGATCAGCGTTATTCATCCTCAGAGTAGCGCTCCGTAATATTTTTGGGGCGCAAAAACTACGCTGGCTTATCAGCCAGCTCCGACCGGATTAGCTGGCCCACGACGCAAAAACCTCCTGGCCTCTGCTGCTTTTATTGCAACAGAGATGCTTGCCGACTGATCGAAATTCAACGCTTTCCGAGCCCACCCGGCGCGAACAACCGGTTGGCATCGGTTCGTTGATGCTATGTGAATCTTTCTGTACTACCTGACTTTCAGGGCAATTGGGGCAGAGGACAACGAAAATTTAAAGTTCACCAGAATACTGGCACAAATTTTGCCAAGCAGGTAGCAGGACTATAACCATAATTCGGAGTTTATTGAAATGAGCAATCGAGTCACGCAATCACATCAACAGCCGGGCGCTGAACGACCCCCGTTTCGTCACACCCGCATCGCCGCAGTGGTGGCCGGTCTGGTTCTGATCACGGCAAACCCGCTGTATGCTGCCGATGATCAGGTGGTCAGCAACCTGCAGGCCGAAATTTTGCAACTCAAGCAAGCACTGGAGAAGAGCCAGCAGGAACTGGCGGCCCAGCGAGGTCAAGCCCCCACGCCACAAGCTCCGAGCTCGGCGCCTGCCAGCGATGCTGCAGTTGCAACAGAAGCAGCTGCCAGCACCCCCAGTCTGCTTGAAGATTTCATCGTCAAGGCGCGCAAGAGGAATATTCTGGAAACCGTGCAGGCAGCCCCAAAATCTGTATCCATTGTGTCTGGCGATGAATTGGCGCAGGAAGGTGCTCTCAATGTAAAAGACATCTTTAAAAATGTGGGAAATATCAAGTGGGATTATGGCAATGCAAAGACCAATGCCATTACCATTCGCGGGGTCAGCACTACGGGCGGCTCCACCGAGCAGATCATTCCCGATCTCGGCATGACGGTTGACGGCGTGCCTTATGGTTACGTTCCGTTCATCACCGGTTCGGATTTCGTTGATTTGCAAAGCGTGAGTATTGCCCGCGGACCCCAAGGGGCAACCGGAGGGCTCAATTCCACTATGGGCACGCTGAATATCACGACCAAGCAGCCGTCATTCACCCCGGAAGCCAATGCTTCTATTACCTTCGGTCAGCAGAAGACGTTGATTACTCAGGCGGCGGTGGGCGGATCGATTGTAGATGGCTTGCTGGCATTTCGTACCACGTTCTACAGAGACCAGGCGGACGGCTACTATGCCAACACCTACACCCCGATCGCAGGGCGCCCTAACAGCTCCTACAACAATGTAGATCGCACCTACGGACGTGCTCAGTTTCTGCTGACGCCCTCCGACAATTTCAGCGCCACCATCAGCATCGACGACAAGCCGGTCGGGGTCGAGATGATCAATGGCTTGACGGTTAGAAGGCAGACGCCAGCGACTTATGCCGATGGATCGGCCTTCGGTTACGTGGCCAAGAACGATCCCTTGGCCGTATTCTCCCGGCCTTATTTTAATAACCGCGGTTATAGCGCTCAGACCTACTACAACGGCACCATCAATGAAAATCAGAATATGGGTATTTCCAGCGGGACCCGTGGGGCGTCGGCCAAGTTGGACTGGACCGTCCTCGGTGGTTACAAATTGGAATCCATCAGTGCCTATCGAGACGAATACTTTCAGGCCGGCAATGACGAAGGAACGCCATTCGACATTACCTACGACTCCGGGTTGTTCGTGCATTACACCCAGAGAAGCCAAGAGCTGAGCGTGAGTTCGCCGGTGGAACCCAACCGCTTGGTTGATTTCAAGGTTGGAGTTGTCTATGTGGCATCCAAGTCGGACGCCACTTCACGCACCAATTACGGCGCCGATGCCGGGGCATTTTATGCCAATAATAGCCAATATTACGGGACTGGCACTTCTGCAACCGCTATCGCTCCGGGCTTCGTGACCGGGGTCAACGCCGGCTCCGGCTTGGGTGCCAACAGCGCCGGTTTACGACTGCTACAAGATTCTTTGAATGGTGCCAATGTCAGCACGGTCACCACTACCGACAATCAGAATCTGGGATTGTATGGGCAAGGCGACTGGCACCTGACCGACAAGCTGACGCTGACGACAGGTTTACGTCTCACCGAGATCGAGAACAATACCAGCCAGGGCAAGGTGGTCTATGCCGCTGGTGCCGGGGCGGATTTGAATCCGGTGGCACAAGGCGGGTTTACTTCTGCGGCGACCTTAGTTGCACTGCAGGCAGCTAACTCTGCTGCTCAGTTAAATGAGGCTGACCGTGTGGCCAACACCTATTATGGCTCAACGGTGACGGCGACCCCGGGGGCTGCCTATGCTTCCCTGACCGCCGCACAGAAAACCCAGGTGGCTTCTGCGCAGGCGATCCGTGCCGCCAATCCCTACCTTGCTCTCTACGCCGTCACGCCGGCGGCCCCTTCCAACACCTTTCAGCCGACCGGCAACATCAGCCTGAGCTACAAATTGTTTGATGACAACCTGACGCCTTATTTGGCGTATCAGCGAGGCGGCAAGGGTGGCCTGTCACAAATCAGTGCGCAGCTGACCAAGCCGACCACGAGTTCCGCTGGGACTGGCCGCTCGCTCGATGCCCAGGCGGAAACGACCAATGCCTTCGAGTTGGGGGTCAAAGCCTCGTTCCTGAACAAGACGCTGCTGGTGAATGCCGACGTGTTCCGCCAATACTTGTATAACTTTCAGCAAAGTACCGTCATCGCCGACCCGGCCAGCATTACCCAGAGCAATCCTCAGGGTTACCTCGCGGTAACGGGTAATGTGCCGGTGGTGAATGTCAAAGGCTTGGAGCTTGACGCGGCCTATGTGGGCATTCCATACACCACGCTGCGAGTGGCCGGAGCCTATAACGATGCGACTTATGGTGGTGGCACGCGTCTGGGACAACCGGTTGAAAATGGCTATACGGGTGCGGCACTGTTTCGGAATGTTGACGGCATGACGCTGCCCAACGCATCGAAATACACGGCAGACATTTCGGCCATGTATCGCCATCCGGTGTTTGGTGACAAGGAATTTCACACCAACATCAATTACAGCTACCAAAGCAGTTATAACGCCGATGCTGCACTGTCCAATTATGCGTGGGTGAAGGCTTATGGCACGGCCGATTTCGGAATCGGCATTGGTCGTCAGGACAAATTGTTCGATGCCAATATTTTGGTTAAAAATCTGTTTGATAAAAACTACGCCAATAATCCTACCTGGAACAGCTACGTTCCTACGACTAATCCGCGCTGGATCGGCATCGTGTTCAGCTCCAAGTTGTAAAAGATCTCCTCTGTTATTAGTCTCCCTGTTGCCGGCTCGCGCTAATCCACGAGCCGGTTTTTTTCAGGCTTGGTTGGAAAATTATCCGAACCTGGATTTTCTATAAAGGAAATAGCATGAAAAAACTTGCAATTGCAGTCCTGGCAGTCTTTGCAGCGGCAGCACAGGCGGCCGATCTGCCAGCTACACCCGTTGCCGCACCACAGGCTGCAGTTCCGGCCGCCCGTGGCCCGGCACTCGATCTGGCGCTGGAAGCGGCACGCGAGGCCATCACGACCTGTGCGGCCATCGAACAGAAGGTCGCCGTCAGTGTGGTGGATTCGGCCGGCGTGTTGAAGGTGTTGCTGGCATCCGACGGCGCCTCAGCGCGCGGCGTGCTGTCGGGCAATAACAAGGCGGTGACGTCCCTGACCTTCAAGACTGCGACCAGCGTGCTGGCCGAGCAGGTCAAGACCGATAAGGCACTGGCGGACAAGTTTGCTGCCAATCCAAACTATGCCGCGCGGGCCGGCGGCATATTACTCAAGGTCAACGATGAAATTATCGGTGCCATCGGTGTAGGCGGTGCACGCGGCAGCGAGAAAGACGAAGCCTGCGCCCTGGCCGGTTTGCAAAAGATACAGGGACGCCTGCAGTAAACCTTTTTCCTGATTGCTGATTCGCCAACAGAAAGTCAGCACCCCTGCTGACATCGCAACAAGCCTGTCATCTGGGCAGGGGGGCGTGTTGTTGCCGGAAAATTTTTTTGCCCGGATCATGAAATTAAAAACTATTAACTATCAACTGCTTAATAGTTTTATTTCGTGTTTTTAGGCCGTTTGAGGCGGTGTACCTGGTGGTGGCACGGGATGTGCTGATAATCTAAAGATATTCATTCTGGCGAGGGTTGAACTGCAAACTTGGCGCCAGAGCAAAAGGAACTGCCGGGAGTGGGTCATCGCATGACGTTCAGAATCAAGGTTTGGGATTTACCGCTCAGGATATTTCATTGGTTGCTGGTGGCGGCAGTGTCGGCAGCCTTCGTCACCGGAGAACTTGGCGGCGCTTTGCAGGATTGGCATGGCCGCATTGGCGTAGCGGTGCTGGGCTTGCTGGTCTTCAGGCTGGCCTGGGGCTTGGTCGGCTCCCATCACGCACGGTTTTCCACATTTTTTCCAACACCCGGACGAGTCCGTGCCTACATCAAGGGCGAATGGCAAGGGCATGGCCACAACCCCTTGGGGGCTCTCTCGGTGCTGGCTTTGCTTGGGGTATTGGCCACATTGGTGAGCACCGGATTGTTCGCCAATGATGACATCGCTTTTGAAGGCCCCATGGTCGGCCTGATCAGCAAGGATCTGAGCGATCAGGTGAGCTACTGGCATTCATTGATTTTTAACGTGCTGGCGGGATTGGTGGTGCTGCATGTTGCGGCCATCACGTTTTACTTGAAGGTGAAGAAGACCAATCTGGTCCTGCCGATGTTGACAGGAGAAAAAAGGTTGCCTCACCCCGTTCCCGAGCACGCAAAAGGCGCAGGATTGATCGGTTTCATCCTGGTCGCGGCAATGAGCGGCGTGGTAGTGTGGATTGTGGCCAGCGGGACTTTGCTACATATCCTGCAGCCGGCACCTGTGGTTCCACCGGCACCGACAGCCGCGCAGAACTGGTAATGGACTTTTATTTAAATTTTTTAAACCCATCATCGAGGAGATGAAACATGAAAAGCAAACTTCTGATTGCCTTACTTTTGATATTGGCTAGTAGCGCCGTGATTGCCGGCAAGGCTGAGGATCAACAGATCAAGTCGCGTCAGTCCGCCTATGGCTTCGCAGGCTGGAATCTGGGCAAGATCAAAGACCAGGTCGTCGACCATCCTGACACCTACAACAAGGACCAGGTCATTGCGGCAGCCAATGCCATTGCAGCAGTCGCCAATTCCGGGCTGGGTGCTCTGTTCGGACCAGGTACTGATGAAGGCACCGGCTGGGCCAAGACCCGCCTCAAGCCGGAATTCTTCCAACAACCGGAAGAAGCCAAGAAACTGGCCACGGATTTCAACCGCGAAGCCAATGAACTCGCCAAGGTCGCCGCTGGCGGCGATGCCGGGGCCATCAAGACCCAGTTTGCAAAGTTGGCCGATACTTGCAAGGCTTGTCACAAGAGTTTCAAAATTAAGGAATAAACTTGGTTAAGTAGTTTGAATCGCCAAGATGCTCTAAAACACAAAGCATGATCTTGGTTGTTTACGACCAAGATCATGCTTATCAGGATGAACGGAAAATATATTGAAGCCTGTCCTGAGCCAGATGAAGGGCCAGTCCTGAGTTCAATCGAAGGGCCGGTCCAGAGCTTGTCGATCGGCATAGTTACGAATAAATCAGCGCCATCCTTAGAGGTTCGGCAAGAAGTCATAGCAATATCAACTAGTTAATAGCAATATCAACTAGTTAGGTATTATTCAAATTTCATCCGATTGTGAATCAACAGGCTTGCGTCAACATTGTTGCTGTTGTTGGCGTCCTGGCGGTTTGACTATGGGTTAGAGATGGTTTTTGGGATGAATCAAGTGAGACGGATGCATGCAAAACGGTAAAGTTTTCCCTGGAATATTGATTGCTCTGATCCTGGCAAGCGGCGCTGGATGGTGGTATTGGAACCATGCCAAGGCAACGCCTCAGGCTACAGCCGACGTCAATCGTGGCAATGATGGTCGCAAAATACGTGGCGGAGGGGCCGAGGGAAACCGTCCAGTTCCTGTACTGGTGGCATCCGTGCAGAAGGGTGACATTCGTGTCGTGCAAACGGCTGTGGGAACGGTGATTCCTTCGGCCACGGTGACCGTATCAAGTCAGGTCAGTGGCAAACTGGTGCGCGTCCTGTTCAAGGAGGGCCAACTGGTGCGGGCAAAAGAAGTTCTGGCGGAAATAGACCCGCGTCCGTTCCAGGCAACATTGACCCAGGTTCAGGGGCAGGCGTTGCGTGACCAGGCCCTGTTGCGCAATGGCCAGATTGACCTGGAGCGTTACAAGGCGTTGCAGAAACAGGATTCGATTGCCTCCCAGCAGGTTGATGCACAGGCGTCCCTGGTGCAACAATTTGAGGGCACAGTGCAGGCAGATCAAGGTGTGGTAGACAATGCCAGGCTGCAACTTGGCTATACCAGCATTACAGCACCCATCAGCGGTCGTATCGGTCTGCGCCAGATTGACGTAGGCAATAACATCACGCCGGCCAGCGCGCTGGCAGTGGTCAATACGGTAGATCCGATACAGGTCGTTTTTACCCTGCCGGAAGACCGCGTCCCTGCCCTGCTCAAGCGCCTGCAGGAAGTTCGCAAGTCGGCACACGGCTTGCCGGTGGAAGCCTGGGATCGTGCCAACACCAGCTTGCTGGCCAAGGGCAATCTGCTCAGTCTGGACAATCAGATCGACACATCTTCGGGTACGGTCAGAATCAAGGCGCAGTTTTCCAACGAGGACAGTACGCTGTTTCCTAACCAGTTCGTCAATGTCAGGCTGCTAAGTGACGTTCTGAAGGATGCGACCACGGTTGCCAGTGCGTCAATACAGCATGGCAGTGCCGGCGCCTACGTCTATCTGCTCAATCAGGAGGAGAAGGGATTGCGTGTCCATGTGCAGCCGGTTCGTTTGGGTACCGTGGATGGCGATAATGTTACCGTGCTGGAAGGCCTCAAGCCTGGCGATCAGGTGGTCATCAGCGGCATCGACAAGTTGCGTGAAAATGCAAAAGTGACGATTGCAAGCCCTGAGGGCAAGGAAGGCCGTGGCGGCAAAGGGGGTCGGCGTGGCAAGCATGGCGATGCTGGCGCTGGCGGCGACCCCGCAGGATCGCCTCGTGCGGCGACCAGCCAGTCAACGAGAGGCCCTGCCGATGAGCCTAAAGTAACAGATGCAACACCCGCGGCCGATGCTCCGGCCGGGGATGGCGCCGGCCGCCGGCGCGGTGCCGGACGACCAAGTGACCCAGCTGCAACGCGTCCCGAGGGCGGCTGGAAACATCGCGCGGCTGACGATTCAGGCACTGGCCGCGCCGCCTCCACCGGGCAGTAACGACGCAGCATGAATCCATCCCGAATTTTCATTCTTCGCCCGGTCGCGACCGCGCTCCTGATGATTGCCATCCTGCTGTCCGGCATTCTGGCCTACCAGCTGCTTCCCCGCTCGGCCTTGCCGCAAGTGGATTATCCCGTGATTCAGGTCGTCACCCTGTACCCTGGCGCCAGTGCAGACGTCATGGCGTTGACGGTGTCTGCCCCGTTGGAGCGACAGTTCGGTTCGATGTCCGGCCTGGTCCACATGTCATCACTGAATTCCGGAGGCGCCTCGGTCATCACGCTGCAATTTTCGCTGAAGAACACGCTCGATATTGCCGTGCAATCGGTGCAGGCAGCGATCAATGCTGCCTCCGGTTTCCTGCCGGCGGATTTGCCCAATCCTCCTATTTATAACAAGGTCAATCCGGCCGACGCACCTATCCTGACCCTGGCAGTCAGTTCAGGCACGCTATCGTTGCCACAATTGCGCGACATGATAGACACGCGCATGGCACAGAAGATCTCTCAAGTTTCCGGGGTGGGTCTCGTCAGTGTTGGTGGCGGACAGCGTCCGGCGGTTCGCATTGGCGTCAATCCCTCAGCGCTGGCCGCCTATGGCCTGGGTCTCGACCAGGTACGTACCGCGATTGGTGCCGCTAACTCTAACCAGGCCAAGGGCAGCATCGATGGCCCCAAACTGTCTTATGAGCTTGAGGCTAACAGCCAACTCAGGACGGCACGCGAATACCAGGATGTAATCATCGCCAACCACGACAATCGGCCAGTGCGCCTGGGAGACGTGGCAGAAGTCAGAGAAGCGCAGGAGGACGCCTATCTGGCTGCTTGGGCGAACGATCAACAGGCGATTCTGATCAATATCCAGCGCCAGCCTGGTGCCAATGTCATCGAGGTGGTCGACCATATCCGTGAACTGTTGCCGGCGCTCAAATCCGGCTTCCCAGCCGATGTCCGGGTGCTTGAGCTGACCGACCGCACCACGACCATCAGAAGCTCAGTCGAGGATGTCCAGTTTGAGTTGATGCTGGCGGTAGCGCTGGTGGTTATGGTAATTTTTCTATTCTTGCGCAACGTGGCGGCAACCCTGATTCCCAGCCTGGCGGTGCCCCTGTCGCTGGTGGGCACGTTCGGCGTGATGTATCTGGCCGGCTACAGTATCAATAACCTGACTCTGATGGCACTCACCATTGCGACCGGTTTTGTGGTTGATGACGCCATCGTAATGATAGAGAATATCGCGCGCCACATCGAAGATGGCGAGTCGCCACTAGAGGCCGCGCTGAAGGGATCAAAGCAGATCGGCTTTACCATCATCTCACTGACTTTTTCCCTGATCGCGGTGCTGATCCCCTTGCTGTTCATGGGAGATGTGATAGGACGTTTGTTCCGCGAATTCGCCATTACCCTGGCGGTTGCCATTCTGATTTCAGCCATTGTGTCGCTGACGCTCACCCCCATGCTCTGCGCCAGGCTGCTCAAGCCAAAATCAGGCGTGCATGCTGACACCCATGAAGGTGCGTTCCTGACCGGCGTGATCAAACACTACGGCATCATGCTGCAATGGGTGCTGGCACACAAGAAGCTGACCCTGCTGGTTGCGGCCATTACCCTGGCACTGACGATTGTGCTGGCGGTGATGATTCCCAAGGGATTCTTTCCGGTACAGGATACCGGCGTGATCCAGGCGATTTCAGAAACGCCGGCTGCGGCGTCCTTTGGCGTGGTGGCCGAGCGCCAGCAGGCTCTGGTCTCCATCGTGCTGCAGGATCCGGCGGTTGACAGCTTATCTTCCATCGTCGGCATCGATGGCGTCAATACAACGCTCAACAGCGGACGCATGTTGATCAACCTCAAGCCCTACCCACAACGCACTGAGACCGCGACCCAGATCATCTCTCGCCTGCAGGCTGCCGTAAAGAGTGTCCCCGGCATTAGCCTGCATTTGCAACCGGTGCAGGATCTGACACTGGACGACCGTATCAGCCGCACCCAATACCAGTATCTGGTCACCAGCACTGATGAAAAGGCGCTGGCCAAAACGGTGCCGCAACTGGTGGAAAAATTGCAGGGCTTGCCGCAACTGCTGGACGTTGCCAGCAACCAGCAGAATGACGGGCTACGCGCTTCCGTCATCGTCGATCGCGACGGTGCCGGCAGGCTTGGTATCAGCATGGCCGCAGTAGACGATGCCCTGTACAGCGCCTTCGGTCAGCGCATCGTTTCGACCATATTCACCAATGCCAACCAGTATCGCGTAGTCATGGTGGCGAGGCCCGATCCAAATTTGGGTCTGGCGGCACTGGATGCGATTTATGTGACGTCCTCCAGTGGCAAACAAGTGCCTCTCAGCAGTATCGCTCATGTAACCGAAACGACGACGCCGCTCATGATCAGCCGGGAAGATCAACTGCCCTCCAGTACCATTTCATTCAACCTGGCACCGGGCTATGCACTGGGTGACGCGGTCAAGGCAATCGAGACGGCGCAGCAGTCATTGACCCTGCCGGCTACCATCATGACCCAATTCCAGGGGGCGGCGCTGGCCTTCAGGGCGGCACTGACCAATGAGCTGTTTCTGATTCTGGCGGCGCTGGCCACCATGTATATCGTGTTGGGCGTGCTGTACGAGAGTTACATTCATCCGCTGACCATCCTCTCCACCTTGCCTTCAGCCGGTGTCGGGGCCTTGCTGGCATTGATGGTGACAGGCACGGATCTCAGCGTAATCGCCATTATCGGCATCATCCTCTTGATCGGCATCGTGCAAAAAAATGCCATCATGATCATCGATTTCGCGCTGGAAGCCGAGCGCGTGCAAGGTTTGTCGCCGCAACAGGCGATCTATCAGGCCTGCCTGTTACGCTTCCGGCCGATCCTGATGACGACCCTGGCGGCGCTGCTGAGTGCCGTGCCTCTGGTTCTGGGGGTGGGTCCTGGCGCGGAACTCAGGCAGCCACTGGGGATCTCCATGGTGGGAGGCTTGTTGCTGAGCCAAGTCCTGACCCTGTTTACCACGCCGGTCATCTACCTTGCCTTCGACAGCCTGGCGCGACGCGCTCATGCCTCTAGCAGTGCGTTACGTCAACGCTTGAGCCCACAATGAACTGGTCGGCCATTTTCATTAGCCGCCCGGTCGCGACCACCTTATTGACAGTGGCACTTGCCCTGCCTGGCATCGGCGCTTATTTCCTGTTGCCGATCGCCTCACTGCCGCAGGTGGAAATGCCCAGTATCGATGTTTTTGCCCGCTTGCCGGGCGCCAGTCCGGAGAACATGGCTTCCTCCGTTGCTGCACCGTTGGAGCGTTCGCTCGGGACCATTGCCGGGGTCAATGAACTGACCTCGAACAGCACTAAGGGCGCTACCCGCATCAGTCTGCAATTTGATTTGGAACGAAATGCGGACGGCGCGGCACGTGATGTGCTGGCCGCCATTAATGCCGCCAAAATCCTGTTGCCGGCCAGCCTGACCACCAATCCGACCTATCGCAAGAGCGGCCCGAATTCGATCATGCATATCGCGCTGACGTCCGACATCTACAGCCAGCCCCAGCTCTATGATCTGGCTTTCAGCATCCTGGGGCAGCGTATCTCGCAAGTCGATGGCGTCGGTCAAGTCGAGGTCAATGGCAGCGCCTTGCTGTCAGTGCGGGTGGAGGTCAACCCGACCATCATTAATCAGTACGGTATTGCGCTTGAGCAGGTGCGCGCAGCCATCAATTCCGCCAATGCCAGCGGACCCAAGGGTTTCATCGAAGGCAGTGACAAGCGCTGGCAGATTGACGTCAATGATCAGGCCAAACGGGCCATCGATTACCAGGATCTGATCGTGGCCTGGCGCAATGGCGCACCCATTCGCTTGAAGGATATCGCCGAGATCAAGGATTCGGTACAGGATGTGCGCAATGCCGGCAGCGTCAACGGTCGCCCCGGGGTGGTGCTCTCGGTTCGCAACATTCCAGGCGCCAACGTGGTTGAGACGGTCGATGCCGTCAAGGACCTGCTGCCGCGCCTGAAACCGCTAATCCCAGCCGGCGTTGAAGTCGAAGTACTGATCGATCGCAGCACCACGGTCAGAAAGTCATTGCATGAGGTCGAGCGCACGCTGCTGATCTCGATAGCGCTGGTGGTGCTGGTCACCTTTGTTTTCCTGCGCAATGGCCGCGCATCGCTAATCCCCTGCATTGCGATTCCGGTTTCGCTGTTAGGCACGCTAGCGGTAATCTACCTGTGCGGGTTCAGTCTCAACAACCTGTCGCTGATGGCGCTCATCATTTCCACCGGCTTCGTGGTGGATGATGCCATCGTGGTGGTGGAAAACACCACGCGGCATATCGAGGCTGGCATGGCACCGCTGGCGGCCGCCCTGAAGGGTGTACGCGAGGTTTCCTTCACCGTGGTCGCCATGAGCCTGTCACTGATTGCCGTGTTCATCCCTCTCCTGATGATGGGAGGCGTGGTTGGGCGCATGTTCCGGGAGTTCTCGATCACGCTGGCGGCGGCAGTTGGCATTTCTCTGCTGGTGTCGCTAACGGTAACGCCCATGCTTTGCTCACGGTTGCTAAAAGCGCACACCAAGGAAAGTGGGCTATCTGCATGGCTGGGCCGGGTGTTTGATGTGCCGCTGGGTGCCTACCGCAGATCACTCGACTGGGTGCTGCGCCACGGTATTATTACCCTGTTGCTGCTGGCTGCAGCCATTGTATTGAATGTTTATCTATATTCCATCGTGCCCAAGGGATTCTTTCCGCAACAAGATACCGGGCGCCTGCAGGGCTACTTCCAGGGAGACCAGAATATTTCATTCTGGGACATGCGACAGAAGATTGACCGCTTCATGCGCATCATTGCCAAGGACCCCGATATCGAGGCCTACTATGAATATTCCGGCGGCGGCGGGGCAGGACAATCCAACGCCGGTCAGATGTTTGCCCGCCTCAAGCCACGCGCCGAACGTGAATCCTCAGCCCAGGATATCGTCGCGCGCCTGCGGCCGAAACTGGAAAAAGTGCCGGGCGCCGCACTCAGGCTGAACGCACAGCAGGACTTCAATATCGGCGTCAGGCAGGGCGCCGCCGAATACCAGTACACGCTACTGTCCAATAGTGTCGATGACTTGCGTGCGATGTCTCCACGCCTGCGAGCTGCCCTGTCACGCCTGCCGGAACTGGCGGATGTCAGCAGTGACGCCCAGGACAAAGGTTTGCTCACCACCCTGGCGGTGGATCGCGATGCCGCCTCCAAGCTGGGCGTGACCCAGCGCCAGATTGATGTGGCGCTCAATGATGCGTTCGGGCAGCGATTGGCGACCACGATCTTTGAACCGCTTAATCAATATTTTGTAGTGCTGACCTTGGCCCCGCAATTCGCGGTAGGCCCGGAATCACTGGAGAAGATTTTCCTGACCGCCCCCGGCAACGCCAAGGTTCCGCTGTCAGCCATCAGCCACTGGGAAACGTCCAATGCGCCGCTGTCTGTCAATCATCAGGAGCAGTTCGTGGCCTCGACGATTTCGTTCAATCTGGCGCCAGGCGTGACTCTGGAGCAGGGCTCGGAGGCAATAGAAACCGCTTACGCCAAATTGAATCCGCCAGACTCGATTCATGGCGCCTTCGCCGGCAAGGCCAAGGCATTTCAGGACTCGTTGAAAAGCCAACCCTGGCTGATTCTGACCGCCTTGCTGACAGTCTATATCGTGCTTGGCATCCTTTACGAAAGCACCATACACCCGCTTACCATCATATCAACCCTGCCATCGGCCGGCATCGGTGCGTTGCTGGCACTGATCCTGTTCAATAGTGAATTGTCCTTGATTTCCATGATCGGCATTATTTTATTAATCGGCATCGTCAAGAAAAATGCCATCATGATGGTTGATGCCGCACTTCTAATCGAGCGGGAGCATGGATTGCCCCCCGAGCAGGCGATCCGCCAGGCTTGTCTACAGCGTTTCCGCCCCATCCTGATGACCACTTTTGCCGCCATGCTGGGTGCCCTGCCGCTGGCACTGGGAGTAGGCGATGGCGCGGAATTGCGCCAGCCGCTCGGCATCGCCATCGTCGGCGGCCTGCTATTCAGTCAGATTCTCACGCTCTACACGACGCCGGTGGTCTATCTCTATCTCGACCGCTATGGCCTATGGTTCAAACGCAAGTTCCACACGCAACCTGTTTTGACCCCGGCATTGAATTAAAAAGGATAAATGGTGTGAATCAGAATCGATCCCTATTGACGCTAACCCTGATGCTGTTGCTCGGTGCCTGCACTCTGGGGCCGGACTACGTCAGGCCTGACCTGCCCGTCCCGGCCGCATTCAAAGAGGCAGCAGGCTGGAAGGTGGCTACACCAAAGGATGGATTGTCAAACGGACCGTGGTGGGAAGTGTTTGCCGATCCTGAACTCGATGCTCTGGTGTCGCAGGTGGAAGTTTCCAACCAGAACATCCGTGCGGCTGAAGCCCAGTATCGCCAGTCCGAGGCTTATGCCGCCGAGGCCAGAGCGGGGCTGTATCCGACTTTAAGCGGCAGTGCTGCGGTAACGCGTAGTCAATCGACCAATCTGAAGACGGGCCGTGTCAATACCCCGGTCACCCTGAACAGTGTCGGCCTGAGCGCGAGTTGGGAGACGGACATCTGGGGCAAGGTACATCGTCAGGTCGAGTCTGGCAATGCAACGCTGCAGGCCAGCGCCGCCAACCTGCAGGCGGCAAAGTTGAGTGCGCAGGCGCTGCTTGCCCAAGACTACTTTTTGCTGCGAGTGGCTGACAGCAGCCACCAACTGTTGATTGCTACCGTCACCGCCTATGAAAAATCCTTGCAGCTGACCCGCAACCAGTATGCCGTTGGTGTTGCCGCCCGCGGCGACGTGGTAAACGCAGAAGCTCAGCTCAAATCAGCTCAGGCCCAGGCGGTGAATGTCGGCGTACTGCGTGCGCAACTAGAGCATGCGATTGCCGTGTTGATCGGGCGAGCACCATCGGAATTTTCCATCGCAGCGATCACGTTTAGCCCGAAACTGCCGGATATCCCGGTTGGAATTCCCTCTGCACTACTGGAGCGGCGCCCGGACGTCGCCGCAGCCGAGCGTGTCGCAGCGGCTGCTAATGCCAGCATTGGCGTGGCGCAAGCCGCCTATTATCCTGACCTGACCCTGGGCGGTTCGCTCGGTTTCCAGAATTCCGGTATCGGCCAATTGTTGAGCCTGCCGAGCCGGGTGTGGTCGTTGGGGCCGGCGTTGGCGCAGGTACTGTTTGATGGCGGCCTACGGCGTGCACAGACAGCGCAGGCCATTGCCGTCTATGATCAGGACGTTGCGCTGTATCGCCAGACCGCGTTGACAGCGTTTACGGAAGTCGAAGACAACCTGTCGGCCCTGCGCATCCTGGAGCAGGAGGCGGAACTGCAGGACGCAGCGGTCAAGGCTGCGCGCCAGTCGGTCACTATCACCACCAATCAGTACCGGGCGGGAACGGTGAGCTACCTCAACGTGGTCAACGTACAGACCATCCTGCTTACCAACGAACGCACTGCGCTGAACATTCTTGGCAGTCGCCTGACGGCTGAAGTGTTACTGATCAAGGCCTTAGGCGGCGGCTGGGACAACCATGCGCTGAAAGATAAAGCAAAGACGGCTGCAGCGACTGAAAAATAATCTTCCGAACAATAATGCTTTGAGGGCCCAGGTTTTCTGACCATGGACCGTACATGATCGCCATATTCAGCATGAAAATATTTATATGCCTTCATATTCTTTTACATTATTTTTCTGAGCCTTCATAGTCCGCTCTATCGCCTTAAGGAATACACGTCATGCTCAAAAATATTTTATTGCTGTCCCTTCTTGCATTGTCCAGTCTGGCACAAGCCGACACCACGCTACTGAACGTTTCTTACGACGTCACCCGCGAGTTCTACAAGGATTACAACCCGGCTTTTGCCAAATACTGGAAACAGAAGACCGGGGAAACGGTCAGCATCAACCAGTCGCATGGTGGCTCCAGCAAGCAGGCACGTGCCGTCTCCGACGGCTTGGAGGCGGATGTCATCACCATGAATCAGTCAAATGACATCGACCTGCTGAACGAGCGTGGACATCTGATCCCTGCCGACTGGCAGAAAAGACTGCCAAACGCCAGCGCCCCAACCACTTCGACCACGGTATTTTTGGTACGCAAGGGAAATCCAAAACACATCAAGGATTGGAGCGACCTGTTGAATCCAGGGGTCGCCGTCATCGTCCCCAACCCCAAGACTTCCGGCAACGGACGCTACAGTTATCTGGCCGCCTGGGGCAGCGTGGTGAAGAATGGTGGAGATGAAAAAAAAGCGCGTGATTTCGTTGCTCGCCTGTTCAAAAATGTGCCTGTGCTCGATTCCGGCGGTCGGGGCGCAACGACCACCTTCGCCCAGCGCGGCATCGGCGATGTTCTGCTGACCTTTGAAAACGAGGTCTATCTGATTGAAAAAGAACTTGGTGGTGATCAATTTGAGGTGATCTACCCGCCCATAAGCATCCTGGCTGAGAATCCGGTCGCACTGGTGGACAAGGTGGTCGACAAGCGCAAGACCCGTGCCCTGGCCCAAGCCTATCTGGAGTACCTGTATAGCGAGGAAGGTCAGGAAATAGCGGCACGCCATCATCTGCGACCGCGCCTGGCAAGCGTTGCGGCCAGACACGCAGCTGACTTTCACAAGATCGATTTATTCACCATCGATGAAGTATTCGGAGGCTGGAAGCAGGCACAGAAGGTGCACTTCAGTGATGGAGGTACCTTCGACCAGATTTATTCAAAGTAAAAATCGCGGCGCTTGAACCTTCATCGCCAAGATGCGATCAGGGCATCTTGCTTAACGCGTGCTCTCGGCGACAAAAGGCAGACCATACCGTTGACCGTCCAGATTCAGCGTCATGACCCAATCACTGCGACCCTGCACGCAGACCGGCAAAATGATCAGAGCGGTCCATACTCCTACCTCGCCCGGCAGCAGGCGATAGCGATTCAAGCCCATCTGCATGCCTTGCATCGCAAAACTGGCATGCACCTCATGCGCATTCAGGACTTCGACCCGCAGCCGAAACGGCTGCATAGGCTGCGGGCGCTGGTCAAAAATGACTCTTGCCCCCTGTCCCGAAAGCTGGCAGCCCGCAACAACATTCGCACAGGGAATCTGCAGGATCGGGCTATCATCGCGCCACGGATGCTCCCGGTATAACAACACGGTACTGGCCGTCAGCACACTCAGTGCCAGCAATATCCAGAGTTGGCGGCGGCTCATGTCATCCACGACGCACGTTGCATGGCGATGCCGTGGGCGCCATGTGCTCTGGCCGTGTCCATGTCAGCCCGTAGCAGTCCGCCCAAAGCGTAAACTGGCAACGGGTAATCGTTGAGAAGCGTTACGAAAGCCGTCCACCCCAGGGGAGTTGCATCAGGGTGACTCAAGGTGGGCATGACCGGGGACAGCAGCACGAAATCCAGCCCCAGCAGAGCCGCTTGCGCCAACTCCTCTGCATCATGACAGGAAGCCGCACAGATCAAATCCTCGGGCTTCTGTCGTAGGGACATCAATCGACTGGCCGGAAGGTGCACACCAGCGGCTCCCACTGCACGCGCCATGGATATCTCACCATTCAACAGCACACGGGCGCCATAGGGCTGGCAGATGCGCACCACTCTCGCCGCCAGTGCTTCCAAGGCAGTTGCAGCCAGTTGTTTCTCACGCACCTGGATCAGTCGCAAGCCCTGTTCCAGCGCATGATCCAAGCCCATAAAAAATTTCTTCTCGCCCATGGCTGCCAAGTCGGTGATGGCGTACACGGCAGGCAATTGCAAAGCATGAATCAGCGGCTCATTGGCGGGCAGCAGAGGACCAACCGTGAGTGCTGATAGATCCTGCCAGGAGAGCTGTTGACCCTCGCGGCCATGCGGCTCGCCTGCCCATTTGCGGACGATGAAAAAACGCAGTTTGACGGTGCGTTCGGGATAGGCAAAGGTGCGTGTAAGCCAGGGAGTCGCCTCGACTGCCGCGATGCCCAGTTCTTCCAGTAATTCACGCCGCAGGGCAGCAATCGGCGTCTCATCTGCTTCGATCTTGCCGCCGGGGAATTCCCACCAGCCAGCCCAAGGCTTGCCAGGTGGGCGATGACCCAAGAGCACCTGGCCGTCCTCACGCAGGATGACCGCGACTGCCGCCTCAACATCGACGTGCGGCGTCATGCCTGGCGCAAACCCTGCCGCCCTGCCCAGTCGCGCGCAAACTGCCAGGCCACCCGACCGCTACGCGAACCCCGGCCGAGCGCAAACTGCAACGCGGCACGACGCGCCTGCGGGCTCAGCTGGATAATGCCGAAAGTCTTGAGCCAGTGGCGTACGATATCAAGGTAGGCGTCCTGATCGAATGGATAGAACGACAACCACAGGCCGAAGCGCTCAGACAGAGAAATCTTTTCCTCTATTGCGTCACCCGGGCGTATCTCGTCGCCGACGTATTGCGTTATCAGATTCTCGCTCATGAACTCCGGCATAAGATGACGCCGATTTGAGGTGGCATAGATCAGCAGGTTGTCGGCCATGGCAGCCACCGAGCCGTCGAGGGCCACCTTGAGTGCCTTATAGCCGGGATCGTCGGCGTCAAAGGAGAGATCGTCGCAGAACAGGATAAAACGCTCACGACGCCCGCGTAGCACGTCGGCAATCTCCACCAAATCAACCAGATCGGCCTTGCTGACCTCAATCAGTCGCAGTCCATCAGGCGCATATTCGGTCAACAGCGCCTTCACCAGGGAAGACTTTCCGGTGCCGCGCGCGCCGGTCAGAAGCGCGTTATTGGCAGGCAGGTGCTGCAGAAACTGGCGCGTATTGCGTACCAGCAATTCTTTTTGCGCATCCACCCCGCATAGATCGCACAACGCGATTCGGTGCGGCTGCAGCACTGCCTGCAACTGGCCGTGACCATTCTGCCGGCGCCAGCGGTAGGCCTGTGCGGTCCAATCCGGAGCAACAGGTGCCGGCGGTAGCAAGGCCTCCAGCCGCGACAGCAAGGATTCGGCGCGTAGAATCAGACTTTGCATCAACTGCGGTAGTCCGCGTTGATCTTCACATAGTCATACGAAAAATCACAGGTCCACAGCGTTGATTCCGCTCGGCCTCGCCCCAGCACCACGCGCACAGTGATTTCAGCTTCCTTCATCACACGCTGACCATCGGCCTCAACGTAACTCGAGGCTCGTCCACCATTTTCGGCCACCAACACATCGCCCAGATAAAGGCGGAGCAAATTGACATCCAGATCCTCCACACCGGCATAACCAATCGCCGCCAGGATGCGCCCCAGATTGGGGTCGGAAGCAAAAAACGCCGTCTTGATCAGCGGGGAATGGGCGATGGCATATCCAATCTTGCGACATTCAGCCTCGTCACGCCCGCCTTGCACCTCTATCGTCATGAACTTGGTCGCACCTTCGCCGTCACGCACGATGGCCTGCGCCAGCTGCACGGCGACTTGGGTCACGGCGTCACGCAAGGCCTTGTATTCGGCGCTGTGAATATCGCTGATGATATCTCCCCCACTCAGGCCGGTTGCCATCAACAGCAACGAATCATTGGTAGAGGTGTCGCCATCCACCGTGATGCAATTAAAGGAACGATTGACCGCGTAGTGAATCATGGCGTCAAGCGCGGATTGAGACACAGCAGCGTCGGTCGCGATATAACCCAACATGGTGGCCATATTGGGATGGATCATGCCGGAACCCTTGGCAATGCCGGTGACAGTGATGCTGCGGCCGCCAATATCGATGCGAGTCGATGCGCCCTTGGCGACGATGTCGGTAGTCATGATCGCGGTCGCAGCGTTCAGCCAATTATCTTCCGCAAGGTCGGCAACACAGGCCGGCAGACCGGCAACCACGCGCTCCACCGGCAAGGTCTCCATGATGACCCCGGTCGAAAACGGCAATATCTGGTTATCGGCGCAATTAAGCAACCCGGCCAGTGCCTCGCAACTGCGGCGTGCCCGAAGCATGCCATCTTCACCGGTGCCGGCATTGGCATTGCCGGTGTTAATCAGCAAGGCGCGAATTTGCCCTGATGCCGCTAAATGCTGACGACACAGCACGACCGGCGCGGCACAGAAGCGATTCCGGGTAAAGACACCGGCGACTGCGGTGCCGTGCGTCAGGGTCATGACCACAAGGTCACGACGATCGGACTTGCGAATATTAGCTTCTGTCACGCCAAGCTTGACGCCAGGCACGGGCAAAAGGTCTTGCGCAACAGGGGAATGCAGATTTACGGGCATGGGAACTCCGGCGTGATCGACTAGGCATATTTTACTGTATCGCTCGCATTCTAGGCGCACACCCTGATTCCATTGCGTCGAGGATCGTGCTAGATTGCTTCTCCAACTAGGGCACTGAGGTGATGACAGACTTCCCTAACACACGTGCAATGCCTGTTTCCGTTCGTAGCGACCCGCTACTTTCCGAACGACTGCATGCCATCATTCGCAACATTCACGATGCACGCCACATCGATGAAATCATCTTCGAAGTTAGCGAAAGCCTGCGCGCCCTGTTCCAGGCCGAACGCATCACCATTTTTGTCCCCAATAACGATGGCAATATCATTTCAAGAGTTGCGAGCCATCTCTCCGCGTCACAACGCCTCAAGTTACCGGCCAACGCCAAGAGCATTGCGGGTTACGTGGCGCAAGAGAAGGTCGTCGTCAATATTGCCAATGCCTATGACGACGCCGAATTAAGACGCATCAATCCCAACCTGCAATTCCTGAAAGCAGTGGACACTCAGACTGGCTTTAACACCAAACAAGTGCTTGCCTTCCCAGTACTGAGCCCCGAAGGCGGGAAACTGATGGCAGTAATCGAACTTGCCAATAGTCTCAATCGATTGCCATTTCCCAGAATCGCTGAGGCCGCCGCCATCCGGGTCAGCAAACCATTGGCGATCGCCTTCAATTCCCGGCGCACACCGCGCGGTTTGGCCAAGACCCGCTTCTGGCCACTAATCGCCCAGAACACGTTATCGGTAAAAGACATGGAGCAGGCATTTCGTAGCGCACGTAGCGGAAATATGGACGTTGAAACCCTGCTGCTGGAAGAGTTTCATATTGATCCGGCCGAGATCGGTCAGGCCTATGCCAGTTTCTTCGGCGTGCCATTCGAACCTTACAACTCGAGCCGTGTGCAACCCGTTGCGCTGCACCACAGCCTGACTGAGGATTATGTGCTGGCCAATGAATGGCTGCCACTCGATGAAACAGATGAGGAAGGCCTGATCATCCTGACGCCGGAACCTGAAAAGGTCCGCAGTTCTCACATCGTCAACCAGGCCTTCCCCAAGAAGACCAAGGTCACCTACAAAGTCTGTCTGAAACGCGACTTCATCAACACCATCGAACTGTTCTATAACATGGGTGAGATCGCCCTCCCAACCGAAGACAGTGACGAAGAAGAGGACAATGCACGTAACCGCATCAGCGATCAGGATAATGCACTGGTCAAATTAATTAACCGCATCATTGTTGAAGCCCACAATCAGGGGGCATCCGACATCCACATCGAGCCTTACCCGGATAACAGCAAGACCGAAGTACGTTTCAGAAAAGATGGCACACTGGTGCACTTCACCACCATCCCTTCGGCCTACAGGAATGCCATCGTTTCACGCATCAAGATCATGTGCGATCTGGATATCTCAGAGCGACGCAGACCTCAGGACGGCAAGATAAAATACAAAAAATTCGGCCCGCTGGACATTGAACTACGTGTCGCCACCATCCCAACCTCAGGCGGACTGGAGGATGTCGTGATGCGAATCCTGGCTGGCGGAACTCCGCTGCCACTGGAAAAACTAGGTTTCTCATCCCGCACTGAAGCAAAATTGCGTGAAATGATCACCCGACCCTATGGACTGTTTTTCGTCTGCGGCCCAACCGGGTCCGGCAAGACCACCACCCTGCATTCCGCGCTCAGCCACATCAACACCAGTGAGACAAAAATTTGGACGGCGGAAGATCCTGTCGAGATCACTCAGAAGGGTTTGCGTCAGGTGCAGATCAATCACAAGTCCGGAATGGATTTCGCCAGCGCATTGAAATCCTTTCTACGAGCCGATCCCGATGTCATCATGATTGGCGAAATGCGTGACCGGGAAACTGTCGCCATCGGCATCGAAGCCTCACTAACCGGACACTTGGTACTCACCACCCTACACACCAACAGTGCCCCGGAGTCAGTTGTGCGCCTGCTCGACATGGGCATGGACCCCTTCAATTTTGCCGATGCACTGCTGGGAATTCTGGCACAACGCCTGGCCAAACGTCTGTGCGATTGCAAACAGGCTTATACCGCAACGGCTGATGAAATCCAGCTCTTATTGCGCGAATACTGCATTGAACTGGAGCACACCGAATTGTGGAAGAAGGACTCCGCTCTCGCCATCCGGTCCTTGCATCATGAATGGCTCAAGCAATTCGCCAATGAACATGGCCAATTCACCCTGTACAAACCGATCGGTTGCCCGAAGTGTGACAATACCGGCTACAAGGGCCGAATTGGGCTCTATGAACTAATGGAGGGCACAACTGCCATCAAGCAAAACATCCAGGACAGGGGGCGTGTTTCCGAAATGCTGGCGACCGCGCTGGAGGATGGCATGCATACGCTGAAACAGGATGGGATCGAGAAAGTGCTCAAGGGCATCACCGACATCAAGCAGGTACGGGCGGTCTGCACCAAATAAAATCAGATGCTCAGCACGGAAAACACGGGGGAATCCATATTATCCACTGGGCGTGTTGGCGGCTGAATAAATTACCGACACTCATTCAACGCCGAGGCAATGTGACTTCCATGGTCTTTCCACCGTAGCCGAACTGCTGATCTCGGCCTTGCACGATGACCGCCTGGACGCCAAGAGGAATTTTCACATCGTAAAGATCACGAGTGAAGGGTTGCTCATCAGCATGATCGTGCAGAAGCTTACGCTCCCCATAAACCGTGCCATCCTTGCCGATAACGATAAAGGCATCAGCATAACGCTGAGGTGTGTCATATGGTGAGGAAACGGTAACATCGAAGTCGAACGTCTCTGACCCTCGGAACTGCACCGTCGCAGCAATGATATCGGGGTAATTCTGTTCCAACGCATCAGTCGCCTGTGATACGACCGTGTTGATGGCAAAGGCTAGCGAAATAAATACCAGTTGCCAGGAAAATCTATGCATGGTGGTGGATTAATTACTCTGGTGTTGTGAATGATAAAGGAGATATGCTGCGGTGTCTCGGAGTAGAAGCATTGATTGTTGCCTGCTCATACAGTGAGGCAAGGTCATTGATGTCAGCTACATTTTCCATTACTAGTCTTTCCAAAACTGATTAGAACTTAATCCATGAATTCCAACATGAAATTGATTTCTCTCAGCAGAGGCCGACCTTCCAGCCAAAATTTAATGTTTTACGCTGGGATTATTGCCAATTTCATTTGCTTCAAGGGCAGTGTAGTAGGGGAATCCTAACCCTGTCATATCTATATCCTGAAAGTTAACATGCTCGACGACTGGTTCGTTAAGAATGTTATGTTCAAGTTGATCATCCAGCCAGTCCTGCAAATTAAAGCTTTTCATTTCTTTCTCCTGTAACACAGGTTAACGGCGTAACCTGACTGTGCCTTGATACAAGTAATGATTTATCCGCGAGCAGTAAATCCGCCCTACAAGTTGTCTTAAATCAGCGGGAACGATGCTACTCAAGGGTGGTTTCCATCGATACGCAATGAGATAGCATAAGTCATGCCAAAATATATCTTACTGTTTTGTATAGTTATTATAATTTCTCAAGTCATAAACATGTTTATCGAACAACAACATTAATTCAAAAATCCGTTTATTTCCGTGCAGGCTATTAACGGCACAGGAAATGCGCGGTTCCGTCATATCCCTCAAAGGTGGGCATTTAGGCAATTTATTGCCGCAAACACGAATTAACTTGATAAAAGATATAAATCGTTTATTATGGACTTCGTAATGTTGAAAAATTTATTCAGGGGGAGTCATGAACAGTAACAATGAAATACCCTACGGGGCTTTGTACTCATTTCAGCCAGAATATATGGCTGATATCGTTCATGAAAAGATTCTCAATCATCAAGACGAAGTTGAAAGGCAGTCGCAACCTCTTCTATTAAGACTTGTAAGCTTTTCAACGGCCCCCTTTACCTCGGCGTCTTGAACCTGCCCATAGGGGGGTGAAATCGCAGTAGTTTGTCAATTAACCGCGATCGTATGACCTGCTAGTCAGACAGGCCTGCCTTACAATCACTAAACAACCAACAGCTTTAGCTGGCAGGTTTGAATTGCGGACTGAAAGTCCGGTCACTCCATGACGCACCTCCTTTAATGCAGCATATTTTCGCGGCTGGTGGTTTAAACCTTAAGATCGAGAATTAATTTGACGGCGCCGCGTTAATTGCAGCTATGGAGGATCTACTCCAATTTCCTCTAGTGGACGATAGGGCACATCGACGTTTCAAATCTCGATGACCGGTTCTGCTAGTCATTGGGCCGCGAATGATGAACGGCGAGAGCATAGGCGATATTGCTGATCTTCTATTTTTCTTGCACCCAGATCTACCCGGATTTGTCTCGTCATCTGGCTGACGCGTAGGAATTCAATTTCACAGGTGAAATTGCGCTCCTACTGGGGTGTCCGCCATAATGAGCGATTCGGTTTTAATCCAGATGCTTATGTTTTAATAGCGGCTTGACGGTTTGAACTGTTTTTTCCAAGTTAACGGACAACCCATGGACACAGTATTCATCTTGCGGGCGGCAACAGCCGTCAAAACAGCCCTATTGGCCCACGAAGCCGAAATCGAGTCGCTGGATCGTGCGATCGGCGATGGTGACCATTTCATCAACATCCGGCGGGGCATTGCTGTCATCACCGACATGCATGACGAGCTTGCCGCTTTGGAACCGGATTTAGTGTTGCAGAAAATCGGCATGAAACTGCTTTCCACCATCGGCGGCGCATCCGGCCCCCTGATCGGCAGCTTTTTCATCAGTATGGCAAAATGTGTCAAGGTGCAAGGAGCTGACACGTTGCCTGGAATTGCCGCAGCCTTTGCCGCAGGTGTCGATGCCATCAAGAGTCGCGGTCACGCCGAGGTAGGTGAAAAAACCATGCTGGATGTGTTGGTCCCGGTCTCCCTCAGCTTTACCCGCTTGAGTGCCGAGGGCTTCGAGCGCAACGACCTGCTCAACGTGCTCAAGCGCGAGGCCGATCAGGGTTTGGCCACCACCCGAGACATGATTGCCAGCAAAGGCCGTGCCGCATCCCTGGGGGAGCGCGCCATCGGTCATCTCGATCCTGGCGCCAAGACCTGTCAGGTCATCATTCACACGATCTGTGACCTCACTGCAGAAAATTAAAGGTCAAGGAAAACTCATGAAAAAATTCATCAACCAGATCGATGACATGCTGGTCGAGAGCCTGTCCGGTTTTGCCGCAGCACACAAGGATCTGATCAGCCTGCACCTGGATCCAAACTACGTGACGCGCATCCAAAAATCCCGCCAAAAGGTAGCACTGATTTCCGGCGGCGGCTCCGGCCACGAGCCAATGCATACTGGCTTCATCGGCCATGGCATGCTGGACGCTGCCTGTCCGGGCCATGTGTTCACCTCGCCCACACCGGATCAGATGTTGGCTGCGGCCGAGGCGGTCGAGAATGGCATGGGCGTGCTGTTCATCGTCAAGAATTATGCCGGCGATGTCATGAACTTTGAAATGGCTGCCGAGATGCTGTCCTGTGCGCACGCCACCGTCACCACCTGCGACGATGTCGCCGTGGAGAATTCCACCTGGACCACGGGACGGCGTGGCGTCGCTGGCACCGTCATCGTCGAGAAGTGTGTCGGCGCCCTGGCCGAAACTGGTGCCGACCTGGCCACCTGCAAGGCCTTCGGCGATAAGGTCAACCGCCACACGGCTTCCATGGGCGTGGCTCTGACCAGTTGCACCGTGCCGGCGGCGGGCCGCCCAACCTTTGAACTGGCGCCAGATGAACTGGAGATGGGTGTCGGCATCCACGGCGAACCGGGGCGGCGGCGTGAGCCCATGCGGCAGGCGGATGCCATTGTCGCGGATCTGGTAGGCGCCATCCTGCATGACCTGCAGCCACAAAATGGCCAGGAAATCCTGTTGCTAGTGAATGGCTTCACCGGCACCCCTCTGATGGAACTTTATGTTCTGTACCATGCAGCCGCAAAACTGCTGGAGCAGCAAGGGATGAAAATTTCCCGCTCGCTGGTGGGTGATTACGTCACCTCACTGGAGATGGCAGGTGCCTCGATCACGGTCTGCCTGCTGGATGACGAGATCCGTCAACACTGGGATGCCCCGGTGCATACGGCGGCCTTGCGCTGGGGCAGATAGCACCCGGGAAAAAGCCTGGTTATTCCCCAATACCATCTGAAAACGTGCTGATTTTTAAGGTAAAAATTTTTGTATTTTTTGGCGGATTCAAATTTGAAGTGCAACTTTTGTAAAGAAATTTAGGTGGCGAACTGCTGTAGAGTTCGTGCTGCTTAAACGACCAAGTAAAAGGAGCACGAATGAAGTACTACAAGCAG